>NZ_JBHURF010000041.1:0-55854 GCF_042674125.1 Rhodococcus sp. NPDC056960 | reverse complement strand
TGATCGCGCACCGCGTCGAGACCCGAGGGCTCAACATCCGCGGCATCGGTCCCGATGCGAAGGAGGGCATCACCGCTTTCCTCGAGAAGCGGCCCGCCGTCTTCCCCGACAGCGTGCGCGACGACCTGCCGGACGTGTTCGGCGACGACCTCCCGGCCCCGGCGTTCCGCGGATGACCGCCCCGACACCGGCGCGCCCCGACGTCGTCGAAGCGTGGCACCGCGTCGTCGACAACCGCGACCTCGCCGCCCTGGACGCCCTGGTCGCCGACGACGCCGTGTTCTCGTCCCCCGCGGTCTTCACTCCGCAGGAAGGCAAGTCGAAGGTCCTGGCGTACCTCGGCGCCGCCCTCACCGTCTTCGACGGCACCGGGTTCCGGTACGTCGAGGAGTGGTACGGCGACCGTTCGGCGGTGCTGGAATTCGCCACCGAACTCGACGGCATCCACGTCAACGGCGTCGATCTGATCCACTGGAACGACCGCGACCAGATCACGTCGTTCAAGGTGATGATTCGACCCGTGAAAGGCCTGCAGGCGCTCATTCCCCGGATGGCCGCCCAGCTTTCCCAGTCGTAAAGCACTGCATTGCAATCAGATACCGCACCGAGGAGAAATTCATGAGCCTGCCCCCCATTCTGCAAGACCGGCTTCGCCTGCCCGTGGTCGCGTCGCCGATGTTCATCGTCTCCGGACCCGACCTGGTGATCGCCCAGTCGACCGCCGGCATCGTCGGGTCGTTCCCCTCCCTCAACGCGCGACCGCAGCCCGTCCTGCGCGAGTGGCTCACCCGGATCACCGAGGAACTCGCCAAGCACGACGCCAACAACCCCGAGACCCCGTCCGCCCCTTACGCGGTCAACCTGATCGTCCACAAGAGCAACGACCGCCTCGACGAGGACCTCGCCACCATCGTCGAATTCCAGGTGCCCATCGTCATCACCTCCCTCGGCGCCCGCGCCGACGTCAACGACGCCGTCCACTCCTACGGCGGCATCGTCCTCCACGACGTCATCAACAACAAGTTCGCGAAGAAGGCCGTCGAGAAGGGCGCCGACGGGCTCATCGCCGTCGCCGCCGGTGCGGGCGGGCACGCGGGCACCCTGTCCCCGTTCGCGTTGATCCAGGAGATCCGCGAATGGTTCGACGGCCCCCTGCTGCTGTCGGGCTCGATCGCGCACGGCCGCTCCGTCCTCGCCGCCCGCGCCGCCGGCGCCGACCTCGCCTACATCGGCTCCGCGTTCATCGCCACCGAAGAGGCCAACGCCGATCAGGGCTACAAGCAGATGATCGTCGACTCCACCGCCTCCGACATCGTCTACTCCAACCTGTTCACCGGCGTGCACGGCAACTACCTGCGCGGCAGCATCGAGGCCGCCGGACTCGACCCGCACAACCTCGCCGTGTCCGACCCGTCCGCCATGGACTTCGGCGTCGGTGAGGACGCCGACACCGCGGCGAAGTCGGAAGCCAAGCCGTGGCGCGACATCTGGGGCGCCGGGCAGGGCATCGGCGCCGTCGACGCGGTCGTCCCCGTCGCGGACATCGTCGAACGCCTCAGCCGCGAGTACGCCGACGCGAAGTCGTCCCTGGGGTAGGCGCTTCGCGCCCGTGCGCCTTTCTGGTTGTTCCAGCTACCAAAAAGGCGCACGGGCGGCGGAGCCGCCTACCCTGCCGCGATGTCGCGACCGATGATTTCCTTCATGATCTCGGTGGTTCCGCCGTAGATGGTCTGGATGCGACTGTCGACGTAGGCGCGGCCGATGGGGTACTCCATCATGTAGCCGTAGCCGCCGTGCAACTGGACGCAGCGGTCGACGACGCGCTTCTGCAGCTCACTGGCCCACCACTTCGCCTTGGACGCGTCGACGGCGGTGAGTTCGTCCGCGTTCAAGGCGAGTACGCACCGGTCGATGTGCGATTCGGTCACCTCGATCTCGGTGAGCATCTCCGCCAACGCGAACCGCGTGTTCTGCAGATCGCCGATCGGCTTGCCGAACGCCTTCCGCTCGAACACGTAGTCCCGGGTCCACCGGTATGCGGCCTTCGCCGCGGCGATCGCGTTGACCGCGATCGAAATACGTTCGAGAGGCAGGTTTTCCATGAGATGGACGAAGCCTCGCCCCTCGGTGCCGAGCAGATTGGCCGCGGGCACCCGGACGTCCTCGAACACGAGCTCGGCCGTGTCCTGGCCGGCGAGACCGACCTTGTGCAGCTTGCGGCCCCGGCTGAAGCCCGGCATACCCCGCTCCACGATGAGGAGCGAGAATCCCTTGGACCCGGCGTTCGGGTCGGTGCGCGCGACGACGATGATCAGGTCGGAGTGAATGCCGTTGGTGATGAACGTCTTCTGACCATTGATCACCCACTCGTCGCCGTCCCGCACCGCCGTGGTCTTGATGCCCTGCAGGTCGCTTCCGGTGCCGGGTTCGGTCATCGCGATCGCGCCGATCACCTCGCCGGCCGCCATGCCGGGCAGCCACCGCTGCTTCTGCTCGGCGGTTCCGAGCCCCACGATGTACGGGATGACGATGTCGTCGTGCACGCTGAGCCCGGACCCGAACGACGTCGTCGCGGTCCGCGCGATCTCCTCGGCGACGACGTACCGGAATCGGAAGTCGGTGACGCCGGAGCCGCCGAACTCCTCCGGCACGGCGAGCCCGACGATCCCGGACTTTCCGGCCGCCAGCCACGCCGAGCGGTCGATCAGCCGGTCGGCTTCCCACTGTTCGTAGTTCGGCTCGATCTCGCGGGCGAGGAACTCGCGCACCGTGTCCCGATACGCTTCGTGATCCTGTTCGAAGATGTTGCGCTGCATGGTTTCTCTCCTACCGAAGGGTCACGCGCTGACGGGCACGGTCAGGCCGGCGAGACGTTCTGCGATCAGCGCCTCCGCCTCGCCGACGATGCGTTCGACGAGTTCACCGGCCGTGGGGATGTCGTGGATGAGGCCCTGGACGGTGCCGACGGTCCAGATGCCCGCGTCGGGGTCGCCGTTCTCGAACACCGTGCGCCCGCGGGCACCGGCGACGAGGTCGCGGACGTCCTCGAACTTGCCGCCCCGATCGAGGATTTCCACCACCTCGCGGCTGACGGTGTTGCTCGCGACCCGCGCCGTGTTGCGCAGCGGCCGGAAGATCAACTCGGTGTCGGTCTCCGTGCCGGCGACGATGGCTTCCTTGATGTTCTGGTGAATCGGCGATTCGGCGGTGCACATGAAGCGGGTACCCATGTTGATGCCGTCGGCGCCGAGCGCCAGCGCCGCGACCAGCCCGCGTCCGTCCGCGAACCCGCCCGACGCGACCATCGGGATGGTGATCTGCTCGGCGGCGGCCGCGATGAGCACCAGGCCGGGGATGTCGTCCTCGCCGGGGTGTCCGGCGCATTCGAAGCCGTCGATGCTGATGCCGTCGACGCCGCTGTCCTGGGCCTTGATCGCGTGCCGCACGCTGGTGCACTTGTGCAGCACCTTCACGCCGGCGGCGTGGAAGTCGGGCAGGTGCGGCGCGGGGTTGGAGCCGGCCGTCTCGACGATCTTGACGCCGGACTCGATGATGACCTGCCGGTACTCCTCGTACGGGGGCGGTGTGATCGCCGGCAGGATCGTCAGGTTCACGCCGAAGGGCTGATCGGTGAGCTCGCGGGTGCGGGCGATCTCCTTGGCGAGGTCCTCGGGGGTGGGCTGGGTCAGTGCGGTGATCAGGCCGAGCGCACCGGCGTTGGCGACGGCGGCGACGAGTTCGGCGCGACCGACCCACTGCATGCCGCCTTGCACGATCGGGTGGCGGACGCCGAAGGTCTGGGTGAACGCTGTGGAGAGCATGGGACGGCTCCTCTGGGGCAACAGTCAGTGAGCGGGTAGGTACCCGACGGTGTGGAGGGCGATGTCGACGTAGCGTTCGGCGACTTGCCCGGGGGTCAGCGCCCCGCCGAGCTGGTACCACCGCGGAATCGACTGGAACATCCCGAGGAGAGCGCGCACGGTCTCGGGGACGTTCCGGCTGTGGAACACGTCGCGGTGGACGCCGTCGCCGACGAGGTCGATCATCATCAGCTCGAGCCGCTTTCGGGTCGCGGCGTAGCGACTGCGGCTGTCGGCCGAGACGTGCCGCAACTCGGTGTCGAGGGAGACGTGCCGCACCCGGTGCGTCATGTACAGGACGATCGCCTCGACGACGTTGACGAATTGCGCCACCACGTCGTCGCCGGCGTCGCGGGCGGCCGCCTCGGCGCGCTCGTTCAGCTCGCGCATCTGCAGTTCGAACAGCGCCACGAGAACGGCTTCCTTGCTCTCGTGGTGGTAGTACAGGGCGGGGACGGTCACCCCGACACGACGGGCGATCTGACGCACCGTCGTGCCGTGGTAGCCGTTCTCGTTGAACAGTTCCAGCGCCTGCTCGAGGATGGGCGTCAGCGGCAGGGCCTCGAAATTCCGCCAGTCGGCGTATGCCGATTCCGTGGTCGTCGGCCCGTCCTCGTGCAGAGTCACAGGTCGCCGATCAGCGCGGTGCCATGCGGATGGCGCCGTCGAGACGGATGGTCTCGCCGTTGAGCATCGGGTTCGACACGATGTGCGCGGCGAGTGCACCGTACTCGGACGGGTCACCGAGACGCGAGGGGTGCGGCACCTGGCCACCGAGGGACTGCTGGGCGGCCTCCGGCAGGGAGCCGAGCAGCGGCGTCTTGAACAGGCCGGGCGCGATCGTGTTGACGCGGATCAGCAGCGACGCGAGGTCGCGGGCGATCGGCAGGGTCATGCCGACGACGCCGCCCTTGGACGCGGAGTACGCGGCCTGACCGATCTGGCCCTCGTAGGCGGCGACGGAGGCGGTGTTGATGATGACGCCGCGCTCGCCGTCGATCGGCTCGTTCTTCGAGATGCGCTCGGCGGCAAGACGGATCACGTTGAACGTGCCGATCAGGTTGACGGTGACGATCTTGGTGAAGTCGGCCAGCGGGAACGCACCGTTCTTGCTGACGGTCTTGATGGCGTTGCCGATGCCGGCGCAGTTCACGGCGACCCGCAGCGGTCCGAGGGACTCCGCGACGTCGAGCGCGGCGGCCACGTCGGCCTCGCTGGTGACGTCGCCCGCGGCGAAGCGGACGCGGTCGCCGAGTTCCTTGGCGACGGTCTCACCGTTGGACGAGGGCAGGTCGACGATGACGACGCTGGCGCCGTCGGCGAGCAGGGCCTTGGTGGTGGCCAGGCCGAGGCCCGAGGCGCCACCGGTGACGAGGGCGACGCTGTCGTTGACGATCATGTGTATACCTTTCGAAGACAGTCTTTTTCGAGTGTGGGTGTCAGATGCGTTCGATGATGGTGGCGTTGGCCATGCCCGCGCCCTCGCACATCGTCTGCAGGCCGTAGCGTCCGCCGGTGGCCTCCAGGTTGTTCACCAGGGTGCTCAGCAGTCGGGTGCCCGACGAGCCGAGCGCGTGGCCCAGCGCGATGGCACCGCCCCACGGGTTGAGCTTGGCCGGGTCGGCGCCGAACTCGTGCGCCCACGCCAGCGGCACCGGTGCGAACGCCTCGTTGACCTCGTATGCGTCGATGTCGTCGATGCTCAGCCCCGACTTGGCGAGGATCTTCTTCGTCGCCGGGATCGGCGCGGTGAGCATGAAGACCGGGTCGTCACCGGCCACGGCGAACGAGTGGAACCGGGCCCGCGGGGTCAGACCCAGCTTCGACGCCATCTCCTCGCTCATGATCAGCGCCGCGGACGCGCCGTCGGTCAGCGGCGACGAGTTGCCCGGGGTGATGTGCCACTGCGCCTCCGGGAACCGGGCCGCGTACTTCTCGGAGTAGAACGAGGACTTCAGGCCCGACAGTCCCTCGGCGGTGGTGGAGGCGCGCACCGTCTCGTCGACCGTGTGCGTCACCGTCTCACCGGCAGCGTTGGTGACCGAGATCGGGACGATCTCCTTGTCGAACAACCCCTTCGACAGGGCGTCGGCGGCGCGCTGGTGCGACTGCGCGGAGAAACTGTCGAGGGTGTCGCGGTCGAACTTCCACTTCGCGGCGATCAGTTCCGCCGAGATGCCCTGGTTGACAAGGCCTTCGGGATAGCGGGCGGCGATGCTCGGGCCGGACGCGTCCTGGCCCATCGGCGAGGTGCCCATCGGGATGCGGGACATCGACTCCACACCGCAGGCGATGACCATGTCGTAGGCGCCGGCGATCACGCCCTGCGCGGCGAAGTGTGCCGCCTGCTGGCTCGAACCGCACTGACGGTCGACGGTGGTGGCCGGCACCGACTCCGGGAATCCGGCCGCCAGCAGCGCCGTCCGGGAGATGTTGAGGGCCTGCTCGCCGACCTGCTGAACGCACCCGCCGATGACGTCGTCGACCTGTGCGGGGTCGATGCCGTTGCGTTCGACGATGCTGCGCAGCACGTGCGCGAGCAGTTCCACCGGGTGCGTGCCGGACAGCGCACCGCCCGGCTTGCCCTTACCGGAGGCGAGGCGGACGACGTCCACGATGACAGCGTTGGTCATGATGTTCCCTTTCGATTATGTGTGTGCGGCTACGCCGCCCGTGAGTACTTGTCAACCGCCCGCGGTTAAGAAGTACTCACGGGTCAGCGGCCTTGCCAGACCGGTTCGCGCTTCTCGGCGAACGCCGTCGGCCCTTCTTTGGCGTCTGCACTGGAGAAGACGGTCTTGAATGCGGCGGTGTTCGCCGCCCATGCACCGTCTTCCCAGTCGGGCTCGGTGGCGGTGCGGTGGATCATGGCCTTCGATTCGCGCACCGACAGCGGGGCGTTCGCCGCGATCTGCTCGGCGAGTTCGAGTGCGACGGCCAACGCGGTGCCGGATGGCGCGACCCGGTTGACGAGGCCCAGTTCCTTCCCCTGCGCGGCCGTGATCGGCTCACCGGTCAACGCGATCTCCAACGCGACCTTCTTGGGAATCTGCTGCTGCAGGCGGATCACCCCGCCCGCGGCGGCGAAGAGTCCGCGCTTGACCTCGGGCAACCCGAGTTTCGCCTCCTCGTCCACGACCGCGAGGTCGCTGGCGAGGACGAGTTCGGTGCCGCCGCCCAGGGCGAATCCGTTGACCGCGGCGATGGTCGGCTTACTGATCCAGTGCTGCGCGTAGCCGGCGAATCCCCATTCGGGGTGGCCGTCCGCGGTGAGGTTCTGCCCGGTGGCGAGGGCCTTGAGGTCGGCGCCGGCGCAGAAGGCGCGGCCCGATCCGGTCACGACGACCACCCGCACGTCGGGGTCGTTCTCGGCCTGCTCGAGCAGATTGCCGACTGCGGTCGACAACGCACCGTTCACCGCGTTGAGCGCCTTGGGACGGTTCAGCGTGATGATGCCGATGCCTCCGCGCCGCTCCCACAGTGCGGCTGCCTCCGTCGTCTCCGTATGTTCTGGCACGTCTCATCCTCCGACTCGGCCTGATTACTGATCGCTCGTTAAAGTTAGTACCACGCCGCCGCCGACACGGTCAATGGCCGACTTTATCTAGCGCCCGTTCAGTAGCGTCTGGTATGGATAGTCAGGGACCGACGGAGGAGATCACCACGTGTATGCCCAGCAATTGACCGCAGTGTCCGGCCCTGCCGGAGTGCAGCTCGTCGAGATCGACGAACCCGACGGAACCGGTCTCGTGGTCGTCGACCTCCACGCCGCCGGTGTGTCGTTCCCTGATCTGCTGCAGACCACCGGCAGCTACCAGCTGGTCCGCGAACTGCCGTTCGTGCTCGGCGTCGAGGGCGCCGGAATCGTGCGCAGCGCACCCGCGGGCAGCGGCATCTCCGCCGGTCAGCGGGTGGCCGTCCTCGCGACGGACGGCGCGTGGCAGCAGACCGTCGCGGTGAAACCGGACTCGGTGTTCCCGCTCCCCGACTCGGTGTCCCTCGAGGCCGGCGCCGGTTTCCTGATGAACTACCTCACCGTGCACTTCGCGCTCGACGAACGCGCCCGGTACCGCGCCGGTGAGACCGTGCTGGTGCACGGCGCCGCCGGCGGTGTCGGAGTCGCCGCGCTGCAGGTGGCCGCCGCGCTGGGTCTCGAGACGATCGCCGTCGTCAGCACCGAGGAGAAGGCCGAGATCGCGAGGTCCCACCGCGCGACTCACGTCCTCATGGACGGCTGGAAGGACCGGGTCCGCGACCTCACCGGCGGCCGCGGGGTCGACATCATCCTCGACCCGGTGGGCGGCGATCGCTTCACCGACAGTCTGCGGAGCCTCGCACCCAACGGCCGGCTCGTGGTCCTCGGTTTCACCGGCGGCGAGATCCCCACCGTCAAGGTCAATCGGCTTCTGCTGCGTAACATCTCGGTCCTCGGCGCCGGCTGGGGTGAGTACGTGCGCACCCACCCCGGTTACACGGCCCGGCAGTGGTCGACGCTGGGCCCGCTCCTCGAGTCGGGCGCACTCCGGATCGCCGAACCGACCACCTACTCGTTCGAACACGCCGGCGACGCTCTGCGAACACTCGAAACCCGGTCCGCCACCGGCAAGATCGCCCTTTCCGTCCGCCCTTCCTGACAAAGGATCCTCATGAGTTCCGACCTTCCCGGCGTGGACACGACCGTCGACGACGGCGTCCTGCGCGTCACGCTGAACCGTCCCACCCGCATGAACGCGGTCACCACCGAAACCCTCGACGCCGTCGCCGACAGTTTCGACAAGTACGCGGGCGACGCCGCGGTCCGCGTCGCAATCCTCACCGGCACCGGCCGTGCCTTCTGCACGGGCGCGGACCTGGGTGGTGAGAACATTTCCGGGCCGCCGGACTCCGCGACCATCGATGCGGCGAACCGCACCGCCGCCGCGATCCGCGCGTTCCCGCGACCCGTGATCGGCGCGGTCAACGGTCCCGCCGCCGGAGTCGGCGTCTCCCTCGCGCTGGCCTGCGACCTCACCGTCGCCACCGAATCGAGCTACTTCCTGCTCGCGTTCGCGAAGGTGGGCCTGATGCCGGACGGCGGCGCCACCGCGCTCGTCGCGGCGTCGGTCGGTCGCGCCCGTGCACTGCGGCTGGCGCTGCTGGCCGAACGACTCCCCGCTCGTGAGGCACTCGCGTCCGGGTTGATCGCCGACGTGTTCTCCGACGACGAGTTCGCCGCATCCGTCGCCGCGCTCACCCGCCGCCTCGCCGACGGACCGTCGGAGGCGTTCCACCTCACCAAGGACGCCGTCAACGACGCGACCCTCATCGAACTCGACAACGCATTCGACCGTGAACGCACGGGGCAACTCGAACTCCTCGCCGCCGAGGACTACCGGGAGGGCGTCGCGGCGTTCCTGGAGAAGCGGCCCGCAGTGTTCGGCCGGGGATGAGCGCCCCGATGTCGGCGGCGTCACACGCGCAACCGTTCGCGTCCCGGCGCGCACACTGGGCCAATCATGTTGCCCGGCACGCCTTCGCGAAACCCGATGCGGTGGCGTTGCGGTTCCGGGGCGCCTCGACCACGTGGCGTGAGCTCGAGGACCGCAGCGCCCGGACGGCCGCGGTCCTCGCCGCCCGCGGTGTCGGCCCCGGCGACCGGGTGGTGCTGCTGCTGACCAACCGCCCGGAGTTCCTCGAGGTGATGCTGGCCGCCAATCGCCTCGGCGCGATCGCCGTTCCGGTCAATTTCCGGCTCAGTCCCGGCGAGGTGCGGTTCATCGTCGCCGACAGCGACGCCACCGTGGTGGTCGTCGAGGATTCGCTCGTCGACCTCGCCGCCGAGGTCGACGGCACGGTGCCGGTCCTGGTGGTCGGGGACGCCGCCGACGACGTCGCGCTCGAGACACTGCTGCGTGCCGCCGATCCCGGACTTCCCATCGCGGACGTGGCGGAAGACTCCCCCGCCGCCATTATGTACACCTCCGGCACCACCGGACGCCCCAAAGGCGCGGTGCTGTCGCATCTCAATCTCCAGGCACAGGCGCTGACCCTCATCCGCGGGTGGCGACTGTTCGACACCGAGTCCGAGGTCAACCTCGTGTCGTCGCCGCTGTTCCACATCGCCGCCCTCGGCAGTGTCGGGCCGTTCCTCCTGATCGGCGCCACCGTCGTGATCCACCCGACGGGCGCGTTCGACGCGACCGACGTGCTCGACTCGCTCGAGCGGGAGCGGGTGACCAGCGTGTTCATGGTCCCCACCCAGTGGCAGGCCATCCTCGACGGCATCGGCGCGGGCGGCCGGGACCTGGCGCTGCGGGTGCTGGGATGGGGCGCCGCGCCGGCCACCCCCACCCTGCTCGACCGCCTGTACGCCGCCTTCCCCGACGCCGCGATCGTCGCGTTCTTCGGCCAGACCGAGATGTCGCCCGTGACCTGCGTTCTCGACGGCAAGGACGCCGTGCGCAAGATCGGGTCGGTCGGGAAACCGATCGACACCGTGGCGATGCGCGTGGTCGACGAGGCGATGAACGACGTCGCCCCCGGCGAGATCGGTGAGATCGTCTACCGCGGACCGGGACTCATGGAGGGGTACTGGCGGAACCCGGAGGCCACCGCCGACGCGTTCGACGGCGGCTGGTTCCACTCCGGCGATCTCGTGCGGGTCGACTCCGAGGGCTTCGTGTACGTGGTGGATCGCAAGAAGGACATGATCATCTCGGGCGGGGAGAACATCTACTGCGCCGAGGTCGAGAATGCCCTGGCCGCCCACCCGGACATCGTCGACGTCGCCGTGATCGGGCGGTCCGACGAACGCTGGGGCGAGGTTCCCGTCGCCGTCGTCGTCCCGCGGGCCGGGACGGCGCTCGACGTAGAGGTGCTCGCGGAGTGGCTCGACGGCCGGGTCGCCCGCTACAAGCGGCCCAAGTTCGTCGAGATTCTGCCGCAACTGCCCCGCAACGCCAGCGGCAAGGTGGTCAAAGGTGTTCTGCGCGAACAGTTCGGCACCGTGACCCGCTAGAGCATCTCACGCCTCGCCGGCGGCAGGGTGCTCGACACCTGCACCCCCCCGAGTTTCGGCGGCCGCTCCGATACTCGGGTGGGTGGACTGACGAGTTCCTACGCGGTCGGTGACGGAAGCAGGTCGCGCACGTAGAGACCGGGTGCGTCGCCCAGGACGGTGTGCTCGTCGCTGCCCAGGCGTGCACTCGCGGCGATTCGCTCGCCGGCACGCTCCGAGACCCAGTCGGCCCACGGTTCCCACCAACTCCCGGTCTTCTTCGTCGCCGCGTCGAGCCACGCCTGCGGATCGGGTCCCGGCTCACCGCCTTCCCAGTAGTGGGACTTCGGGTTGCCGGGCGGGTTGACGAGGCTGGCGATGTGCCCGGAGAAGCTGAGCACGAACTTGCTGTCACCCGACAGCAACTGGGTTGTGCGGTAGCAGTTCTTCCAGTCCGTGAGGTGGTCGGCGATCGCGCCGGACACGAAGGTGGGCACGGTGATCCGGCCGAGGTCGACGGGCGTTCCCAGTACGGTCATCGCGTCCGGCGTCGCCAGGGTGTTGTCCTCGAAGATGTCCAGGAACTGGACGTGCAGCGCCCCGGGCAGGTTGGTGCCGTCGGCGTTCCAGGCGAGGATGTCGAAGGCCGGTGGCGTCCGCCCCATCAGGTAGTTGTTGACCAGGTAGTTGAAGACCAGATCGTTCGGCCGCATCCAGGTGAAGGCGCTGCCCATGTCCCGGGCGGAGATGATGCCGTTGCGCCGGGACCGGCCCTTGACCATCTTCAGCAGACCCGGTGCCGAGAACGCTGCGAGTCCCGCCGGGTTCGCGAAGTCGAGCATCGTCACGGCGTACGACATGCTGTGCACACGGGTGTCCCCGGTCGCGGCGAGGTGATTGAGCAGGGTGGTGGTGATGAGACCGCCGGCGCAGAACCCGATCACGTTGACGTCGTCGCTGCCGGTGATCTCCCGAACCTCGTCGATCGCGTCCGACACGCGTTGCGCATATGTGTCGAGGTCCCAATCTCCCTGTTCTGCTTCTGGATTGCGCCACGCCAGCATGAACGTCTGCAGTCCGCGGGAGACGGCGTGCTCGACGAAGCTGCGTCCGGGGCGCAGGTCGAGGAAGTAGTAGCGGCCGATCGGCGGCGGCACCACGAGCACCGGCCGCTCGTACACCGTCTCCGTGGTCGGCGTGTACTGCAGCACCTCGGCGACCTCGTCGCGGGCGACGACGGCGCCCGGCGTCACGGCGAGATCGACACCGACGGTGAAGGCGTCGGGATCGACCATCTGCGGCATCCCGCCGTTGCGGCGCAGGTCGGACACGTAGTTGCGGGCGCCGCGCACCAGGCTCATGCCGCCGGTGTCGAAGGCCTCTTTCACGGCCGCCGGGTTGGTGAGCAGGTAGTTCGTCGGTGCGAGCGCGCTGGTGAGGATGGTGGACGCGAACGCCGCTTCCTGCGCGTGGCGGTGGTCGACCCGTCGGCCCCACTCCTCGACGACGCCGTCGATCGCGTCGACGGACGCGAGATAGGTTTGCTGCACGCGGCGGTAGAACGGATTGCTCGTCCACGCCTGGTCGGTGAATCGCCGATCGCCCTCGGCCGACGCCACATCCGAGCTGCCCACCGCGATCTTCGTCAGCTCGCGCCCGAAACGGAGGGACTCGCGCAGGACCACCCGGCCCTGCCCGACGGCGCCCGTCAATGCGCTCACCGCGTCCCGCGCACCGAACCCGTCGGCGCGACCCTCCCCTTCTGGGGTGGCATCGGGTGTCACGAGTGCCATCTTCGTCTCCGCAGTCTTGGTCAACGGTTCTCCTCTGTCAGCACCTGGACCAGACACCCCCGTCGCGGGGATTCGTCCCTGTGTTGATCGGAGCATAAACACCAAGAATGGTTACTCGCGCGTAATGAATATTTCGAGCAAGATCATTTTCGACAGCGTGGGCGTCCGTGTCGAAAATGGAAACACGAGACGCATTTCTGATCGACATTCATTCAGCGGTAACTTTTTTCGGGTCGCGTGCCACGTGCATGCAACACCGTGGCGTTCCGGAGAAGGGTGCGGGATCAATGCGCGTGAAGCACTTCCCCGACCGGGGCAGTGTGCGTTACTGTGCGATTTCCAAGGGTGATGACGGAAGAAATTCGCCCATCATCGACGGGGGACCATGAACGCATCCAATTCGACGACGGGTGTCACCACCCACACACCGGCACGCAGTGTCACGATGGCGGAACTGCCGACGTTGGTCGGTACCCGGCTGGGCTCGTCCGGGACGTTCGTGGTCACGCAGGATCGCATCGACACCTTCGCCGAGGCCACCGACGATCGCCAGTGGATTCACGTCGACCGCGATCGTGCGCGGACCGGACCGTTCGGCACCACGATCGCGCACGGTTACCTCACGCTCTCGCTCGCGGTTCCCCTGCTGTGGGAGATCTTCGAGGTCTCCGACTGCGACCAGGTCGTCAACTACGGGCTGAACAAGGTGCGGTTTCCGGCACCCGTTCCCGTGGATTCGACACTCAGCGCGGTCGCCGACCTCGTGGCCGTCGAACCGTGCACCGGCGGATATCAGGCCACCATCGCCCTCACCTTCGACGTGGCGGGCGGCAGCCGTCCGGTCTGCGTCGCGGAGATACTGCTGCGATTCCTCACCGGTTAACCTGATGGAGTGGTCGACGAGGAAGCACGCTATCGCACCCTGGGGGAATTGATCCGGCGACAGCGGGAGCTGGCCGAGCTCCCGATGCGGCAGTTCGCTGCGATGGTCGGCATCTCCAATCCCTATCTCTCCCAGATCGAGCGCAACCTCCGCGAGCCGAGCGAACGCGTCCTCGACGCGATCGCCGAGCATCTGCAGATGTCGACCGACATGCTGCTCGGGCAGGTCCGGAACGAACCGCGAGCCGTGTCCGGGGTCGTCACCGCGATCGATCGGGACCCCGACCTGACGAACGCACAGCGCAAGGCCCTCACGGAAATGTACGAGGCGTTCCGTGAGGTCACCCGCGGCAAGCGCAAGCGAGGAAGGCCGGCCGCGGGCGACGACTCGAACGTCGACGACTGACCGGCCCCCGGCATCCGGCCTACTTCAGCAGTTCACGAGCCGCCGAGGTCGCCGCACCGCTCACCTTCCGCACCAGCGTGGCCTGAGCACCGGTGACGGTGCCGATCCACTCGAAGCTGCTGGCTTCGCCGAGGGTGGTGTGGAAGTCGAGGCCGCTGTCGAGGGCCTTCTCGTATACGTCGAGTGACAGGTTGCCCGCCTTCTTCGCGGCATCGACGAACTGCGAGCCGACGGACGAGATCTCCGTCTTTGCGCTGGCGGACTTGGGATTCGGGGTGGGCGTGGTCATGGCGGTCTCCTTCGCGACTGATTCGTTAGCAAAATAGCATGACGATTGCTAACGCGCCAGGCTCGGCGACGGACCGCCCGTCGGCTAGCCCGCCGGTGGACCGAGGTGACGGACGAGGAATTCGGTCTCGTCCGCGACAACCCGCTCGAACAGGGCGTCGAAGTAAGGGTCGAAATGACCGCCCGGATACAGGTGCACCTCGGCGCCGGGGGTCCTGGCCGCGGCCTTCTGCGCACTGCGGGTGAACGTGACGACGTCGTGATCGGCGATGGCGAAGAAGACCGGGCACGCGATCTTCTTCACCGTCGTCGTCGGCCGGTACAGCGCCGCCTGCAACGCCACCCGCCCGGGGGTTTCGTTGCGCCACGTCGACCCTGGCGGGTCCATCCCGTGATATCCGGCCTCCGCGTCGGGCGTGGTCATGGCCGCGAACGATCCCGGCGGACCGACGACGGGGAACATGTACGGCGGACGACGGCGCAACTGGGCGTACCGGTCTCGCAGGTAGGCGACGGCCATGTGGCCCAGTCCGGCCACGCCGAGGCGCGGAAGGTTCGTCAGACCGTCGACGTACGGGACCTGCGACACGACCGCGGCCACCCGCCGGTCCCGCGCGGCCGCCGTCAGAACCAGCCCGCCGGACAGCGACGTCCCCCAGAGCGCGACCCGGCCGGAGTCGAGGTCCGGGCGACTCCGGACGTAGGAGATCGCGCTCTGCCAGTCGTCGAGCTGACGGTCGATGTCGAGGAGTTGCCGGGGCTCTCCCTCGCTGGCACCGAAGTAGCGGTAGTCGAACACCAGCGCCGCGATTCCCGCGGCGGCGAACCGCTCCGCGAAGGCGTCCAGACGCTGTTCGCGGACTCCGCTCCAGCCGTGGGCGAGCACCACACATGCTGTCGGCGTCGAGGTGTCGGACGCTCGGTGGTACAACCAGGCGGCGAGCCGCTGTCCGCGGGAGGAGAACCAGACGTCTTCGCGGCGGACGTCGGGACACGACCGATCGGCGTCGACGGGTGTCGGCGAAGGATTCATGGGGGGCGCTTCCGAGAGGTGTGGGCACCGTCCAGTCTGGCGTCCTCGGCTCGGCGTCGGCAGCCACCCTAGGGTGACGAATCATCACCCTAGGGGTGAAAATCAGCCCTCGAGAGCAACTTTCATGCGCTCGAGGGTCTGCCGCATTCCATTCTGCATGAGCTGGTCCCGGTTGCTGCCCAGCACCTTCGACTTCTGCACCAGCCGCACCCACCAGACGGGCGTCGCGTAGATCTCCCGGGTCTCCGTGACGCGGGTGCCGGTTCCGGAGGGTTCGAGGTGATACGTCCACCGCGACTTCGGCTCGTCCGCCTCGAACGAAAACTTCTGTTCCGGAATCACGTCCACGACGGTGCAGTGGGTCTTCCAGCGCACCGGCCCGTGCCGGTTGGCGCCGACGAACCGCGCCCCCACCGTCGCCGGGGTGCCGGACCGCCACCGAGCCCCGGTGTTCTCGGGGCTGAAGCGGCCCATGCCTTCCACGTCGGTGACCACATCCCACACGGTCGCAGGCGGGACGTTGATCAGGATGCTCGCGCTGTCCACGGCTACCGTCCCGGGATCCACTGCAGCGCCTTCACGAACGGCGGCATGATCTTGGCCCACACCTTCGGCGACAATCCGCGCGGACCGCCGAGGTTGAGGATGCGGGTGGTCGCGATGGTCTGCGGTTCGGTGTACTTGAGCAGTCCGTCGTCGCCGTGGCGGCGGCCGACGCCGGACACTCCCATGCCGCCCATCGGCGCGCCGGTGCTGCCCCACGCCGGGGCGTACCCCTCGTCGACGTTGACGGTGCCGGCGTGGATCCGCGCGGCGATGGCCTCGCCCTCCGCCTTGGTGCCTGCCCACACGCTGGCGTTCAGGCCGTATTCGGTGTCGTTGGCGCGGTCGATCGCCTCGTCCACGTCGGCGACGGGGTAGATGGAGACCAGCGGCCCGAACGTCTCGTCGCGGTAGCACTCGGCGTCCTCGGGAACCCCGGTCAGCACGGTCGGCTCGTAGAACAGGGGCCCGAGGTCGGGGCGCGCCTTGCCGCCTGCGACTACGGTGGCGCCCTTGACGACGGCGTCGTCGACATGGCTGGAGACGGCCTTGACCTGCGCCTCGGAGACGAGGCTGCCCATTTCGATGCCGAAGTCGTAGCCGGCGCCGAGCTTCATGTTGCGGACGCGTTCGCCGAACATGCGGGTGAATTCGGGGGCGATGGATTCCTCGACGTAGATCCGCTCGATCGAGATGCACAGCTGCCCGGAGTTGGAGTAGCAGGCGCGGATGGCGGCGTCGGTGACCTCGCGAAGGTTCGCTCCGGCGGTGACGATCATCGGGTTCTTGCCGCCGAGTTCCGCGGAGAAGCCGATGAGGCGGCGCCCGGCCTGCTCGGCGAGCAGCTGACCGGTCGCGGACGACCCGGTGAACATCAGATACTCGGTGTTCTCGACGAGGGCGGTGCCGACCACCGACCCCGGTCCCGGGACCACGGCGAATAGGTCGCGGGGCAGACCCGCCTGGTACAGCAGGTCGACGCAGGCCAGGGCACAGTACGGGGTCTGGCTGTCGGGCTTGAGGACCACGGCGTTGCCGGCGAGGAGCGCGGCGACGGCGTCGGACACCGCGAGGGTCATGGGGTAGTTCCACGGCGAAATGACGCCGACGACGCCCTTCGGCTGGTACCGCACCACCGTCTTGGTGAGGCCGGGGAGCATGCCGGAGATGCGGCGCGGACGCAGCAGCTTGGGGGCGACGCGCGCGTAGTGGCGGGCGGTCATCGAGATGTCGAGGACCTCCTCCTGCGCGGCGGCACGGGACTTGCCCGTCTCGGCCTGGGCCATGTCCATCAGGGCGTCGCGGTTCTCCAGCACCAGGTCGCGGTAGCGGTGGAAGATCGCGGCGCGTTCGGTGACCGGGCGCTTGGCCCATTCCTTCTGCGCCACCCGGGCACGCGCGACGGCGTCCTTGGCGTCCTGAGCCGTGCCGACCGGGACGGTGGCCAGTTCCTTGCCCGTGAACGCCTCGACGACGGACCGCGTCGGGCGATCCGCCGCGTCCGGGATGGCGATGAGATCGGCGAGCCGCGCGAACGTGGCGGCGGTCGGAACAGGCATGTCGTACCCCTACTGGTTAGTAGTTTTTGCGGTTACACATAACTTACCCGCTCGGTGGGCTGTGTCACAGGGGCGGACGGATCAATGACGCTCCTCGAGCCCGACCGCGTCCCGCAGCTTCTCCTCCGCTTTCCTCAGCTCGGGGTCGTCCTGAGCGGACGAGTCGAGCAGGGCGGCGAGGGCCTCGGCGATGACGTTGAGTTTCTCCTGCAGCGCCTCGGCCGAGCGCCGGCCCGCGTTCTCGAGCAGAACCACGAGCAGCAACGTGAACACGGCGCCGATGGTGTGGATGGCGATCTGCCACTCGTGGAGGTCCTTCCACAGCGGAATGCTGACGACCCACAGGACCACGACGCCGGCGCAGATCCCGAAGAACGGCGCCTGGCTGACCCGGAGTTCGATCTGCTCGACGAACTTGTCGAACGTCGACCGTTGATCGGTGCGCTGCTCGCGTGCAGCCTTCGCACTGCGTTCCATCTTCGGAGTCTAGGCTCAGCCACTACTCCCGATATGCCCGTTTCAGCACATATGCCCGTTTTCAGCACATCACGACGTTGAGCGCGAGACCTCCCGTCGATGTCTCCTTGTATTTGGCGGACATGTCGAGGCCCGTCTGCCTCATCGTCTCGATGACGGTGTCGAGGGAGACGACATGGCTGCCGTCGCTGCCCAGGGCCATCCGGGCCGCGCTGAGTGCCGTGACCGCCGCGATGCCGTTGCGTTCGATGCAGGGGATCTGCACGAGCCCGCCGACGGGGTCGCACGTGAGTCCGAGGTGGTGTTCCATCGCGATCTCGGCGGCGTACTCCACCTGCGCCGGCCGCCCGCCGAGCACCGCGCACAGTGCCCCGGCCGCCATGGTGCACGCCGATCCGACCTCACCCTGACAGCCTGCCTCCGCTCCCGAGATGGACGCGTTCGCCTTGACCAGCGATCCGATGGCCGTGGCGGTGAGCAGGAACGCGCGGATGTCCGGCCTGCCGTCGGCGAGGAACTGCTCGTAGTACCGGCCGACGGCGGGGACGATCCCGGCGGCCCCGTTGGTGGGTGCGGTGACGACGCGCCCGCCGGCGGCGTTCTCCTCGTTGACGGCCATCGCGTACGTCTGCAGCCAGTCGATGGCATCGTGGCCCCCGGATCCGAGTCGCCGGAACAGGCCGGGCGCCCGCCTCGCGACGTCCAGTCCGCCCGGCAGCCGGCCCTCGGTGGACACCCCGGCGTCGATGCACGACACCATGGCCGACCAGATGCGGTCGACCGCCTCCGGAATCCGCTCGGCACCGATCAGCGCGGCCTCGTTCGCGTCCGCGACGTCGGCGATGCTCGTCCCGGTCTCGTCGCAGATCGCCAGCAGCTCACCCGCGGTCGTGAACGGGAACGGAACGGCGGGCCGGTCCCTGATCACGGGCTCGGCATCCTCCGGGACGACGAACCCGCCGCCGACCGAGTAGTACACCCGGTCGGCGACGGCATTACGGTCCGCGTCGAACGCCCGCAGCCGCAAGGCATTGGGGTGCAACGACATCCGGGTCAGCGGCGCGAACACGACGTCGCGTTCCCGCACGACCACCGGGTGCCGCCCGCCGAGGAGAACGGTGGCCCCGTCGCCGAGCCGTCGCCACGCACCCCGGACCTCGGCGGGGTCGCACGTCTCCGGCCGGGAGCCGGCCCACCCGGCGACGACGGCATCGGGCGTTCCGTGCCCGATGCCGGTCGCCGCCAGGGCGCCGTAGAGGACGCATTCCACCGACTCGATCCGGCCGAGTCGACCGGACCCGTGCAGTTCGTCGACGAAATCCGCTGCCGCGCGCATCGGGCCGACGGTGTGCGAACTGCTGGGACCGATGCCGAGCGAGAAGAGATCCGTCAGGGAGACGTACGCGCTCATGCCCAGTTCGCGGTCTGCGTGAATCCCGCGGGCCGTTCCGCCTGCAGGCGCAGCAGCTCACCGCGGACCTCGGTGTCGAGCGCGACGTCGAGGACCGTCCACGCGAGGGCCGTCGCACCGTCCAGGATCGCCGCGTCGGCCGCGGGAGTGGCTGCGGCGTCGGCGAAGTCGGCGTTGTGCGGGACGGCGGTGCTGCCGAGGACGGCGATCGCGGGATGGATGGCCGGCATCACCTGGGACACGTTGCCCATGTCGCTGGAACCGCCACCCAGCGAGGCGGACGTCAGCTCGCGACCGGTGGCCTGCAGGTTCCGGTCCCAGATCGCCGCGAGCACCGGGTCCTGGACCATCGGCGCGTACGGCGGTTCCGTTGCCGCGTAGGTCCATTCGCATCCCGTCGCGAGTGCGCCCGCCTCGAAGCAGGCGAGGACGCGTTCCTTCACCTCGCGCCATTCCGCGATCTCCGGTGCACGCACCTCGACCTGCACGACCGTCCGGGCCGGGATGATGTTGGTGACCTCGCCGCCGTGCGACACGAACGCGTTGACGCGCGTCTTCGCCCGGAACTGCTGACGGACCAGTCCGAGGGCGTTCAGTGCGATCGTCGCGGCGGCACCGGCGTTGATCCCGTGCTCGGGTGCGCCGGCGGCATGGGCGGCGCGGCCGGTGAACGTGACCTCGAACCGGTCGACCGCCTGCATCCACAGCGAGGCGCATGGCATGTCCGTTCCCGACGCGCCGTGGACCATCAGGGACAGCGTGGCATCCTCCCACGCACCGGCTTCGAGCATGGGGATCTTGCCGCCGCCGTGCTCCTCGGCGGGCGTGCCGAGGAGCTTGATCCGGAGACCGGCGTCGTCCGCGACCGCCGCGAGCGCGAGGGCCGCGCCGACACCGGCAGCGGCGATCATGTTGTGCCCGCACGCGTGTCCGACCTCGGGCAGTGCGTCGTACTCGGCGCAGATCGCGACGGTGAGGTCGCCGCTGCCGTAAGTCGCTTCGACGGCCGTGTCGAGCCCGTACACCCCGACCGTGGTGTCGAAACCGGCGTCCCGGAGAGCGTCACCGACGAGCGCCGCGGCGCGATGCTCCTCGAACGCGATCTCGGGCGCGTCGTGGATGCGGTGGCTGAGTTCGAGCAGGCCGGCCTCGTGGCTCCGGAGTACCTGCGCCGCAGTCTCCTTCAGCGATCCGGTACGCGCGTCGGTGATGTCGCCTGCGGAGGTGGCGAGAGTCATGGGTGGGTTCCTTCCTGGAAGTTGAGAACGACGATCACGGAGCGACGACAGCGCCACGCAGGGGCGGGGCGACGATGTCGCCGGGAAGCGGTGAGTCGTACGGGGTCTCGGACGTGCGGGTGGTGAACTCCTTGCGCGCCGAGGCCAGCAGTTCGGCGTCCGTCAGGAGGTCGACGGCGGTCGCGGCCATGATCTTCGCGGCGTGGATCATTCCCTTGTGCGCGGCGGGAAGCTTGCCCTGTGCGACCATCTGCCACGAGTGGGCGGCGGTGCCGACGCCGACGCACGCGGTGGCGCACTGCACGAGCGGTGTCACCCAGCTGACGTCGCCGAGGTCGCTGGAACCGGTCATCGTCGGCCGCGGCGAGCGCGCGTCGAACGTGGCGATCCCGGTGTGCAGAGCGCTGCCGTCGCCCTCGAATTCACCGCCGAGCGTGCTCGCCGTGCGCCCCGACGCCGTCTTCGTGACGAACGCTTCGGCGGACGCGAGGTCGCCGGCGTCGAAGGGGACCGGCCCGAGTTCGCGGAGCCGCTCCTGCATCGAGTCCTCGAGCACGACGTTGGGCAGGATGTCGGAGCAGCCGCCGTCGATCTCGATCTCGACGGACGTCTCGGTCATCAGCGCGGCACCTTCGGCGATCTTCGTCACGCGGGCGAACAGCTCGCGCATGCCGGCCACGTCGGGCGACCGCACCAGGTAGTACGCCTCGGCGGTCGCCTGGACGACGTTGGGTGAGCGGCCGCCGGTGTCGAGGATCGCGTAGTGGATCCGGCAGTCGGACGGCATGTGCTCCCGCAGGAAGTTGGTGCCCACGTTCATCAGTTCGAGGGCGTCGAGTGCGCTGCGTCCCCGTTCGGGGGACACCCCGGCGTGCGCGGCGATGCCGGTGAACCGGACGTACGCCTGGATGTAGGCGAGCGTCCGGATCCGTTGCACGGTAGTGGTGTCACCGGGGTGCCACGACACGGCCGCGTCGACGTCGGCGAATCCACCCTCCTTGACCATGAACGTCTTTCCCGCTGCCGCCTCTTCCGCAGGACAGCCGTAGTAGCGGACGGTTCCCGGGAGCCCGTTCGCCGCGAGGTACCGCTTGACCGCGGTCGCGGCGAGGAGGGAACCGCCGCCCAGAAGGTGGTGCCCACAACCCTGCCCGTTTCCGGACTCGTTGCCGGGATCCGGTTCCGGCACCGCGCTTCCCGACTTCTGGCTGAGCCCGGCGAGGGCGTCGTACTCGCCGACGATCGCGATCACCGGCGCACCGCTGCCGGCCTCGGCGCTGAACGCGGTCGGGATACCGGCGACCGACCGGGTGATCGTGAACCCCTCCGATTCGGCGACGGCGATCTGCGCGTCGACGGATGCGTGTTCCTCCCACCGCAATTCGGGGTCGTCCCAGATGGCGTCGCTCAGCGCGGAGTACTGCGGGCCGAGTTCGTCGATGGCAGCGAGGAGATTCGGGTCGATTGACACGGGTGGTCCTTTCGTTCGGGGTAATGGGGGATGTCAGGCGCGCACTTGCTCGTCGCCGGCAACCGGCGCGGTGTCGTTCTCGGTGGCCGGCGCGGGTGTCCGCAGTTTCCGCGCCAGGAGGGCCGTGGCGACGCACAGCGCCGCGCACACTCCCCACACCACGTGATACGCACCCAGCGAGGGGATCTGCTTGCCGGCGGCGGTGAGCGACGGGGTGACCATCGACGACATCAGGAGCGCGAACACGGCGCCGGCCACCGCTCCCGCGGCGGTCCGGGACGTGTTGTAGAGGCCGGACGCGATGCCGACGGAATCCGGCGGGGCCTGCTGCACGATGACGGTGGGCAGCACCCCGACCACTACTCCGCCGCCGAGCCCCGCGACGACCAGCCACAGGGCGAACGTCACGGGGGTCCCCGGCACGAAGATCATCAGCACGTAGGCGACCGCCGCCAGGACCGCGCCCAGTGCGAGCGATCCGGGCACGGTGAGCGCCGATCGGGCGAGCCGGTCGCTCGCCGACGCGCCGACGAACATGGCGAGCGCGAACAGCGCCAGGATCAGCCCGGTGATCGACGCGGTGACGCCCATCCCGTAGCCGTTGGTCGCCGGGGTGGCGCGGAGGAACAGGGCGCTGGGGGTCTGGACGCCGAACAACTGTGCGCCGAACAGCAACGCCATCAGCATCGGTATCCGCATCCCACCTCCGACGACCTCGAGATCCACGAGGGGGTGCCGGACTCGTCGTTCCACGAACACCCACAGGACGAGAACCGCGGTCCCGACCCCGATGGCAGACCAGGTCAGGGCGCTCGTCCAACCCCAGGTGCTCGCGTTGGACACCCCGCCCAGCACACCGAGCAGACCCACCGTGAGCAGTACCGCACCTGCCCAGTCGACGGTGCCCGCCTTGCGTACGGTCGTTTCCGGGACGAGGAAGTACACCACGGCCAGGCAGATCGTCATGAGGACGGCGGGAACGAGGAGCACGACCTTCACGTCGTCGATCACGGAGTCCAGGAGGAACCCGGACAGCAGACCGCCGACGGCGGCGCCCAGCGTCAGCGACCCGACGAGGCGGCCGATGCTCCGGCCCGCCGTGGCGGCGTTGCGGTCCCGCACGATCGCGAACTCGAGCGGAAGAAACGCCGCGAGGGGTGCCTGCAGGGCCCGGCCGACGAGCAGCCAGGCGAACGACGGCGCCAGCGCGACAACGAACGAACCGAGCGCCACGGACGTGGTGGCGACGACGAGAAGACGCTTGTGCCCGAAGAGATCACCGAGTTTCGCGATCAGCGGGACGCAGGCGGCCGTTCCCAGCAGATACATCGCGCTCACCCAGTTCAATGCTGCGGACGACGCGTCGAAGCGTTCGCCGATGGCGGGGAGCAGCGGGGAGAACCACCCCTGCAACAGACCGCTGGCGAACTCCATGACCACGAGGAATCCGACCGCTGCCGTGGCCGCGTCGCCTCCCCGGATGTGTCGCGAAGAACTCATGTCGACTCCAAGAGGATGAGTGGAAAGTGACTGGTGGAAGAGTGACGCCCCCTGGATTCCGTCGTGTAAATTTGCAGCATTCTCGGCAATGAAGGACAGGACATGCAGGATTACGAGCCAGATGACGTCGATTTCGCGCTCATGCATGCATTGCAGATCGAACCGCGGGCATCCTGGAAGGCGCTGGCACCGATCCTCGCCGTCGACCCGGTGACGCTGTCGCGGCGGTATCAACGGCTCCGTGACGCCGGTCTGATCTGGATCACCGGCTACGACGCGGGGGTGCCGGGGCGCGGCGCCCTGATCGAAATCGACTGCGCACCCGGTCGATCCGTCAGCACAGCGCAGGCGATGGCGGACGATCCCATGGTCTCCGGCATCGACTTCACCGCGGGTGGGCGCGACCTCCTGCTCACGTTGATGGCGGAGGATTCGGCGGACACCTCGCGATTTCTGCTGCATCGGCTCGGGGAGTACCCGGCGATCCGGCGGGCCCGCACCCACCTCATCACCGAGGTGCTGTTCGAGGCCGGGAACTGGCGCTTGCGCACCCTGTCCGCGGCGCAGGCCGCGCAGGTTCCCGGCGCCAGAGCGCCGCGCCCCCGCGCCGCGCGGACGGTCTCCCCCGCCCTGAAACGCGTGATCCACCACGAACTCGGCCTCGACGGCCGCGCACCGGCCACGGCGATCGCCGAGCGCGCCGGCGTCAGCAACCAGCGCATCACCGACGCGATCGCGACGATGCGGCGGGACGGTTCCCTCCGGCTGCGCACCGACATCGCCCGGGCGTACTCCGAGTGGCCGATCTACGCGTGGTACTTCATGCAGGTTCCCGCTCCGCTGGTCGAACGGCTGCGCACGTCGCTCGGCAGGATCGAGGAGGTGCGGTTGGCGGTGCTCGTGGCCAGCGAATACAACCTCATCATGGCCGTGTGGTTGCGCACCCTGAACGACGTCCACCGGTTCGAACTGCTACTCGAGAAGCTCCTGCCCGGGGCACGGGTGGCGGATCGATCGGTGGTCATGCAGATCGGGAAGCACCTGGGACACATCCTGGACGACCAGGGACGCGCCACGGGTCCCGTCGTGTCCATGACGCCGCCGACCGAAGCCTGACGGATTCTCAGACGGTCCTCAGAAACGTCACAACTCGACGTCCTATCGTTGCCGCGGCAAACAACCCCACGGGAGGACACGACATGAACGTTTCACGAGCACGTCTGCACTTCGGCATCGCAGCGGTCGGCGCAATCTCCGCCACCCTCCTGCTCCCCGCTCTCGCCTCCGCCGATCCGGTCGACTCCGATTCCGGCCGCCTCGTGAACTCCACCTGCAGCTTCGCGCAGATCGATGCGGCGATGCACGACGTGACCCCGCAGCTCGCCGCACGCCTGGACCAGGCGCCCGAGCGGAAGGCGCAGCTCGCGGACTTCTTCTCGAAGTCGCCTGCCGACCGCCAGGCCGTCCTCGACGCGCATCCGCAGCTGAAGAGCCGCCTCGAGACGGTGCCGACGGAGGGACCGGCGGTCGAGTGGCGCGCGAAGGCGCTGACGATCGCCGACACCTGCGGCAACTACTGACGCACCCTCAGCCGGGGCGGACCACCCGCAGGACCGTCCGCCCCGTGTCGAGGCGGCGGATGTTGTCGGTGATGTCGCCGACGCGTCCGACGAACGTGTGGTCGGTGACGCCCGACGAGTGCGGCGTCATCAGGACGTTCGGCAGGTCGCGGAAGGGCAGCGCACTGGGCGCACCGGCACCGTCGGCGTCGGGGTACGAGTACCAGACGTCGATGGCCGCAGCCGAAATGCCGCGTGCGGCCAGCGCGTCGAACAGCGGCTGTTCCTGCACGAGCGGTCCGCGTCCGACGTTGATCAGCACGCCGTCGGGCCCGAGCGCCCCGAGTTCCGCGGCGCCGATCATGCCGCGGGTGTGGTCGTTGAGCGGCGCCGACACCACCACCACGTCGGATTCCGACATCAGGCGGGTGAGCGACGTGTTGTCCCCCGCCCACGCGAGCCCCTCGGCGCCCGCGTCGAGGGTGCCGCGACCGGTCACCGCGCAGCCGTCGGCGCCGAACGCGCGCAGCAGGTTCCACGCCCGACTGCCGATGTGGCCGAAGCCGACGAATCCGACGCGGGCACCGCGCATCGACCGGGACTGCGCGAGGCCGTCGTCGTACACCGAGGTGGCCCATCGGTCACCGCGCAGCGCACGATCCTGAGCCAGGAACCCGCGGCGCAGCATCAGCGCCGCCGACACGATGTACTCGGCGATGGAATCCTCGTGGTGAAAGGTGTTGGCCACCACGGTGTCGGCGGGGAGGGCGGCGAATTCCACCTTGTCCGTTCCCGCGCCCGCCACGTGCAGCAGGCGGAGTTTCGGCGCAGCCGCCGCCATCGCGGCGGTGAACCGGCCGCCCACATAGACGTCGGCGTCGCTCAGGTCGGCGACGATCGCCGCCTCGTCGAACGCCCGATGCCAGGACACCACAGCCCCCGACGGCAGACCGGATTCGAACAGGTCCCGGTGCGGCAGCAGGTTCCGGTCGCCGACGACGACCTTCATCAGGCGCGCACCAGCGCGGGCTTCTTGCTGTCGAACGTCCAGTTCGGCACCAGGAACTGCATGCCGACCGAATCGTCGCGGGCGCCGAGACCCTTCTGCCGGTACAGCTCGTGGGCGGCCTCGACGCGGTCCATGTCGAGTTCCACACCGAGACCCGGCGTCGTCGGCACCGTGAGGTAGCCGCCGTCGATCTCGTAGGGCGCCTTCGTGATCCGCTGACCGTCCTGCCAGATCCAGTGCGTGTCGATGGCGGTGATGTCGCCGGGCGCCGCCGCCGCGACGTGGGTGAACATGGCGAGGGACACGTCGAAGTGGTTGTTGGAATGCGAACCCCACGTGAGGCCCCACGCGTCGCACAGCTGCGCCACCCGGACGGAACCGTTCATCGTCCAGAAGTGCGGGTCGGCGAGCGGGATGTCGACGGCGCCGGAGCGGATGGTGTGCCCCATCTCGCGCCAGTCGGTGGCGATCATGTTGGTGGCCGTGGGCAGTCCGGTGGCGCGCTTGAACTCGCTCATCACCTCGCGGCCGGAGAAGCTGCCCTCGGGACCGACGGGGTCTTCGGCATACGCGAGAACGTCTTTCAGGCCGCGGCACGTCTCGATGGCCTCGGACAGCAGCCAGCCGCCGTTCGGGTCGAGGGTGACCCGCGCGTCGGGGAACCGTTCGGCCAGTGCCGTGACCGCGGCCGCCTCGTCGCGGGGTGCGAGCACACCGCCCTTGAGCTTGAAGTCCGCGAACCCGTACCGGGCGTGGGCCGCCTCGGCGAGTCGCACGACGGCATCGGGGGTGAGGGCCTCCTCGTGCCGCAGGCGCAGCCAGTCGTCCGACTCCCCTTCGCCCGACTGGTAGTCGAGGTCGGTCTTGTTCCGGTCGCCGACGAAGAACAGGTAGCCGAGCGCCTGCACCTTCTCGCGCTGCTGTCCGTCGCCCAGGAGGGCCGCGACGGGGACGCCGAGGTGCTGCCCGAGAACGTCGAGGAGCGCCGACTCGACCGCGGTGACCGCGTGGATCGCGATCCGGAGGTCGAACGTCTGGTTCCCGCGGCCGGCGGCGTCCCGGTCGGCGAACGCGCGGCGCAGGTCGGCGAGCACGCCGTTGTACTCGCCGATGCTGCGCCCGGTCACGATCGCGCGGGCGTCCTCGAGGGTGCGGCGGATCGGCTCACCGCCGGGCACCTCACCGACACCGGTGTTGCCGTCGGAGTCGGTGAGGATCACCAGGTTCCGGGTGAAGTAGGGGGCATGCGCGCCGGACAGGTTCAGGAGCATGCTGTCGTGGCCCGCGATCGGGACCACGCGCATGTCGGTGACCACCGGGGTGCTCGATGTACTCATTTCCGAAAACCTTCCTTCACAGCGCAGCGCCGCCCGTGAGGCGCCTCACAACGAAAACTCTAAGTGGCTCGATTGATACATGTCCAAGACTTGTTGAGCATCGACCGATGCAGACTCTGCATCACAGAAGTTGTTGCCCGATCAGCATCACCGCACCCACACAGGACACGGCGATGGACGCCCGGCGCAGGCGAGCCGCGTCCAGGTGACGGTTCACGAACCGTGACGCCACGTAGCCGAGCACCGTCGCCGGGATCAGCATCAGGAACGCCACCGCCGACTCGCGGTGCACCGACCCGGTGACCGCGAGAACGGCAACCGACAGCGACGAGCCCACCAGGAAGAACGCGCTCATGTTGCCGCGCAACTGGGCGCCCTTCGCCCCCTGCATCACCAGGGCCATCGGTGGACCGCCGATCGACGTGGCCGTGCCCAGCAGACCCGACGCCGCGCCCGCGACCGCGAGGTTCCGGCGTCGGGGCGGCGGCGCCCAGCCCAGCGACGCGAACACCACCCCCGCCAGCACCACGGCCGCCAGCAGCAGCGACAGCCCCCGTTCCGGCAACGACACCAGGAGCAGCGCCCCCGCGATCGTGCCCGGCACCCGACCGGCGAGGGCCCACCCGGTGCCGGTCAGATCCAGGGCCTCGCGCTCCCGCCACACCACCATCACGGTGACGACCGTCGCCGTCATGATCAGCGTCCCCGGCAGCAGACTCGGATCGACGAGCGCGACGACGGGTGCCGCGAGCATGCCCATCCCGAACCCGATCGACGCCTGCATGCAGGACGCGAGGAACACCGCCGACGCGATGATCGCGAACTCGGCCCCGCTCACCCGACCATGACCGGGACGCCGAGTGCGACCGGGCGTCGTGGGTGATGGCATTCGGCGACGTGGCCGCTCTCGCGCTCGTCGACCGCCGCCGGCGGAACGGTGCTCGCGCAGATGTCCGTCGCGTGGGCGCAGCGGGTGCGGAACCGGCAACCCGACGGCGGGTCGAGCGGGGAGGGCACCTCACCGTCGAGAATGATGCGCCTGCCCCGGGATTCGGCGTCCAGTTTCGGCGCCGCCGACATCAACGCCTCGGTGTACGGGTGGGCGGGGCGGTCGAACACGGCGTCCGTCGCACCCGTCTCCACGATCCGGCCGAGATACATCACGGCGACGCGGTCGGCGACGTGCCGGACCACGGACAGGTCGTGGGAGATGAACACGTACGAGATGCCGAGTTGCTTCTGCAGGTCGTTGAGCAGGTTGAGCACCTGCGCCTGCACCGACAGGTCGAGCGCCGACACGGGTTCGTCGCAGATGACGACGCTCGGGTTCAACGCCAGCGCGCGGGCGATGCCGAGACGCTGACGCTGACCGCCGGAGAACTCCTGCGGGTACCGGTGCTCGTCGCTGGGCCGCAGACCCACCAGGTGCAGGAGTTCGCGCACCCGGGCCGCCCGGTCACGGCTCGTCTTGTACATCGTCTTGTGGGTGCGCCACGGCTCGGCGATGATGTCGGCCGCCGACATCCGAGAGTTGAGCGACGCGTACGGGTCCTGGAACACCATCTGCACCCGGCGGCGCAGGGCCAGCAGATCCTTGCCCTTCAGGGAGAACGGGTCGACGCCGTCCCACGTCACCGAACCGGAGTCGGGCCGCTCGAGCATCATCAGCGTGCGGGCGAGAGTGGACTTGCCGCAACCCGATTCGCCGACGAGTCCGAGGGTCTCGCCGCGGGCCAGGTCGAGGTCGATGCCGTCGAGCGCGCGCAGCTGATTCTTGCCCGCCTTGTTCGCGGGCACCTTGAACGTCTTGGTGAGGTCCCGCACCTTCAGGATCGACTCGGACATGTCAGACCTCCTCGGGGAAGTGGCAGGCGGAACGCCGGCCTGCGGCGACGTCGGCGAGCGGCGGGCGGGTGGTCCGGCACAGGTCGCGGGCCAGCGGGCAGCGCGCCTGGTAGACGCAGCCGGACGGGATGGAATGCAGATCGGGTGGGGTGCCGCCGATGGACTTCAGGTCCTCGCCGCGGACCGCGTGCACCGGAACCGAATCGAGCAATCCCTTCGTGTACGGGTGCTGCGGCGAGGAGAAGACCTCGGCGACCGGCCCGGTCTCGACGACGTTGCCCGCGTACATGATCGCGACCCGGTCGGCCTCCTCCGCGACCAGCGCCAGGTCGTGGGTGATGAGGATGACGGCCATGTCGTGTTCGGTGCGGAGGTCCCGCAGCAGCGACATGATCTGGGCCTGCACCGTGACGTCGAGTGCCGTCGTCGGCTCGTCGGCGAGTAGCACCGTGGGACTCAGCGCGACCGCCATCGCGATCAGCAGTCGCTGCCGCATGCCGCCGGAGAACTGGTGCGGGTAGGAATCGACCCGCGACTCCGGTTCGGGAATCCCGACCCGCTGCATCAGCGAGACCGCTTCCCGGCGAGCTTCTTTCGCGGACATGCCGCGGTGGATCCGGAACGGCTCGGCCAATTGTTTGCCGACGGTGTACACCGGGTTGAGCGCGGTGAGCGCGTCCTGGAACACGATGGCGAGTTCGGTGGCGGCGAGGGTGCGGCGGGTCCGGGCCTTGGCCGTCACCAGGTCGACGTCGCCGAGGTGGACCGAACCGTCCGTGACGTCGGCGATCGGTTCGAGCAGGCCGACCAGCGCCTGCGCGGTCATCGACTTGCCACACCCCGACTCGCCGAGCAGCGCGAGCGTCTCGCCGCGCCGGGCGGTGAACGACACGTGGTCGACGGCGCGGACGGTGCCCGCGGGGGTGCGGAGGTCGACCGTCAGGTCGGCGACCTCCAGTGCGACGCGGTCGGTGTCGGCGATGCCTCGGGTGTCGACGGCCGGTGCAGGTGCACTCATGAGACGACCTTTCGGGTGGGGAACAGCCGGGAGCGGCGCGACCGCGGGACGGTCAGGCGCCAGCGCTGGGCGGGGTCGGTGGCGATCCGCGCCCACGCGGCGAGCACGGTCGCCGACACGGTGGTGATCACGATGGCGAGACCGGGGAAGAACGACAGCCACCACGCCGTCTGCAGGTAGGTGCGGCCCTGCGACACCATCAGGCCCCAGCTGATCTCGGGCGGCTGAATGCCGATGCCGAGGAAGCTGAGCGAAGACTCGGCGAGCATCACGTAGCAGAAGTCGAGGGTCGCGACGGTCAGCAGGGTGGGCAGCAGGATCGGGAACACGTGCCTGCGGATCACCGCGCCGCTGCGGGCACCGAAAGTGCGTGCGGCGTCGACGAACAACCGGCTCTGCAGTTCCGCCGATTCCGCGCGGGCGGTGCGCAGGTAGATCGGGATTCGGGTGATCGCCAGCACCAGAACGATGTTCGCGGCGCTCGGTGAGAACACGTACAGCACGACGACGGCCATGAGCAGCGACGGGAAGCTCATGATCACGTCGGCGACCCGCATCGCCGTCGTCTCCCGCCAGCCGCGGTGGTAGCCGGCCCACATGCCGATGAGCGACCCGATGATGCAGGACAGTGCGACCGCGGGCAGCGCCACCAGGAGTGTGGTGCGGCACGCGACGATCAACCGGGCCAGCATGCTGCGGCCCAGCGGATCGGTGCCGAGGATGTTCATCCATCCGTTGGCCACGTCGAACGGCGCGAGGGTGGACCGGTCGAGGTTCTGATCGGTCGCGGCGTCGCCGACGAGCCACGGGCCGAAGACGGCCACGAGGAACACGAACACCAGGATCGCGGCCGCCGTCGTGGCCATCCGGTCGCGCAGGAGCAGACGCCACAGCGGGGTCTTGCTCCGCGGTGGCCGCGGCGGGACGGCGTCGTCGGCGGGATCGGCGAGGTCCGGGGTCTCGCCGGGGCTCGTGAGGGCCTCGCCGGCCCCGCCCAGGCGGGGAGCGTTGTCTATGGACATGTCGGCGGCCTCCTAGACCTTGGTCTTCTCGCGCACACGCGCGTCGAGAAGCGCGTAACCCGCGTCGATCAGGATGTTGAGAACGAAGATGCTGACCGCGGTCAGGAGCACGGCCGCCTGCAGGACCGCGAAGTCGCGCTGCAGGATCGCGTCGATCATCAGTTTGCCGATGCCGGGCCATCCGAAGATCGCCTCGACGACGACGGCGCCGTTGACCAGGCCGACGGTGAGGTCACCGGCCACGGTCAGCGCCGGGGCGGCGGCGTTGCGGAGGGCGTGATGCGTGACGACCCGCAGGTCGCCGGCGCCCTTGCTGCGGGCAAGACGTACGTATGGTGCCGACAGCGCCGACACCATCGCACCACGAACCACCTGCGTGAGCACGCCGAGCGGACGGATCAGCAGCGTCGCGATCGGCAGGATCCACGACAGCGCGCTACCGGTGCCGGACGTCGGGAGCACCCCGAGCACGACCGCGAAGATCCACACGCCGGTGATCGCGAACCAGAAGTCGGGGATGCTGGCCGCGGTCATCGACAGCAGGCTGGAGATCCGGTCGGCGAGCGAGTTCGGCCGGTACGCCGCCCAGCAGCCGATCACGACGGCGCCGATGATCGCGAGCAGCATCGTGAAGAACGCCAGTTGCAGGGTGGCGGGGAACGCGCGCAGGGCCATCGTCGCGGCGGATTCGCCGGTCCGCAGCGACTCCCCGAAGTCGAGGTGCGCGACCCCCGACAGGTAGTCGGCCATCTGACTCAGGACCGGCTTGTCGAGGCCGTTCTCGGCGGCGAACTCGGCGCGCTGGTCCGGTGTCGCGGACACCGGCAGGTAGAGGTTGGTCGGGTCGCCGGTGAGCCGGGCGAGCAGAAACACTCCGAAGAGCACGACGAGCAGGGGGACGAGGCTGGTATAGATCCGACGACGCAGGAAGGCGAACATCGCTCACCGCCTTCGGATCGGGTGCGGATGGGACATCATGGTTCCTCCGGGTGGGCTGGGAAGAGGGCTAACCGTTCGCGGGTGCGTCCGCGTGCGTCATCTCGCTCAGGCGCATCTCGTCGCCGGTCGCGGAGTTGGGGGTGTAGGCCACGGTCGGGGACTTCGCGAGGACACCGTTCATGTGAGCGATGTACGCGAACTGCCGGACGTCGTTCGGTTCGTTCGCCAGGACGGCGGCGAACGCGTCCTGCCGGGCTTCGCCGACCGCGTTCTCGGCCGCATCGATCTGCGCGTCGTAACCGGGGGTGCCGAAGTAACTCTGGTACCCGTCGCTGCGCATGTACTGGTCGACGGTGAACTGCGCGTCGCCGGCCTGGTTGCCGTGCTGGATCACCAGCATCACCGGCCCGCTCTGCGGGTACGGCCGCACCTGGTACTGCAACTGCGCGGCCGTGTCCATCATCTCGATCTTCACGTCGAGTCCCGCCTTGCTCAGCGAATTCTGGATCACCTCGACGGTCTCGTTGATCTTGGGGAACTGCCCGGTGCGCCCGATCAGCCGGATCTGCCGGTCGACGGGCACACCGTCGGCCTTGGCCTCCGCCACGAGCTGCGCGGCGCGGTCGGGGTCGTACGGCGTCGGTTCGAGGTCGGGATCGAACCCGACGATGCTGCTCCCGACGAGTTGCCCGGCCGGCTCACCGAGACCCTGGAACAGGGCCTTGACGATGCCGGCCCGGTTGACGGACAGGTCGATGGCCTCCCGGACGCGGTAGTCGTCGAGCGGCGCCTGGGTGCCGTCGATGCGCAGCGCGGTGGTCTCGTTGTTGGGATATGCGGCGCCGAGGTCGCCGGCACCGTCCTCCGGGCCGAGGGACGTGGCGAGTTCGGCCTCGCCGTTCACCACCATCGCCGCCCGCACGCTGCCCTCGGTGCGCCACTGGTAGATCGCCCGCGCGTACTCGGGAGCCGTACCCCAGTAGGTGTCGTTGCGTACCAGGGACAGTCGCTGCCCGTGGTCCCAGTAGTCGACCTTGTAGGGGCCGGTGCCGATCGGGTCGCGCACCTTGTCGTCGGGGCTCGTCGTCGTCGGCACCATCTCCACGAAGGAGATCCGCAGCGGCAGGATGGGATCGGCGGCCGGGGTCTCGACCGTCACCGTCATCGGGTCGACGGCCTTCGCGACCAGTGCGTCGTCGCCGAAGACGTAGCCGTCGACGTCGCAGCCGATCGACGAGTTGACCGTCCGGTCGATGGAGAACGCGGCGTCCTCGGCGTCGAACGCGCTGCCGTCGCTGAACGAGACTCCCGGGTGGATCCGGAACGTCCACACGGTGGGCGAGGTCTGCACCCACGAATCGGCGAGCTTGGGTTCGAGGTCGCCCGTGTCGGCGTTGCGCTCGACGAGCGGTTCGGTGATGTTCGAGCGCACCACGACGCCGGTGGACGTGAGGGACGCGTCGCACGGTTCGAGCGTGGGGGGCTCCTGCGGGAGCACGATGCGCAGGGTGTCGGGGCTGGCGGCATCGCTGTGGCTCGAGTTGGCCACCGAGCAACCGGTGACCAGAGCCGGCACCGTGATTGCGGCGGTGGCCGCGACGACGACGCGATAACGGGTTCCCTGCTGCAGCGAACGTGCAGGGCTCATGGTGTCCTCCGTAGGGATGTGTCGTACTCGACGCGAGTGAAGAGGGCCCGCCTGTGACGGTAGACACACGCTATGAGCGGCCCGGAGGGGCGTCAACAGCGGGAAACGGCGCGAAACCGTCCGTGAGGGCAGTCACAGGCACATTCCGGGGAGAGCGCGATCACTCCCGCACGTCTCTGACCGGCACGTTCGGGACACTTCGGCATCTGCGCACGTCAGCGGGCCGGCAACCCATGCAGTTTGGGTATCGATCCATGTTATTTACGTGTTGGACAGCCGTTCCGAGCGCCGCATACCGTACGGGTAACCGGCGGTGCGTAGAGTCGTGCCGCCACTCGTCAGGAGGCACGATGGTGACCGCAGAGGCGTCCGTGAAAGAAGCTGCCGTACAGACCGTTTCGGGCGGTCGCGTCCTGAAGGTCGGGCCGCTGAAGCCGTCCCTCGCCGCAACGCTGTCGGAGAAGTACGACGCCCTCGACCTTCCCCTCGGCGACGGCCGCGCCGACTTCCTCGCCGAGCACGCCGACGCCGTCACCACCGTCGTGACGTCCGGCCGCACCGGCGTCGACGCCGTGCTGATGACCGCCCTGCCGAACCTCGGCGCCATCGTCCACTTCGGAGTCGGTTACGACACAACCGATGTCGCGCTCGCCGAGGAACTCGGCATCGGGGTGAGCAACACCCCAGACGTCCTCACCGACTGCGTCGCCGACACCGCCCTCGGCTTGCTGATCGACACCCTCCGCGGATTCTCCGCCGCCGACCGCTTCGTGCGCGCAGGCCGGTGGCCCGCCGAAGGCAACTCACCCCTCACCCGGAAGGTGAGCGGCACCCGCGTCGGCATCGTCGGGCTCGGCCGCATCGGCTCCGCCATCGCCGCCCGGCTCACCGGCTTCGGATGCACGATCTCCTACCACAATCGGCGCGAGGTGCCCGATTCCCCGTTCGCGTACGTCGATTCGGCGGTGGAACTCGCGGCCGGGGTCGACGTGCTGATCGTCGCCGCCGCCGGAGGCAAGGGCACCGCGAAGCTGGTCGACCGCGACGTCCTCGAGGCACTAGGCCCCGACGGCTACCTGATCAACGTGGCACGCGGAAGCGTCGTCGACGAGGACGCACTCGTCGAACTGCTCACCGAGCGCAGGCTCGCCGGCGCCGGACTGGACGTGTTCGCCCGGGAACCGCAGGTCCCCGAGGCGCTCCTCGCACTCGACACCGTCGTCCTGCTTCCCCACGTCGGAAGCGGCACCACCCAGACCCGGGCCGCGATGGAGGCCCTCACCCTGCAGAACCTCGACGAGTACCTCGCCGACGGCACCCTCACCACCCCCGTACTCGAGCCGAGGTCACGATGAGCGTCATTCTCAGCTACGCCCCGACGGTCGAAGGCCGCGGGGCACTGTCCTTCGGTTTCGCCGAAGCCCGCATGCGCGCAACCGATCTCGTCGTGATCGCCGACGGCGACAGCGCCTCGGATTCCGGGTTCGACGCCGAATTGCTCTCTGCCCGAGAAGAAGCGGACGCGGCCGGAGTCGACTTCTCCGTCGCACGCAACGAACCCGACCGCTCCCACGCCGACAACCTCATCGATGCGTCCTACGACTCCGCGGCCGAACTTCTCGTCCTCGGCATGCGACGACGCTCCCCCGTCGGCAAACTCCTCATGGGCAGCGTCGCCCAGCGGGTCCTCCTCGAGGCGCAGTGCCCGGTGGTCGGGGTCAAGCCGCCCGTCGCGGCCGAGGTCTGAACCATCCGCTCGTAGCGCCCGAACCGCGGCGAATCGTGTCGTGACCGCTGTACTCTTCCCGGCACGTGCTATGAGAGGACTGCCGATGCGTCTGTCACCGTTCGCCAGAATCGGCCGGCGGGCGGCCGTCGCCACCGGCGCATTGCTACTCGCCACCGCGGCGGCCGCGTCCCCGTTCGCCGCGGCCGTCCCGGTCACGGGCACGCTCTACGTCACCGAGAACGGCACCGGTTCCGTCCTATCCCTGCCCGCCGCCGGTGGCACGCCCGCCGCGATCGCCACCGGCATCAGCGGACCGGGCGGGATCGCGGCGACGCACGACACCCTGTTCGTCACCGCCGGGGCCTCGGTCGTGTCGGTGCCCGCGGCGGGCGGCACTCCCACCACCCTCGCCACCGGGCTCGGCAACGCCTTCGATGTGGCGGTGTCCGGCGGAACGCTGTACGTCACCGAATTCGACGCAGGCACCGTGGTCTCGCTGCCTGCCACCGGCGGTACGCCCGTTCCCGTCGTCGCCGGTCTCGAGCAGCCCGTCGGGGTCGCCGTCTCCGGCGGCACCCTGTACGTCACGATTGCCGGCGACGCGTCACCGGGCAGCGGTTCGGTGGTCTCCGTTCCCGTCGCCGGGGGCACGCCCACCACCCTCGCGACCGGACTCTCGCTTCCGGCGGGGATCGACGTCGCCGGAGGCACCCTCTACGTCGCCGTTGCCGGCGACGGTACCGTGGTGTCCCTGCCCGTCACCGGCGGCACCCCCACCGTCCTCACCACCGGTCTCACCCGGCCGTTCGGTCTCTCCGTCTCCGAGGGCACCGTCTACGTCGCCGCCGCGGGCGACTCGGGCGCGGTGAACGGCACGGTGGTCTCCCTGCCCGCTACCGGCGGCAGCCCCACCGTCCTGGCCGCGGGCCTCGACGAGCCGTTTTCCGTCACCACCGCCGCGTCGAATTGCACAGGATCACTGTGCATTCCGTTCGGCAGCTAGCCGACGCTCGGCGAACCCGCGCCCGGGTCACCGAGTTCTCCGCCCGGGTGCAACTCCACCGCACCGACCCCGGCCCGCTCGGCGTGATGGACGAACTCGGCGCCCGGACCGAAGAACAACCGGGGGCGCACGGCGTCGAGGCCGAGCGGCCACAGCGTGCCGAAGTGGATCGGCACCGCCAGGCCCGCCTCCACCTGCCGCGCCACGACCGCGGCCCGGGGCGGGTCGAGATGCCCCTTGCCGAGGGTCGGACCCCAGCCCCCGACCGGTAGCAGCGCGACGTCCACCGGGCCGACGTGGTCGGCGAGGTCCGGGTACAGGTCGGTGTCGCCGGCGAAATACGTCCGCCGGTCCCCTTCGACGACGTACCCGACCGCCGGCGCGACCTCCGGGCCGCGCCGCCAGCGCCGGCCGTCGTGACGCGCGGGCACGGCGCGCACGGTGACCGTGCCGATCCTCGTCTCCTCGCCGGGCCGCAGCAGCACCAGGCGGTCCGCGAACTGGCGCAGCGCGGGCAGGCCGTCGACCGCCCGCCACGGGGCCACGATCGGGACGTCCGGATCCAGCAGCCGCAACGACGGCAGGTGGGTGTGGTCGGCATGCAGGTGGGAGAGCAGAACGGCGTCCGGGTTGCGCACGCGCGGCCCGATCGGAGAGGGCCCCCGGCGGCGGCGCAGGTGCGCCACCCGGTCGGCCAGCACCGGATCGGTGAGGACGACGGTCCCCCGGTCCGCGATCAGCGCGCTGGCATGCCCGAGCCAGCGCACACCGAATGCGGCGGCATTCGAACCCGGAGTCGCGCTCACCACCCTTACGATTCCAGACGAGGAGAGGCGGTGCGATGCGCACGGTGGGCGGCGTGGTGCGGGTGCTCGTCGAGTTCCTCGTGCTCTGGGGGTCGTCCGCGCTCGCGCTCATCGTGCTCGACCGCATCCTCGGCGGCATCACACTGGACCGGTCGAGCTTCACGGCGCTGCCGACGCTCCCGGCCGCGCTGGCGCTCGCATTGGTGTTCGGCCTGCTCAACGCAGCGCTGTGGCCGGTGATGATGCGGTTCATGTCGTGGATCGGCCCGGTGCTGCTGTTCGTCGGGGTGTTCTTCGCCGGCGGGGTGATCATGCTGTTGACGCTCTACCTGGTGCCGGTCGCGTCGGTGGATCAGATGAGCGATGCCTTCGTCCTCGCGGCGCTGCTCTCGCTGTTCACCTCCGTCGTCTCGGGCGCGATCGCGTCCCGCTCCGACACCGCGTACCGGCTGATGCAGGTGCGACGACAGCGGTTCCGGTTGCGTCGCAATGCCGCGCTCGTGGACGCGTCCCCGGGGCTGCTGTGCATCCAGATCGACGGCCTCGGATACGACGTGCTGCGTCGCGCGATCGCCGACGGCGTCACGCCCGGGCTGGCGAAGTTGGTGCGCGAAACCCACCGGTTGGTGCCGTGGCACACCGACTGGAGCAGTCAGACGGGTGCCACCCAGTTGGGCGTGCTGCACGGTTCCAATCACAACGTGCCCGCGTTCCGCTGGTACGACAAGACGACCGAGCGGATCTCGGTGTTCAGCAACCCCGCCGACAACGAAGAGCGTGAACTCGAACGATCCGACATCCCCGGCCTGCTGGCGCACGACGGTGCCAGCCGGGGCAACCTGTTCACCGGCGGCGCGCACGACAATGTGCTCGTCGTCAGCCGCATGCGCGGTGCCCGCCTCGGTGGCGGTGCCGGCTACAGCAGCTATTTCGCCGACCCGGCCAGCGCGTTGCGCACGTTCATCCGGATGTTCGCGGAACTGCAACGGGAACTACGCCAGTCACTGCGACAGAAGCGAAAGGACGTCCGGCCACGAGTGCCGCGCGGCGGGGTCTATCCCCTCGTGCGGGCGTTCGCGACCGTGCTCGCCACCGATGTGTCCGCCGCCGCGGTGGTCGGCGATCTGATCAGGGGACGCAGCGTCGTCTACGTCGACCTGATCGGCTACGACGAGGTGTCGCACCACTCCGGCATCTCCCGGCCCGAAACGCTCGCGGTGCTCGCCAAACTCGACGACGTCATCGAGATGCTGCTCGCCGTGGTGGATCAGGCCGATCGGACCTACCGCGTCGTCGTGCTGTCCGACCACGGGCAGAGTCAGGGCGCGACGTTCCTGCAGCGCTACGGGGAAACGTTGGGACAGTTGGTCGTCCGGCTTGCCGCGCGACGCGAACCGACCGAGGTGAAGCGGCACTGGTACGAGCGCGAATCCGACGTCTCCCCACAACCCGGGGCGGAGGGGCGCGGTTACGCCGCGGCCAGCGTGCACTCGCCGACCGCCGGCGAGGAGACGCATACCGCCGCGGGCGAGCCGATCGTGCTCGGCTCGGGCAACCTCGGCCTCGTCTACTTCCCCCAGTTACCCGGACGCGCCGACGTGAACGCGATCGAGGCCGCCCACCCCGGGCTGCTCACCGGGCTGCGCGAGCATCCCGGGATCGGCTTCCTGCTCGTTGCCGCCCCCGGCGGTTCGGTGGTGCTCGGCCCGCACGGGCAGATCGTCGTGACCACCGGCGAGGTCACCGGACAGAACCCGCTCGCGGCGATGGGCCCGGACGCGCTGGCGAAGATCCGGCGCACCGACACCTTCGACAACGTCGCCGACATCATGGTCGGCGGCGCGTACTGGCCTGAGACCGACGAGGTCGCGGCGTTCGAGGAGCAGGTCGGCTCGCACGGCGGCATGGGCGGACCGCAGAGCACCCCGTTTCTCGTCTACCCCGCCGACCTGCCCGCACCCCCCGACCCGTTGCACGGCGCCGAAGCTGTGCATCAGGTGCTCGTCGGCTGGCGAGATCTCGACCGAGCCGGGGCGGCCGTGACGAGGCAGGACGCGACCACCCGCGCGGACAACCCGTGACGACTCCTGCGCGCTGACGGATCCGCCCTCCCTCTCCGTGAGGGCCAGTCACCACCCCTAGTGTGATCTGTGATCTAATCTGGTGCCCTCGAAACTCGGTAGTTCGCCTCGTTCACCTCGTTCGCCTCGGTTCGACGACCGCGAAGGCCTACTTCGACAAGGAAACACTCGATGACGACGACACACGCCCTCGACGACGCCCCGCTGTCCGCATTTCACAAGCGACTGGCGTTCTCCGCTTCGGGCGGCCCCTTCCTCGACGGTTACGTGCTGTCGATCATCGGGGTCGCCATGGTCCATGTGTCCACCGAGTGGGGATTGACCACCGCCGCGCAGGGCGTGGTCGGGATCTCGTCGATGCTGGGCATCTTCGTCGGGGGCATCCTCGGCGGCCGGATCTCCGACCTGTTCGGTCGGAGAATCCCGTTCACGGTGACCGTCGGCTCGATCGCTGCCCTGTCACTTCTCCAGTTCTTCGTCGACGAGTTCGTCTGGCTGCTCGTGCTTCGGGTTCTCATCGGTGTGGCCATCGGGGCCGACTATCCGATCGCAACTTCGCTGTTGACCGAGTTCTCACCGAACAAGCATCGGGGGCGCGTCCTCGGTTTCTTCGTCGTCATGTGGTTCGTCGGTGCCGCCGCCGCGTACGTGTGCGGACAACTACTGACATCGCTCGGCGAAAACAACTGGCGCTGGATGCTCGTGAGCTCGGCGGCCCCAGCCGTACTCTTCCTGCTCGCCCGAGCCGGGACACCGGAATCCCCTCGATGGCTCGCCGGCAAGGGCCGGGCCGACCGTGCGAACGACGCCCTGCGGACAGCATTCGGACCCGATGTCACGGTCGCGGACCTTCCCGACGAGCAGGCGACGAACGCCGATCTTCGTGCCCTTCTGCGATCCGGATACGGCGGTCGATTGTTGTTCGTCACGGCGTACTGGACTGCCTCGATCGTTCCTCTCTTCGCTGTCTACGCATTCGCCCCGGTGATCCTCGACGGTCTCGGTTTCGGGGACAGCATGAGGCAGATCGGGTCCGCCGTCATCACTGTGACGTTCATGGTGGGATGCATTCTGGCTGCGTTCCTGGTGAACAAGATCGGGCGTCGCCCACTCATGATCCACAGCTTTCTGTGGTCGGCGTTCGCACTGTTGTTCCTCGGCCTGTTCCCGAACGCGTCGACCGTGACGGTCATGGTGTTGTTCCTCGCATACGCCATCTTCATCGGTGGGACTCAGATCATGCAGCAGGTCTATCCGAACGAGCTGTTCCCTACCGAAATTCGAAGCTCCGCCAACGGCCTGGCTACCTCGCTCACCCGAATCGGAGCTGCGATCGGCACCTATTTGGTGCCCGTCTCGCTCACGTCGCTGGGGATCGGGACGACCATGCTCCTCGGCGCCGCCATCACAGCTTTCGGTGTAGTGATCTCGGTTTTGTGGGCCCCGGAGACTCGGGGATTGTCGTTGTCCGAGAGTTCGGGGCTGTCCACCCCGCAACAGTCCTAGCCGGAACCCGTGCCCGTGCTCACGAACCGCCGCGACGGCATGCCGGCGCGGCGGCAGGAGTAGCTCCTGTCGCCGAGTCGGCTCGGCGCTCTGTTGTCGTGCGGTCAGGAGGCTCTCGGCCCGGCCCGGTTGTGGGCGGGGATGGGTTTCCGCTCCCAGTCGACCTGCCGCGGCGGAATGAACGTGGGATGCCGATCGGCCCCCATCTCGATCTCCCAATCACTGTGGTGCAGTAGTCGGTGGTGAAATCCGCAGAGCAGCACGAGGTTACCCATATCGGATGGCCCACCGTCGGACCAGTGGACGATATGGTGTCCTTCGCACCAGGACGGTGGCGCACCGCATCCGGGGAACGCGCATCCGCGATCCCTCGCGACCAACGCTTTTCGCTGTCTCTTGGTCACGGTTCGGGTGGAGATGCCGAGGTCGAGTGGCGCCCCGTCGTCGTCGAGCACGATCGGCGTATAGATCGAATCGCAACTCAGGAGGCGGGCCGTCTTGATACTCAGCGGTCCCATCCATTCCGTCCACGCCACCCCGTCGACCGCGAACAGTCCACCGTCGGTCGCTGCGGCGGCACTCTCCTCGCCTCGCCCACCGCTGTTCGTGTGTTCGGCGAGATCCCGAATGTTCACGTGGAGTGAGACGTGCGGCCGTTCGCCGCCTTCCTCACCGGCGACGCCGGAGTCGAGGTAGCGGCGCAGCAATTCGGCAAACCCGTCGGCCCGCCGCTGTCCGGGGGTGCGACTGTCCTTGGTTCCGTCCTGCGCGGGCCGCGGCTTGGACAGGCCGGAGAGAGCGGAAAGCAGCATTTCGCCGGTCACCGCATCCAGATCGCCCTTCACCGCGACGCGCCCGTTGAGCGTCTTCGAGGCATGAAATTCGTTGAGATCGGTGTCTTCGCTGGGTGGCGGGTCGTCGGATTCGAAGGCGCGTTCCAGCCGTGCGATCACGGCGCGCACCGCGTCCGAATTGGCAGACGGTCCGGATGCGGCAAGCAGCAATGCATTTCGGCACGAATCGAGCGCCTCGACCGGCATCCCCTTGGGTGGCCTCTCACAGAACTTCATGACGAGCGCGGCGTGCTCCGCCGAGATGTGGGTGCCATAGAATTCTTCCGCGATCTCCGGCTGGAGCCGCAAACCTCTGCCCAGCATCACGATTCGCCCCGCCGCTCCCACCTCGAGCAACGTCTTGGAGGCCAGCCACATCTTGGCGTTCCGGAATCCCAGCACATCGACCGTGCAGCGGCGGTCGACCGCACCCATGAGTTTGACCCGCAGCGCCTCGAGCTTCTGAATCTCGTCCGAGACACGAACGACCGAGTCGAGCAACTCAGCCTCCGCAAGACGCCACGCGTCACCGACCGCGGTCGCCAGAATCTCGTCCGACAATGCCCCCTGGATATCCTCCCCGATCCCCATGCGCTAATTTTAGTTCGAACATCAGTTCGAGTCAATGACGAATGTCAATGACGAATATGGTCACGCCCGGCCCCATCCGCAATCGTGACGGCGCCGAATACCTGCCGTGGGAATGCGGACCGACGGGACCGACGACGGTGCACAGCTGGGCGGTCGCCTGCTGACTTTGGTGGGCGAACGAGACTTCCACGCGCTCGCCCCCGCAATCTCGCAGATCGCGCACGACGGAAGCGACCGATCGGCGTTCACCGCGGTGGTGACGTGGATGGTCACCACCATCGCCGACCTCATCGCGGACCCTACCGCCAGCGTCGACGACGCCGTCGACAGTTTCATCAGCGTCGTCCCCGTCGTGCACGACACCACCGAATTCGACGAGGAACTGCCCCCGCCGGCCGAGTGGTTGTTCACCGCCGTCGTGCGGCACCTGCAGAGCAGGCACCGCACCGGATCCATCCTCCCGCCGCCGGCACCGGCCGACTCCGCCCTCACCCGCACGCAGGCCCTCGTCGAAGCATTGCTGTGGCTCGACGCACTCCTCGATCGCGGTCACGGCTTTGCAGGCGAGCTCGGGTAGTGGCGTACCGATGTGACCCTGCCGGGTCGGACGCGCTCTCGTGGTGACGGCCGTCTCAATTCGGAATAGGCCCCACCATATGCCCGTTGCCCCAGTGGATCCCGAACGCGCGCGGCGACCCGGAATGCGGGCCCGCGACAACAACCTAGAGAAAGTACTCATGCCTGTGAATCTCTTCTCCCCCTTGACAGTCGGCGAACTGGAGCTGCCCAACCGGGTCGTGATGGCACCCCTGACCCGCGTTCGATCGGGGCGTGACGGCGTGCCCGGACCGCTGGTGGTGGAGCACTACCGGCAGCGCGCATCCCTCGGCCTGATCGTCGGCGAAGGCACATATCCCAGCCTCGCCGGCCAGGGCTTCCCCGGCCAGCCGGGGCTGGTGACACCCGAGCAGGTCGCCGGGTGGGCGAACGTCGCCGAGGCGGTCCATGCGGCCGGCGGGCGAATCGTCGCGCAGGTCATGCATGCCGGTCGTGTCACCCACGAGGGAACCACCGGCGGCCACGAGGTCGTCGCCCCCAGCGCGATCGCCATCGAGGGTGAGACCCGCACCTACGACGGGAAGGAGCCGTACCCGGTCCCGCGCGCCCTGCGGACCGAAGAGATTTCCGCCGTCGTCGAGGAGTTCGTCCAGGCGTCGAGGAACGCGGTCGAGGCCGGACTGGACGGCGTCGAGATCCACGCCGCCAACGGCTACCTGCTGCACGAGTTCCTGTCGCCGGCGTCCAACCAGCGCGAAGACGCATACGGCGGCTCTCCCGCGAACCGGGCGCGCGTCGTGATCGAGGTGGTCCGGGCCGTTGCCGACGCGATCGGCGCAGGCCGGGTGGGTATCCGCATTTCGCCAGAACACAACATCCAAGACGCCCTTGAATCGGATCCCGACGACGTTCGCGCCACCTACGGCGCACTCGTCGATGCGATCGCGCCGCTGAAGCCGGCCTATCTGAGCATTCTGCACAAGGACCCGGCCGGTCCCCTCGTGCAGGACCTGCGGACGCGCTTCGGCGGTCCCACACTGGTCAACAGCGGTTTCTCGGCCGTCACCACCCGGGACGAAGCTCTGACGCTGCTCGATGACGGCCACGCCGACGCCGTCGTCGTCGGACGACCCGCCATCGCGAACCCCGACCTGGTGCGGCGCTGGCAGGAAGACCTGCCGCTCAACACGCCGGATCCGCTCACCTTCTACTCCGAGGGCGCGAAGGGGTACACCGATTACCCGGTGTTGCAGCGCTGACCACGCCTGACGCGACCCCGTGTCGCATATGTCGGTCCCGACCCGTACGGTGAGTCGCAGTTGAGTACACAGCTACCGAGTTCACGGGACGTCCGACGTGTCCGTGCTCCGTTCTGGCGTCGCGCTCGCGCACAGTGCGCGAGGACGCCCCTTCAATTCGAACTTCTCGTGATCTGCCGGAAGTGTGTTCTTCCGGACCATCGATCTCCGGGGTGCCTGCATGACGAAGACCGCGGGCGGCGCGACGGTCACAACAGTCGAAAGGCACCGTTCATGCCACTCACCGAGCAGCACACCACCCGTTACGCCGACGCCCTGATGACCCTCGCGCTGGCGGCTCGCCGGCCGGCGAGCGTCGTCAACACCGGCATCGGATATGCCGTCAGGGTCGATTTCGAGCACAGCATCCATTTGCTGGCCACCAATGCGCCGGGGGATCTCAGCTCCGATCCCGACGCTCAGCACCCGTGGACCGTGCGTTTCGTTCAGAGGCAGGCGGACGGCGCGGACACCCAGTTGGTCGAGGTGACCGGGGAGTGGCTCGCCGACGCCTTCGACCGCGCCCTCGCGGCCCTGCCGATCCCCGGAATCGGCGACGACCCCGAGACGGAACTCTCGTCACCGGCCGGCTGCGTAGCGCCGACCCCCTCCGGGTAGGCGGTCCGCGAGCCTGCCCAATCGCTCGACCGCGGGCAGTGCGTGCGCGATCTTCTCCGCATCACGGGCGATGATCTCGGCGCTCTGGTCGATGCCCTTCGCGCTCGCGGCGAGGCCTTCGGCGGTCTCGGCGATCTGCTGGGCCGCGTCGAGCAGCTCGGACAGGTCGTCGAGCGCCGGTCCCAGGCGGTCGATCAGAACGCCGATCTGCTGGATCCGGAGCGCGACCGTCGTGACGACGCGTTCCCACTCGCGCAGTTCGCCGGCACCGTAGACGACGAGACGTTCCGGCCAGGTCAGCGGATTCGAGACGTGCTGCATGATCTTGATGTGGGACTCCCCTTCCGGTGCTCAGCGGCGATGCCTCCGAAGTGGGTCCAATCTATCTGTTACTTTCGGTTGCGTGCACGGCGCCGGGGTCGTGACCGGTGGCCGCGCGGGCATAGGAATGAATACTGGCGATCACCTCGCCGCGCGTGCGGCGTCCGGCCAGCACCTCCATCTGGTAGCCGTCCTCCATGGCCACGAAGTTGGCGGCGAGTAGGCGCGGCGGGTCGGTGAGCACGAAATGGCCCTGAGCCTGTCCGAGAACGAGAATGCCGGAGTAGACGGCGATTTGGCGCTCGGTGAGGGAACTGTCCAGGGCGGCCGCCTTGGCGTCGCGTAGAGTTCTCGGCCAGCACTCGAACAGGAGGCGGACCAGTTCGTCGTCCGGTCCGCCGGCAACGCCGTGGTCGATGCAGGCCCGGAGGCGGTCGCGCGCGTCGGGGAATTGCTCGGCGACGCGTTCGCGCTCCTGACTGAAGCGCTCGATCGCCCGCTGATACGTGTCGTAGATGAGGGCATCCAGATCGCCGTAGTAGAGCACCGCGGCGGGGGTGACGCCGGCCTGCTCCGCGATGTCGCGAAGACGCACCCCCTCCAGGCCGCGCGCGAGTACCGCACGCTGGACGGCCTCGCCGAGTTCGGCCCGGCGGGCCCCCTGATCCTTCTTCCGTGCCACTGCCGTCGCCCCTGTTCGCCCTGATTCTTATATGGAGATTTAGAGAATACCTGCCCAGCTGTTGACAGGTAGATCACACTTCTCTTAAATTTCTATTTAACGAATTCATCGCGAGCTCAGGAGCCACCGTGCCAACCAATCCCATTGACGCCGAGACCAGCCTCGACCCACCACCAACCCCCACCGGGAAGGGACTCCGCGGAGGCTCCGTCGGCCTGCTCGCCGCGGTCGCGCTCGGCCTGTCCTCGGTCGCGCCGGCCTACAGCATCGCGGTCACCCTCGGCTTCGTGACGATGGTCGTCGGCAACCTCGCGCCCGCCGCCCTGCTTCTCGGTTTCGTGCCGATCCTCCTCACGGCGTTCGCCTTTCGTGAGCTGAACCGGGAGATGCCGGACTGCGGCACCACCTTCGTCTGGACCACGCGCGCGTTCGGGCCGCACACGGGGTGGCTGTCCGGCGGGTGGGTGGTGCAGATCGCCACTCTCATCGCGATGACGGCACTCGCCCGCGTCGGAGCCGGCTACCTCCTGGCCCTGCTGGGCCTGGACTCGTTGGCGTCCAACGGTTTCGCCGTCGTCGTCACGGCCGTCCTGCTCGTCGCCGCGGTCACCACGATCGCCTACCGCGGTCTGCAACTCGCCGCGTCCGTCCAATACGTCCTGCTGGGATTGCAGTTGATCGCCCTGTTCGGTTTCGGTGCCGCGGCATTCGCCCGCGGCGGGGCCTCCGCGCCGAGCCTGTCCTGGCTCAACCCGCTGGCGTTCGGCGGTTTCGGACCGTTCGCCGAGGCCGTGTTGCTGTGCCTGTTCATCTACTGGGGCTGGGACGCGCTGATCACCGTCAACGAGGAGACCCGCGACAGCGATCGCATCCCCGGCCAGGCCGCGGTGATCTCCACCGTCGTCCTGCTGGGGACATACCTCTTCACAGGCTTCGCCGCGATCAGCTTCGCCGGCACCGGCACCGACGGGCTCGGCCTGAGCAACGCCGACAACGCCGCCGACATCCTCGCCACGCTGGCGCCGCCGGTGCTCGGCACGGGACTGTCGAAGGTCGTCGAACTCGCCATCTGCGTGTCCGCGATTTCCGCGCTGCTCACCTGCGTGATCGGTGGCTCGCGGGCTACCCTCTCCATGGGGGCGCACGGCGCGCTCCCCCGGGCCTTCACCCGGATCCACCCCACCTACCGCACGCCCGCGTTCGGCACCCTGTTCTTCGGCGCGGCCGCCGCCGTGCTGCTCACCGGGCTCACTCTCGTGTCGGACAATTTCCTCGGCGACGCGATCCTGTCGATCGGCCTGCTGATCGCCTTCTATTACGGCGTCACCGGCCTCGCCTGCGTGTGGTACTTCCGCCACCGGTTGAACGATTCGCCGCGCGACCTGTTCCTCCGGGGCATCCTGCCCGCACTGGGCGCGGCGATCATGCTCGCCGCGTTCGCACGCAGCGCCCACGACATGCTCGACCCGGACTACGGGGCCACCTCGTTCCACGGCATCGGCGGAGTGTTCCTGCTCGGTGTCGGTTCGATCGCCGTCGGCGCCGTGGTGATGGCGCTCGCCCGCACCCGCTTCCGCCGCTTCTTCCGGGACGGCCGCACCGCCGTCACCGAACTGACCGTCACAGAGGACTGAACCATGCGCACACTGACCATCGCCGCGATCCAGACCGCCCCGATCCCGTTCGACGTAGAGGCCACCTGGCAGCGGTTCGCCGACCAGGTCCGCGCCGTACGCGACACGTTCCCCCACGTCGAACTCGTCGTGGTCCCCGAACTCATGCTCGCCGCCGAGGCGCCGCTCCTGCAGGCCCGCGCCGACTGGATGGAGGAGGTGGCGCGGCCGCTCACCGGCCCGCACATCGACCGGATCTGTTCACTCGCCGTGGAGACCGGGCTGTGGCTCGTCCCGGGAAGCCTCTACGAGCGAGACGACGACAAAATCTACAACACCGCCGTCGCCGTGTCGCCGCTCGGCGAGGTCGTGGCCCGCTACCGCAAGATCTTCCCGTGGCAGCCGTACGAACAGACGTCCCCCGGCAGCGAGTTCGTGGTCTTCGACATTCCCGGCACCGGCCGGATCGGTCTCGCCATCTGCTACGATGGCTCTTTCCCCGAAACCGCCCGTCAACTGGCGTGGCTCGGCGCGGACGTCATCATCCAGCCCACCCTCACCACCACCCGTGACCGCGAGATGGAACTCGTCTGCTCCCGGGCCAACGCCTGGACCAACCAGGTCTACGTCGTCAACGTCAACGGCGCCGACCCTGCCGGTGTCGGTGCCAGCGTCGTCGTCGACCCCGAGGGCGTCATCCGCCAGCAGGCGGGGTCGGGCGAAGAAGTCCTCGTCGACACACTCGACCTCGACGCGGTGACCCGGGTCCGCGCCTACGGCACGTTCGGCCTCAACCGTCCGTGGGATCAGCTCGCGCGGCACGGCGCACAGATACACCTCCCGATGTACGGCGCGGCCATTCGGACGCCGGCGTGGCACGGCGACACAGTCGCGACCCCGGCGTCTCCCGCCCACTGACGGCTTGCCGGGAGGGGTGGTTGTCGAGAGACCCACCCCTTCCGTGGCCGGACCTGGATAATTGCCAGAGTGAGGCCCCTCGCGTCTTCGTCCGTCGATACGGTCCTGCAGGACTATCAGCCGCGCATCCTGCGCCGCTACCTGTGGATCACGTCTGCGGTGCACGTCGCAGGCTTCGTCTTGCCTCCCATGGTCGGTCTGTCGATCCGGCCGGAGACCGCCGCCGCCCGCAGCGCGGGGGTTCTTCTCGGACTGTTCGCACTCGTCGTGCTGTACCGGGCCGGGCGCAGACCGAGTCGCCGTGCGTACCAGGTCAGCACCGCGGCCGCCCTGCTCGCAACGCCCGTCGTGATGTCCGGACTCGTCCTCGCCGTCGCCCAACTGCTCTGTGCGATCGCCGCGATGTTTCTCGCGATGTACTTCGTCGTGTTCTACCCGAAAATCCAGGCGAGGCTCCTCGTCGGCGCGCTCACCGCGTTGATGGTGGTCGGCGTGGCCGTCGCGCCCACCGCCTTCACCCTGGTGCCGGTCGAGGTGAACACGGTGACGGTGAAGGCCGCCGTTCTCGTCGTGGGTGTGGCGTGTGTGCTCGGCGCCGCCGAGATGTTCGGATCCCTGACCCGGACCCTGATCGAGTCGGCCAGCACCGACGCGCTGACGGCCCTGCTCAATCGCGCCGGTTTCGAACTCGCGTTCCGGCACGCGCTCGAAGGAGCGGGATCGGGGCCGATCTCCGTGACGTTGGCGCTCATCGACGTCGACCAGTTCAAGTCGACGAACGATCAGTTCGGTCACGCCGCCGGTGACGCCGTGCTGGTCGACCTGGCCCACTACCTCTCCGCGAGCATGCCCCGCGGCGGCCTGCTCGCCCGCGTCGGCGGCGACGAGTTCGTCGCCTGCGTGGTCGGCGAACACCACGCCGAATTACCCACCGTGGTCGCGCGACTCGCCCGGCGCAGCCCGACCCCGTTCAGCTTCGGGACCGCGTCGTGCACCGGTGATCCCGACCCGCTCACCACGCTGTACCGGCGCGCCGACCGCGCGCTGTACGCGGCGAAGCAGAGACACCGGCCACCCGAACCGCCTGCCGACGACCCCTGGTTGCGGACGCGGTGGAACGCCTGACCGAGCCGCCACTCATCACGAACAGTCAATAGTCGCGACGTCGAACCCGTAGCATCCCTACCATGTTGAGCCTGGATCGTCTCCGCGCGTTGTGCGCGGTCGCCGAACACGGATCGATCGGAGCGGCCGCCCGGGCGCTGCACGTCACGCCGTCCGGGGTCTCGCAGCAACTCGGCAAATTCGAGCGGGAGGTCGGCGTCCCGCTCCTGCTGCCCGCGGGCCGCGGCGTTCAGCTCACCGACGCGGGCCGGCTCCTGGCACGGCGCGGGCAGGAGGTGATATCACTCCTGGCACGGGCCGAATCCGAGGTCGTCTCACTCGATCGCGACGTGGTGGGCGAACTCAGGGTCGGATCCTTCTCCTCCGCGGGCCGGGTGGTCGTGCCCACCGCCGTGGCGACGCTGCGCAGGCGGCACCCGCAGCTCCGGGTCAGCTTCATCGTCGGCGAGACCGAGGAACTCATCCCGGCGATCGTCCGCCGCGAACTCGACCTCGCCATCGTCGACAGCTGGGTCACCATGCCGCTGCAACTCCCCGAGGACGCGGTTCACACCCTGGTGCACCGGGACGCCGCCGACGTCGCGCTGCCCCGGGACCATCCGCTGGCCTCCCGCGAACACGTCGATCTCGACGAGATCGCGGACATGCCGTGGACCACCTGGAAGACGGGCGCGGTCTTCCACACCTGGCTGGTGCAGACGCTGCGCAACCGCGGCATCGAACCACAGATCAGATACGAGGTCCCCGAATTCGCGGCCCAGCTCCAGTTCGTCGCGCACGGTCTCGCCGCCGCCCTCGTGCCGCGGCTGGCACGGGTCTGGGTACCGGACGACGTGGCGATCGTCCAGGTCCGTCCGACGCTCGAACGCGAGATCTACGCCCTCCGCCGCGCCGACAACGACCGTCCCACGGTTCGCGCGGGAATCGACGCACTGACCGAGGCGTTCGCCGACATCGGAGCGTGACGCCTCCTTCCCGTCCGCCGTGGAAAACAAGGGGCCATAAGCCCTACACGTGCAGGCGTTTCGGTTGCACAATGGTGGTGGGCAATCACCGGAGGTGCGTGATGAGCCAGACGAGTGCAGCACCGATACGCCTGTGGCGACTGGGGCCGTGGAGCCGGAACCCGCTCATGCGCGGGTGCGACCGGCTGCAGTCCGTGATGGTCATCCTGGGTGTGTTGTTCGTCCTCATGATGGTGCCGCTCGCCGCCGCCTACGGAACCGCGACGTACAGCCGGCTCGATCAGCAGACGCAGGCCGAACTCGCCAGCCGGCACGCGGTGCCCGCGACGCTCGTCGAGGATTCGCACAACGGAAACGCAAGCGAACCGTTGCCCGCCTCACCCCAGTATCAGGATCATGCGAAGGTGCAATGGTCGGTGGACGGGGTCACGCACACCGCCGACGTTCCGACCGCGGCGGGCACGAAGTCGGGTCAGACCGTCACCGTCTGGCTGGACCCCAGCGGCAGCGTCGTCGCCGCACCGGAGACCGGTTCGCAGAACGCCGCCACCGCGGTGAGCGTCGCGTGCGGGATCTGGGTGACGGCGGCCGGCGGCTACAGTCTCCTGTTCTTGATCGTCCATCTGATGGCCGCCCGCCACCACCAGGCTCAGTTGACCCGCGAATGGAACGAACTCGACCGGCCACCCGGGTGGCACGTCAGCTGACGACGGCTACCGTCCCGGCGCGCCCATCGGCGGCTGTCCGCCGCCCCCGCCCGGACCGCTCGGCGCGGACTGCGTGTTCGCCGACTTCTCGGCGACGCCGACGGTGATCGAGATCGTCATCCCGCTCGCCGGTTCACCCGACACGGTCGCCAACTCGGCGTCCCAGCCGTCACCGAACACGTTGTCGGAATCCAGGGACACCTGCGACAGGTTGCGGACGCTGTTCGCGTAGCCACTGTCGTAGGCGAAGACGGTGGCGCACGCGTCCTGCGGCACGGCGATCTGCGACGTCAAGCGGGCGTCCTCACCGGCGACCGCGGATTCCAGCGAGTCGAACACCTCGAAGTGAATGTGCGGCCACCGCCCCGAATAGCAGGCCGGGAAGATCGACGTGAACGACACCGTGCCGGCGGAGTCGGCCACTTGGACGCCGCGCAGGTAGTTCTGCTCGGTGACGCCCTGGCCGTACATCGAGTACTCGCCGTCCCGGTTGCAGTGCCACACGTAGACGGCCATGCCCTCACCGGCGGCGCAGTCCTTCGTCAGGTCCTGCAGCGTCAGTTCGATCGTCGTCGCGACGCCCTCCGCCGTCCCGGAGTACGCGCCGAAGCTGCTCCGGATGTCCTGCCGGACGATGCCCGACTCGATCAGAACGTTCGGGCCGTTGGACCCGTCGCCGGGATACGGTCCCGCCGTTTCCTGCGGCGCCGCGGCCACGCACGTGCCGTCGCTCACCGTCTTCGCGGTGGCCGCCGCTGCCGCCTCGGTCGTCGACGACGAGGCCGCCGTGGACCCGGCGGTCGAGCAGGCGGCGAGCGCGGTGGCACCCGCCGCGCCGAATACGAACAGTGCTCGGCGGCGCGACAGCATCGACTTCAGGTCGTGGCTGAGACCGCGGTCGTGCTCGTGTACGTCGTCGGTACGGTGACGCGGGCTGTTCGTCATGAGTTCTCTCCAGGGCTCTTCCGGTGTTGCGTCCATACAAACGGTCGCCGGTGCGAGGACCCTGGAGAGTGGCTGTGGAGTCGCTGTGAGAGAAACTCTCACACCGATCCGGCATCAGCTGTGCCGGAACGCGTCTCGGTGTCGGAAAGTGTCGCGGTGCCGGAGTCGTGCGCGAAGGCGATACCGAGGGCAGCGAGCAGCATCCGGCAATCGTCGGCGTCGATCGAGTGATGGGCGACGGTCCGTCGAGCCTTACGGACGGACTCTTCGTCGAGGTCCCGTTCGCTCTCGAAGATAGAAGCATCCCTGTCGGACATGGCTCCCACCTTTCGTCGGGATTACCTGGATAACCCGAAGTGAGTCCGCCGAAACCGCCGCGCAGCGGCGGTGAGAATCAGCGACTGTAGGTCGCGAACAGCCTGCTGAGGCTCTCGTCCCAGTACTGCTGGCGGCGACGTTCGACCGCGCGAGCGCACAGCGCCCACACCGCACCGAGCAGCAGCGCACCCGCGCCGAGCGAGACGAGCACTCCCGCGACAGCGGAGCTCACGACGTCGGAGGTGGTGATCCGCGGACCGGCCCAGTTTCCGTCCGCATCGACGACGATGCGCTTCTCGGTCCCCGCCGGCGTACCGGACGGCACCTCGATGGTCTCGGTGTGGACCTCGGACTGCCACATCCACGTCGACTCCACCACCGGAGTGGTCCGGACGGACCCGCGGGGCGACATCGTGATCGGGGCATCGGCGCTGGTGACAGCCTCGACGACGGTCGTGGTGGCATGTTGCTGCGCGACCCGCTGGCCGGCTTCCTGCCACTGCCAGGTGCCGACCACACCGGCGAGCACGATCAGGATGCCCGCGCACGTGACGACGACGGTTCGCAGCGTGGCCGCGAAGCGGTCGACCGGTCGCGCGAACGGGTTGGACGGTCGACCCGACACCGAGTACGTCACGGTTGCCTTCGAGCGACCCAACACCATTCACCTCATTATTTCGTTCACGTTAAAAGTCTGCATCAACAGTGTCACCGCTGATCAGGCCGCAGGGAAACCCAAAACGGCAAACTTGACGAGTCTCACACTCGTGCGACACGCCCGGGAACGAAGGTCGGCGGGCCGGACCCGTGGCTCGCGTCACCCGGCGATTCGCGCGTGCATCTCCCAGACGATGATCTCGGCGCCGGTGTCGGTGGTCAGCTGCTGACCGCCGCCACCGCTGAGCCGGACGGCGTCACCCTCGGCGAGGAGGCCGACCCCTTCCATCGACGCTTCGCCGCGCGCGACGAACACGTGCAGGAACGGGGCGTCGGGCAGGGTGATCGGCGCCTGCCCCGGCTGCAGGCGGGCGACATGCATTGCGGCGTACTTGTTCTTGATCCGGATCGCCGAGTGGTCGGCGTGGTCGGGGATGCCCGACGCGACGGGAACGAGGCCCCCGGCGAGCAATTCGTGGTCGATTTCCAATTGCTCGTAGCCGGGGGTGATGCCGGCTTCGTCGGGCACGACCCACATCTGGATGAAGTGGACCGGATCGCTGTGCTCGTCCGCGTGCTCACCGGTGACACCGTCCAGTCGCCACGAGTCGTTCTTCTCCGAGTGCAGGATTCCGGTTCCCGCGCTCATGCGCTGGGCCAGTCCCGGGTAGATGACGCCGGAGTGACCCATCGAGTCCTGGTGCACCAGCGAACCCTGGAGCACCCAGGTGACGATCTCCATGTCCTGGTGGGGGTGGGTGTCGAATCCCCGCCCCGGGACGACGATGTCGTCGTTGTTGACCATGAGCACCCCGTGGTGGGTGTTGGCCGGGTCGTAGTGGTTGCTGAACGAGAACGAATGCTTGGAATCGAGCCAGCCCGCCCGGGTCTTGAAGCGGTCGTCGGCCCGGCGGACGTCGACGCGGGGAGCCGTGGTGGCAGCAGTCATGAGTGAAGCCTTTCCAGGGAGGTCACAGAACGTGTGAGCCGTACATTTCGCCGAGTGGGTCGGCGATGAGTTCGAGGCGGGCGCCGTCGGGGTCGCGGAAGTACATCGACACCTCACTGTGTTCGATCAGGTCGACGCCGGCGTCGACCAGCTTCGTGCGCAGGTGATTCCACCGCTCGGGTTCGACGCTGATCGCGATGTGGTGGAGGCCCCCGAGCACTTCCTGGTACGGGCCGACGTCGAGACCCGGGAAATCGAAGAATGCCAGCAGGTTGCCGTTGCCGATGTCGAAGAAGAAATGCGAAGACCCGGGGTAGTCCCGGTTCTCGATCAGTTCGGTCAGCGGGAACTCGAGCAAATCCTGGTAGAACCGGACGGTGCGCTCGACGTCACTGCTGACGAGCGCCGTGTGATGGAGTCCGCGGGCCGACGAAGCGGGCCTCGACGACACCGGCTTCAGATGCTCGGCGCGGATCCGGTCGCGCTGCTCCGCGAACCTCTGCGAACGCTCCTGCTCGTCTGTGGTGCCCATGTGTCCTGCCCCTCTCCGCGGAGCGCAGTAATTGCGCTTTCAACTAACTCCAGATTACACCAAGTCGTTGCGCTGTCAACTACTTGGGCTATGCTGATCCCGTGGAACCGACCCGATGGCTCAGCGCCGAAGAACAGAACACCTGGCGTGCCTACCTGGACGCCACGCGCCTGCTCCTACAGGCACTCGATCGACAGCTCACCCGCGATGCCGGCATCTCGTTCACGGACTTCGAACTCCTGGTGGTGCTGTCGGAGGCGCCCCGTCGTCGGCTGCGAATGCGTGAACTCGCCGACGCGGTGACGACCACCCGCAGCGGCGTGACCCGGGCCATCAGCCGCCTGGTCGATGCCGGCTGCGTGCGGCGCGTCGAGTGCGAGGACGACAAGCGCGGAACACTCGCCGAACTGACCGACGCCGGCGTCGAGACGCTCGCGGCCGCCAGCCCCGGACACGTGGCCGAGGTGCGCCGGAGCATGTTCGACCTGCTCAGCCCGCGCGACGTCGCCATCCTCGGCCACGACTTCAGCGAGATGCGCGCCCACCTGCTGGAAAACTCCTGAGCCACCCCCAGAGACGCCCACCGAAAGGCCCGTCATGAGCAGCACGTCAGCGGAGAACACCTACGTCCACATCGACAGGCAGATCCCCGCCGTCTACCAGGCGCAGATCGCCGTCGCCAAGGCCATCCGCCACGCGACCACCGAGGCCGGGATGGACCGGAAGTTCGTCGAGTTGATCAACGTGCGGGTGTCCCAGATCAACCGCTGCGCCTACTGCCTGGACGTCCACGTCGCCGCGGCGCTCGCTGCCGGCGAGTCACAGCAGCGCCTCGCGGTTCTGCCCGCCTGGCGGGAGACGACCCTCTTCTCCGACCGGGAGGTCGCGGCCCTCACGCTGGCCGAGTCGATCACCACGCTCCCGGACGCGCGCGCCCAGGAGGCCGATTACGCCTTCGCGCGGCGGTTCCTGTCCGAGCAGGACATTGCCACGGTGAGCTGGATCGCCGTCACCATGAACGCCTTCAATCGGATCTCCATCGTCAGCCGTCATCCGGTGCGGCCGAAGCCGTAACACCGCAGCTCTCCACCGTTCGTCAAGTTTTTAGTTGACTTCGCAACGACTTCGGTTTAACGTAGTAGTTGCAGATTCAATTATTTCATTGTTTCGAGTGTTCGTTCGCCAGCCCAAGGAGTTTTCATGACCACCGCCACCACCACCCTGCCCAACCTCACCGCCGGAACCTGGGCCATCGACTCGGTCCACTCCACCGTCGGCTTCTCCG
>NZ_JBHURF010000040.1:0-56855 GCF_042674125.1 Rhodococcus sp. NPDC056960 | reverse complement strand
TCCACCGCCGGTTCGCTGCTCGAGGTCCCGGACGACCTGGTGCGCCTGTCCGTCGGCATCGAGGACGCCGCCGACCTCGTGGGCGACATCGAGCAGGCGCTGAAGTAGGCGGCTCCGCCGCCCGTGCGCCTTTTTGGTAGCTGGAACAACCAGAAAGGCGCACGGGCCGAAGGCCTTATGCTGGCCCGCGTGGAGCCTGTCACGCTGGATCAGATCAGAGCGGCCCGGACGCTGCTGGACCCCGTCATGCGCCGGACGCCGGTGATCGCGTCCCGGGCGCTGTCGGAACGATGCGGGCACGTCGTGTCTTTGAAATGCGAAAACCTGCAGCGCACGGGATCGTTCAAACCGCGTGGAGCGTACAACCGGATCGCGAATCTGTCGGCCGCGGAACGTGCCTGTGGGGTGGTGGCGGCCAGCGCAGGCAATCACGCGCAGGGCGTGGCCTGGGCCGCCACGGAGCTGGGCATCCCGTCCACCGTCTTCATGCCGACCGGCGCTCCCCTCCCGAAACTCGTCGCGACCAAGGCGTACGGCGCCACCGTCCATCTCACCGGCGAGACGGTCGACGACGCGCTGGTCGCGGCGAGGGCGTTCGCGGACGAGACCGGCGCCGTCCTCATCCACCCGTTCGATCACGCCGACATCGTCGCGGGGCAGGGGACCGTCGGGCTCGAGATCCTCGAGCAGGAACCCGACGTCGGAACCGTCGTCGTCCCCACCGGGGGCGGTGGCCTGATCGCGGGCATCGCCGCGGCGGTGAAGGCCACCCGCCCCGACGTGCGGATCGTCGGCGTCCAGGCCGAGCAGGCGGCCGCGTGGCCGCGGTCGCTGGCGGAGGGCCGCCCGATTCCGCTGGAGACCATGTCGACGATGGCCGACGGCATCGCGGTCGGCAGACCCGGGGACGTGCCGTTCGCGCATGTCGGCACGCAGGTCGACGCCATCGTCACGGTCAGCGAGGACGCCCTGTCCAGGGCGCTGCTGTTGTGCCTCGAGCGCGCGAAGCTCATCGTGGAGCCGGCGGGTGCTGCGGCGGTGGCCGCACTGATCAGCTGCGATACGGACGAGCTGGGACTCACCGGGACGGTGTGCGCGGTGCTCTCCGGCGGCAACATCGACCCGTTGCTGCTCACCCACGTCGTCAATCACGGTCTCCGAGCGGCGGGACGGTATCTCGGTGTGCACGTGACCATCCCGGACCGGCCGGGTGGTCTCGTGAGCCTGCTCGGTGTGATCAGCGGCAACGGCGCCAGCGTCGTGGACGTCGTCCATTCCCGCACCGGCGGCGCGCTCGCGCTCGACGAGGTCGAGGTGTTCCTCACCGTCGAGACCCGCGGGCCCGGTCACCGGCAGGATCTTCTCGACGCCCTCCGCGACGCCCGGTACTCCGTCCGACTGCAGGAATAGCCGGATCTAGTTCGGCCACCCGCCGAGGGTGATCACCCGGAACTCCTGGTCCACCAGCCGGGCGGGTAGTTCGAGGTTGGTGAGCCAGTCGACGGCGCCGCCGCCCATCCCCACCGCCGCAGCACTCGACGCGTGCGCGGTGGTGCACGACGCGGCCACCACGGACACGGTGCGCCACAACGAGATCGAGTCGGGGTGCAGCGGTTTGACGGTGCTGGCGGTCGCGACGGCCGCACCCGACGGGATCGACACCTGGCAGGTGGGGTCGCCGGGCAGGTCCTGGACCTGGACCTGCCAGCCGCCGGGCGGTGTGGTCCCGGCGGTGGCGATGTCGCCGCCGAGGGCCACCAGCACGCCGCACCCGAGCAGCTCGGCCGTCGTCGACGCACAGTGATCTGCCGAACTCGCCCGCGCGGTCGCCGTCAGGTCGAGTTCCACTCCGGCGGGAAGCGTGACCTCCGTGCCGTCGACGGTGATCGACCGCCACGCGTACGGGGCGGGGGACGAGGCTGTGGGGTCGAGTGCTCCTTCTGTGGTGCGCGCCGCGGCGAGGGCGTCGGCGAGGAACCGGGCGAACATCGGTGTGACCGTGTTCCGGCCCTCGCCGAGCGAGTGGATCTCGGCGTCCGCGCGGTCCCGGTTGACGGCGGCGTCGGCGGCGGCGAGGTAGCCGCGGATCAGGTTCGATGCCGAACTCAGCGCGTCCGGGTCGGTGACGACGATGCGGGCGTGCACACCCCAGGTGGACCATTCGGTTGCGCTGCGCGCACTGGTCATCGGTGGATCTCCGGTTGTTTCAGGAACCGCTGGACAGGGCGTCCGGTGCGCCGAATCCAGCCGAGACGAGGGGCGCTGCCACCGTCGAATCGGGGGTCGCGGGGTCGGCGGCGACTGCCGCCATACCACCACCTGCGACGAGTCCGGCGATTCCGGCTGCTGCCAAGACGCGGCGAACGGGAAGCAGGCGGGTGATCCGTCGGTCTTCACTCATGCCGACCAGCTTCCCCGACGAACCTTAGAACAACCTGGGAAGAATCTGTCTCTCCTCCCTCAGTGCGCAGTCGGTTCCGAAGGCGTGAATCGCCCGGGTGCCGCTATCCCGCAGGTCACAGTGGGAAACCGAGCAATCCCGCAGAATCGCCTCGCACCTGCTGTGCCCCGTCGTAACGTGAACTCACTCGGTTAGGTGCACCGAGGAGGAGGAGCGCACGTATGTCAGTTGATGCAGCGGCGATCATCGTGGCGATCACCACCGCAGCGGGGGCCATCGTTCAGGGAGCGGACATACCGCAGCCGGTGAAAGATCAAGCAGCCGAAGCAATTCAGGTGGTCCAGCAGGCTTCACCCGACGTTCAGAAACAAGTTGACAACGCGATATCGTCCCTCCCCGAGCCGGCCCGCGCACAGGCCGAGCAGATGGTTACCCAGGCTTCGGATGTGGTGAAGCAGGCAACCGACCCCTACATTCCGCCGCCGCCCGCCCTCGAAGCGGCACCGCCGCCCGCCCCGGTCGCACCGTTGGTGCTCCCGGACACACCACTCGACCAGCCTCCCGCGCTGAGTGCGCCCGACGTCGGAACGGCGATCGGGGGTCTGGCCGCCCTACCTGGCGTCCCGGCGCTCATCAGTGGTCTCGGATCGCTGATCCCGTCCGTCCCCGCCGGGTTTCCCGGTGTCTCGCTCGCGCCGGTCGGCGCCATCGCCGTCTTCGCGCCGTGGATCCGCAAGGCCGGGTCGCTGTGCGAGGGCATCAAGCCGCCGACACTGGCGGCCCTGTACTCGGTCGAGAACGGCTTCCGCTACGGTGCCACGTCGCCCGTGTCCCGGGCAGGCGCCCGCGGGCCCGGGCAATTCATGCCCGCGGCCTGGGCCAAGTACGGCAAGGACGCCGACGGCGACGGCAAGGTCGACATCAACGGCGTCGCCGACCCGATGATGGCGTCCGGCCAGATGCTGTGCGACCTGTTCGGGCAGATCGACGGCTGGAAGAAGGAGGGAGTCGTCAAGGGCGACACCCTCGACCTCACGATCGCCGCCTACAACGCGGGCGCGGGCGCGGTCCGGTCGGCCGGTGGCATGCCCGCCGGGAAGTTCGATTACGAGCACGAAACCCAGCCGTACGTCGCACGGATCCGTTCGCTCGAGGACTCGTTCGCGCGGATGCTGTCACCGTTCTTCTACGGCGCCGCAGCCGGCGACACGAGCCGTGTCGTCGAGGCGGCCATGCGGTTCATCGGACTGCCCTACGTGTGGGGCGGCGGCAACATCAACGGGCCGTCCGGTGGCGGGTTCGACTGCTCCGGTCTGACGTCGTTCGCCGTGTACGCCGCCACCGGCATCAAGCTGCCCCGTACGTCGGAGACACAGTGGGGTGTCGGCGTCGAGGTGCCGCTGTCCGAGGCCAGGCCCGGGGATCTGCTGTTCGGCAACTGGCAGTCGGGTGGGCCGGGGCACGTAGCGATCTACGTCGGTAACGGCTTGATGCTGCACGCGCCGACCACCGGGGACGTCGTGCGCATCGGACCCGTGTTCGCCGACATGAAGGCCCGCAGGCTCTTCTGAGAACCGTGGGACGGATCAACGCACAAAACTCCGGCCCGGGCGCTGGGCCCGGACCGGAGTTTTCGGCGGTGGATCCGAGATCAGCTGTGGTAGGGCTCCGCGCTGACGAGCGTCACCTTCATGCTGCTGCCGTTGGGCAGCGTGTATTCGCGGGTCTCGCCGACCTTCGCCTCGAGCAGTGCGCCACCCAGCGGGGAGTTGGGGGAGTAGACCTCGAGCTTGTTGTCGCGGGCACCCTCTTCGCGGGTGGCGATCAGGAACGTCTCGGTGTCCTTCTCGTCGCCGTCGTAGTAGACCTTCACCACGGAACCGGGCAGTGCGACACCGGACTGGGTGGGGGCCTCGCCGACCTTCGCGCTGTTCAGGAGTTCCTGAAGCTGGCGGATGCGCGCCTCCTGCTGACCCTGCTCTTCGCGGGCTGCGTGGTAGCCGCCGTTCTCCTTCAGATCGCCCTCTTCGCGACGCTCGTTGATCTCGGCGGCGATGACCGGACGATTGGCAATGAGCTGGTCGAGTTCGCTCTTGAGCCTGTCATGTGACTCCTGGGTCAGCCAGGTCACCTGGGTCTCGGTCATCTCGATCACTCCCTCGTAGTTGGAGCCGCCGGGCTCCCTCGACAGACCACTGCAACAGCAGTGATCAACGGCTCGGCGGATTCGAGGGCCTTAGCCGTTCGGGTTCCGCCTTGCCGCCAATGCAGCAATACACGGTTCCAAACGGAACCGTGTATCAGGCGATTCTAGCACGATCGGAGAGTGCAACCCCCGAATAATCCGAACGGTCGCTCGGGTTCGGGGGTGTCAGCCGCCGGTGAGATAGGCGGGAACGTCCAGGCTGCAGCCGTAGATGTCGCCCATGGCGGGCGGTCGCGACGTGTAGACGGGTGCGGTGACCTTCACCGTCTGATCCTCGCCGCCGGCGATGAAGACCTCCCGGCGGCCGGTTTCGGAACCGTCCTTGGAGCGGGATCGGACGATGCAGACCGCGTCCCGGGACGGATCCTCGCGTGTGACGGTGAACGTGATGTCGAGTTGCGAATCACTCACCAGATCGAACGACGTGGCTTCACTGTCGATCTCGGAGACGGCGAACTTGTCGTATGCGACGAACGCCACGATCACGCCGACCACTACGACTGCTGCGGACAGCGCCCACACGAGCCAGCGCTTCGAACGCGCGGGCTTTGCCGCGGCTGTGTATCGGCCGGGGGGAAGCGTTCTCGTCATCTCTCAACTCTCGTACCGCTCCGGTTCCCTGTAACTCACAGCACTCGAGCGGGGGCACGGCTGCAAGCGGAACTCTCGGGTGGAACTATAGAGGACGTGCGTCAGTGCGCCGCCAGCGATGGCGGGGGCGAGAGCGCGCGACACGGACAAGCCGGCAACGGCTACTGGCGAAGTTGAGGTGAACGAATACGTGAGCGGATTCCGGCTCATGGCCGTCCATGCCCATCCCGACGACGAGTCGAGCAAGGGCGCCGCGACGACGGCCCGTTACGCCGCAGAGGGCAACGAAGTGAAGGTCGTGACGTTGACCGGTGGTGAACGTGGCGACATCCTCAACCCCGCGATGGACGTGCCCGGGGTGCGGGACCGCATCCACGAGGTGCGCATCGAGGAGATGGCCGAGGCGGCGCGCATCCTCGGCGTTCAGCATCAGTGGCTGGGATTCGTCGACTCCGGTCTGCCGGAGGGCGACCCGAAGCCGCCGCTGCCGGAGGGATGCTTCGCGCTCGTTCCGCTAGAGGAGTCGACCGAGGTGCTGGTGCGCGCGATCCGCGAATTCCGCCCGCACGTGATGACCACGTACGACGAGAACGGTGGCTACCCGCACCCCGATCACATCCGGTGCCACGAGGTGTCGATGGCCGCGTACGAGGCAGCCGCCGACCCCGCGCAGTTCCCGGACGCCGGCGAACCGTGGCAGGTGCAGAAGGTCTACTACTCGCACGGCTTCATCCGGAAGCGCCTGCTGCAGTTCCAGGAGGAGTACGACCGCCGCGGCGAAGAGTTCCCGATGGCCGAGTGGCTCAAGAAGTGGAAGACCGAGCAGGGTGACCTGATGGCGCGCGTCACCACCCAGATCACGTGCGGCGACTACTTCCCGAAGCGGGACGACGCGTTGCGGGCCCACGCCACCCAGATCGACCCGAACGGCTCGTTCTTCGCGGTTCCGCTCGAGATCCAGCAGAAGATCTGGCCCACCGAGGAATTCGAGCTGGCGAAGACGCGGGTCACCACCTCCATCCCGGAGAACGATCTGTTCGCGGGCATCGACGAGGACGGCCGGCTGTGAATGTGTTGACGGCCGGCATCGTGACCGGCGCGGCAGACATCTTGGCGCAGACGCCGAGCACGCCGTCCGGCCCCGAGTTCGGCAAGGCGTCGCCGATCGGCCTCGTGGTGATTCTCGCGCTGCTCGCGGGTGTGGTGCTGCTGGTGCGGTCGATGAACAAGAAGCTCAAGAATCTGCCCGAGACGTTCGAGCCGGAGCATCCCGAACCCGACCAGGAAGCGGACGAGGGCACCGACCGCGGTGCGATTCACGGCGGCAGCGCGAGCACCACCGAACCGCCGAAGCCCACGGACACCCCACCGAACCTGCAGAAGTAGTCGAACGGGAGCTGGAGATGGACCCACGCGCGCGCAACACACTCGGTGGGTCCACCAGCCCCTATCTCCGACAGCACGCCGACAACCCCGTGCACTGGCAGCAGTGGGGTCCGGAGGCCACCGCGTGGGCGCGGGAGCGGGACGTCCCGATCCTGTTGTCGATCGGGTATTCGGCGTGCCATTGGTGCCACGTGATGGCCCACGAGTCCTTCGAGGACGAGGCGGTGGCGTCGCTGATGAACGAGCATTTCGTCTGCGTCAAGGTCGACCGCGAGGAGCGACCCGACCTCGACGCGGTGTACATGAACGCCACGGTCGCGATGACCGGTCAGGGCGGCTGGCCGATGACGTGCTTTCTCACCCCGGACGGCGCCCCCTTCTACTGCGGCACGTATTACCCGGCGGAGCCGCGTGGCGGCATGCCGTCGTTCACCCAGCTGCTCGATGCCATCGCCGACACGTGGCGTGACCGCCGCAATGACGTCGACGAGGCGGCCGCCTCGGTGGTCGCAGAGCTGCGACGCGGCGCCGGCGGCATCCCCGAGGGCGACGTCCGGGTCGACGCGGCTCTGCTGGACGCCGCCGCCGGGAGCGTGTGCGGCGACGAGGACGCCGAGCGCGGCGGATTCGGGGGCGCCCCCAAGTTCCCGCCGTCCGCGCTGATGGAGGGCTTGCTCCGCACGTACGAGCGCTCCGGCGACGACGCCGTGCTCGGCGTGGTGCAGCGCACGGCGTCGTCGATGGCCCGCGGCGGCATCTACGACCAGCTCGGCGGTGGATTCGCCCGCTACTCGGTCGACGCCGCATGGGTGGTGCCGCACTTCGAGAAGATGCTCTACGACAACGCCCAGCTGTTGCGCGCGTACGCGCACCTGGGCCGCCGCACCGGCTCGGACCTGGCCGTCCGGGTCGCGAAGGAGACCGTCGAGTTCCTGCTGCGCGATCTGCGCACCGCGAACGGGTCGTTCGCGTCGGCCCTCGACGCCGACACCCAGGGCGTGGAGGGGCTCACGTATGTGTGGACCCCGCAACAGCTGGCCGACCTCCTCGGGCCCGACGACGGGCAGTGGGCGGCGGACGTGTTCGCGGTGACTCCCGCCGGGACGTTCGAGGCCGGCGCGTCCGTCCTGCAGCTCCCGCGCGACCCGGACGACCGGGACCGCTGGCGACGGGTGCGGGACGCGCTCCTCGCGCAGCGGGCGACCCTGCCGCAGCCCGGACGCGACGACAAGGTCGTCACCGCCTGGAACGGCCTCGCGATCACCGCACTCGCCGAGGCGGGCGCGGGACTCGGCAGGCCGGAATGGGTGGACGCCGCCGCGGAGTGCGCGCGAGCGGTCCTCGGACTGCACGTCGTCGACGGGCGCCTGCGGAGGGCGTCCCTGGGAACCTCCGTCGGCGAATCTGCCGGCGTGCTCGAGGACTACGCGTGCCTGGCGACGGGACTCCTCGCGCTGTACCAGGCGACCGGCGACCCCGACTGGTCGACGCACGCGCAGGCGCTGCTGGACCGCGCGCTGATCCACTTCGCCGACGCCCAGCGGCCCGGCAGCTGGTTCGACACCGCGGACGACGCCGAGACGCTGGTGACTCGACCCCGGGATCCCGTCGACGGAGCGACGCCGTCCGGAGCGTCGTGCCTGGCCGAGGCGCTGCTCACCGCGGCCGCGGTGGCCGACCCGGAGGCGTCGGGACGGTACGCGGCCGCTGCCGCCCACTCGCTCGACCGGGTCGCGCTGCTCCTGCAGCGTGCACCGCGATCCGCCGGGCACTGGCTCGCCGTGGCCGAGGCGTCGGTGCGTGGCCCGATCCAGGTGGCGGTGGCCACCGACGGCGACCCCGCGCTGCTCGCGCAGGCCCGCAGACTCGCCCCCGGCGGCGCCGTCGTGGTCGGGGGCGAACCGGACTCGTCACCCCTGCTCGCCGACCGGCCGTTGGTCGGGGGAACGTCGGCGGCGTACGTGTGCCGCGGGTTCGTCTGCGACCGCCCGGTGTCGACGGCCGAGGACCTCGCCGACGCGTTGAGCCGGTAACCGGCCTGCTACCGGAACACCACCAGCCACACTGCGATGTAGTGGCACAGCGCCGCGACGACGGTGGCGGCGTGGAAGAACTCGTGATGGCCGAACGTCGTCGGCCACGGGTTGGGCCACTTGGTGGCGTAGAGGATCGCGCCGACCGAATACAGGATGCCGCCGATCAGGAGCAGCAGCATCGGGAGAACGCCGACCTCGCGTGTCAGTTCGGGTGCGACCGGGACGATCGCCCAGCCGAGCAGCAGGTACAGCGGCACACCCACCCATCGCGGCGCCGTCGGCCACAGCATCTTCAGCGCGACCCCGGCGAGCGCACCCGCCCACACGACGATCAGCAGCGTCCGGCCGGTGCCGGACGGAAGCCCGAGTACCGCGAACGGGGTGTAGCTGCCGGCGATGAACAGGAAGATCATCGAATGGTCCGCGCGTTTCATCCAGGTGCGCGCCGACACGGTGTTCCAGTGGATGCGGTGATAGGTGGCGCTGACCCCGAAGACACCGCACACCGTCAGGCTGTAGACGGCGGTCGCGAGGGCCGCCTGTCCGGACACCCGGAGGCCCGCGAGTGTGACGAGGACGAGGCCGGCGATCACGGAGACGCCGAACGCCCACAGGTGGATCCACCCTCGCATTCGGGGCTTGACGGGTAGTTCGTCGAGGCCGAAAGCGGTCACTGAACACCTCTTCTCGCTGTGCGTGGCACTAACCTACGGAACCGTAGGTTAGCTCGTGGTGTGAGCGTACCCGTCGGTAGCAGTAAGTCGCGCGCTGTGTGACGGCCGTCGCGGATCACCTTCGGCTGCGGCGTAGTCTTGCCTGTCATGGTGATCTCCAGGTGAGTGCGCGAGGACTGCTGTACAGCATCTACGAGCGTCGGCTACTGAAGCGGCTCGACGGACTACAGCACCCTCGGCACATTGCCGTGATGTGCGACGGCAACCGGCGGTGGGCCCGGGAGAACGGCTTCGAGGACGTCAGCCACGGCCACCGCATGGGCGCCCTCAAGATCTCCGAGTTGCTCGGCTGGTGCGACGCCGCGGGCATCGAGATGGCCACCATCTACCTGCTGTCCACCGAGAATCTGCGCCGCGACCCCGAGGAACTCGACACCCTGCTCGAGATCATCACGGACGTCGTCGAGGAGATCTCCGGCCCGGACAAGAACTGGAGCGTCAAGATCGTCGGCGCACTCGACCTCCTGCCCGCCGCGCAGTCGCGCCGGCTGCGCGACGCGGCCGCCGGAACCGAGGGCCGCACCGGCACCCACGTCAACGTCGCCATCGGCTACGGCGGTCGGCAGGAGATCGCCGACGCCGTCCAGTCGCTACTGAGCGAGAAGCTCCTCGCGGGACTGGCGGGGGACGAACTCGTGAAATCGATCACGATCGACGGCATCGACGGCCACCTCTACACGTCCGGCCAGCCCGACCCCGACCTCGTGATCCGCACGTCGGGGGAGCAGCGGCTGTCGGGGTTCCTGCTGTGGCAGAGCGCGTACTCCGAGATCTGGTTCACAGAGGCGTACTGGCCCGAGTTCCGCCGCGTCGACTTCCTCCGCGCGCTGCGCGACTACGCCGCCCGGCATCGCAGGTTCGGCGTCTGACGTGAGCGGCGAAGCGTGCCGGAACACACTTCGCCACTCACCTACAGCTTGCGGAGCCGCAGCCGGTTGATCGAATGATTCGCGTCCTTGCGCAACACGAGCGTGGCGCGCGGACGCGTCGGCAGGATGTTCTCCACCAGATTCGGCCGATTGATGTTGTGCCAGATCTCCTGCGCGGCAGACGTCGCATCCCGATCCGACAGTCCGGCGTAGTGGTGGAAATGCGCGTCGGGATCCGAGAACGACGTCTTCCGCAGCGCCAGAAACCGCTGGATGTACCAGTTCTCGATGTCCTCGATCCGCGCGTCGACGTAGATCGAGAAGTCGAACAGATCCGACACCATCAGCCGCGGGCCGGTCTGCAGCACGTTGAGACCCTCGATGATGAGGATGTCCGGCTGCCGGATCAGGTGATACTGACCGGGGATGATGTCGTACGAGATGTGTGAATACACCGGCGCGGCCACTTCTTCGGCCCCCGACTTCACCTCGGTGACGAACCGCAGCAGCTTCCGACGGTCGTAACTCTCGGGAAAGCCCTTGCGGTGCATGATCCCGCGACGGTTCAGTTCGGCCGTCTGATACAGGAAGCCGTCCGTCGTCACCAGGTCGACCCGCGGGTGGTGCTCCCAGCGCGCGAGCAGCGCCTGCAGGACACGCGCCGTGGTCGACTTGCCGACCGCCACACTGCCGGCGACGCCGATCACGAACGGCACCTGCTGGTCGGGATGCTTCTCGCCGAGGAACGTCGCGGTCGCGGCGAACAGTCGCTGCCGGGCCGCCACCTGGAGGTGGATGAGACGCGACAGCGGCAGGTAGACCTCCGCGACCTCCTCGAGGTCGATCTGCTCGCCGAGGCCCCGCAGTCCGTACAGCTCTTCCTCGGTGAGGACGAGCGGCGTCGACTTACGCAGTGTGCGCCACTGCTTCCGGTCGAATTCGACGTACGGACTGGACTCGCTCGTCCGCGCCATCAGTTCCGCTCACACTCGGGTACCAGGGGGAGTGAGCGGCCCATGCCCAGAATCTCTGCCGTCGTCGTCGCGCTGGCGAGTAGCGGTTGCATAGTCGGATTGTGCTTGGTGCCACAGGCTGCGCTGTCGGCGGGTCGGGAAGACGTGTCTGCGACTAAGGTCGGACGGCATGGAATCCGTTTCGTTCGTCCGCGAATACTTGCTGCTCGGGCTGGGTTTCGACCGGCTGGAGGAAGGATTCGTCGACGCGTACACCGGCGATCCCGCGCTGCGCAGGCAGGTCGAGAACGCGCCGAAGCCCGACCCGCGTGACCTCGCGCGCACGGCGGCGCACCTCCGCGCGGAGTTGTCGTCGGCGGGACTGCCCGACGAGCGCGCCCGGTTCCTCGACGTCCACCTCCGCGCCCTCGAATGCTCGGGACGCAAGTTCGCGGGCGACGACATCGGCTTCGTCGACGAGGTCGAGGCGTACTTCGACGTCCACATCGAACGCGGCGACGAGGAGCAGTACCGGGAGGCGCACCGGAAGATGGACGCCGTGCTCCCCGGAACGGCACCGCTCGCCGAACGCGTCCGCGTCCACCGGGCGAAGGACGCGATTCCCGCCGACCGGTTGCAGGAATGTGTCGACGCCTTCTCGAGCGCCCTCCGCGACCTCGTGCGGCAGCACTACGCGTTGCCCGACTCGGAGGTCGTCGAGTACGAGGTGGTGGGCGACAAGCCGTGGTCGGGGTTCAACTACTACCTCGGCGACTACCGGTCGAAGGTCGCGATCAACTCCGACCTCGAACAGCACATGGCGAACCTGCCGCGGCTGATCGCGCACGAGTCGTACCCCGGCCACCACACTGAGCACTGCCGGAAGGAAGCCGGACTGGTCGGCACCGGACAGCTCGAGCAGACGCTGTTCGTCGTCAACACCCCGCAATGCCTGATGGCCGAGGGCCTCGCCGACCTCGCGCTGGAATCCATCGTCGGGGCCGACTGGGGGCTCTGGGCACAGGAAATCTACGCCGACCTCGGCCTCAGATTCGACGGTGAGCAGGCGCAACGCCTGTCGGGAGCGTCCGGACAGCTGCTCGGCGTGCGGCAGGACGCGGCGATGATGCTGCACGACGAGGGCCGCAGCCACGACGACGTCGCGGCATTCCTGCAGCGGTGGAGCCTGTCGACCCCCGAGCGGGCCCGGCAGTCGCTGCGCTTCCTGTCGTCGCCGCTGTGGCGGGCGTACACCAGCACCTACGTGGAGGGGTACCGCCTGCTCGGCGGCTGGCTGGCCGAGGTGCCCGTCGGCGCGGAGCGGTCGGAACGGTTCCGCCGCCTGCTCGACGAGCCGCTCGTTCCCAGCGTCCTGCGCGCCGATGAGGGCTACCTCGCCGCGGGCGGTTAGGTACTCCTCACGGGTTCTTCGTAGACTGGGAGCATTCGTTTCCGCATCCAGCTTGGAGATCCCTCGATGACCGCTGTGCCCGGTACCGACGTCAACACGGCCCCCCTCGCCGAACTCGACCCCGAAGTCGCCCAGGCCATGGCAGGTGAGCTGGCCCGTCAGCGCGACACGCTCGAGATGATCGCCTCGGAGAACTTCGTTCCCCGCGCGGTCCTCCAGGCGCAGGGCAGCGTGCTCACCAACAAGTACGCCGAGGGCTACCCGGGCCGCCGCTACTACGGCGGCTGCGAGCACGTCGACGTCGTCGAGGACCTCGCCCGCACCCGCGCCAAGGAACTGTTCGGCGCCGACTTCGCGAACGTTCAGCCGCACTCCGGCGCCCAGGCCAACGCGGCGGTCCTGATGGCCCTGATGAATCCGGGCGAGAAGCTCCTCGGTCTCGACCTGGCCCACGGCGGTCACCTCACCCACGGGATGAAGCTGAACTTCTCGGGCAAGCTCTACGACGTCGAGTCGTACGGGGTCAGCAAGGAAGACCACCGCATCGACATGGACGAGGTCCGCAAGATCGCCGTCGCCGCGCAGCCGAAGGTCATCGTCGCCGGCTGGTCTGCGTACCCGCGGCACGAGGACTTCGCCGCGTTCCGGTCCATCGCCGACGAGGTCGGCGCGTACCTGTGGGTCGACATGGCGCACTTCGCGGGCCTGGTGGCGGCCGGGCTGCACCCGTCGCCCGTGCCCTACGCCGACGTCGTGTCCAGCACCGTCCACAAGACGCTCGGCGGACCCCGCTCCGGCCTGATCCTCGCCAAGCAGGAGTGGGCGAAGAAGCTCAACTCCGCCGTCTTCCCCGGCCAGCAGGGCGGACCGCTGATGCACGCCATCGCCGCCAAGGCCGTCTCCCTGAAGATCGCGGGCACCGACGAGTTCAAGGACCGCCAGCAGCGCACCCTGACCGGTGCGAAGATCCTCGCCGAGCGCCTGACCGGCTCGGATGTCGTGGACAAGGGTGTCAGCGTCCTCACCGGCGGCACCGACGTCCACCTCGTCCTCGTCGACCTGCGCAACTCCCAGCTCGACGGACAGCAGGGTGAGGACCTTCTCCACGAGGTCGGCATCACCGTCAACCGCAACGCCGTGCCGTTCGACCCGCGCCCGCCGATGGTGACGTCCGGCCTCCGGATCGGCACGGCCGCCCTCGCGTCCCGCGGATTCGGCGACGAGCAGTTCACCGAGGTCGCCGACATCATCGGCACCGCGCTCGCCGGTGCGTCCGACGTCGAGACGCTGAAGGCCCGCGTGTCGAAGCTCGCCGCCGACTTCCCGCTGTACGAGGGCCTCGAGGAGTGGCGCCTCATCTAGGCGGCTCCGCCGCCCGTGCGCCTTTCTGGTCGTTGGAGCAACCAGAAAGGCGCACGGGTGCGAAGCGCCTTCTCCGCGTAACTTGATGTTCACCGACACGCCCGCCGCTCGCGCGGCCGTCCGGCGTGTTTGGCAGTACCGTCGGGGGTAACAGGCAGCGGGGAAGTTGCTTGTACGGGAGGTCCTGATCGTGGCTGAAAGACTCAGTGCGAGGGGGCCGGCGCCCGGCCCCCGTGTGGATTGACACACCAGGGACGGACCGGTCCAGCGAACCGAGTTTGCGTGGGTGCCACGCAAACCTAGGAGCCAACGTGACTGCTTCACGCTCCGTCTCAGCCCGCGCCGGACATTCGTCCGCCGCACCCAGGAAATCCTCGGACTCGGCTGTTCGTACGTTCGTGCTCGACACGTCCGTGCTGCTGTCCGACCCCTGGGCCGTCACCAGGTTCGCCGAGCACCGTGTGGTGCTTCCCCTCGTCGTGATCAGCGAGCTCGAAGGGAAGCGGCACCACCACGAGTTGGGATGGTTCGCAAGGGAATCGCTGCGTATGCTGGACGATCTCCGGCTGGAATACGGTCGTCTCGATCAGCCCGTGCCGATCGGCACGGAGGGGGGTACCCTGCAGGTCGAGCTCAACCACACCGACCCGTCGGTTCTGCCGGTCGGATTCCGCACGGACAGCAACGATTCCAGGATCCTCGCCTGTGCCTTGAATCTCGAGGCGGAGGGTGGTGACGTCGTCCTCGTCAGCAAGGACATCCCGCTCCGTGTGAAGGCCGGTGCGGTGGGTCTGCCCGCCGACGAATACCACGCTCACGACGTCGTGCCGTCCGGGTGGACGGGTATGACGGAAATGGATGTGGCGTCGTCGTCGATCGACGAGCTGTTCGCCGAGGGCGTCGTCGACCTGGAGGAGGCCCGGGAGCTTCCGTGCCACACGGGCATTCGGCTGCTGGGTGGTTCGTCGAGCGCGCTGGGGCGGGTGAACGCCGACAAGCGGGTGCAGTTGGTGCGCGGGGAGCGTGAAGCGTTCGGCCTGCACGGACGTTCGGCCGAGCAGCGGATCGCCCTGGACATCCTGCTGGACGACAGCGTGGGCATCGTGTCGCTCGGCGGCAAGGCGGGTACCGGAAAGTCGGCGCTGGCGTTGACGGCGGGACTGGAGGCGGTGCTGGAGCGGCGCACCCAGCGGAAGGTCGTCGTCTTCCGGCCCCTGTACGCGGTGGGTGGTCAGGAACTCGGCTACCTGCCGGGTAGTGAGAGCGAGAAGATGGGCCCGTGGGCCCAGGCGGTCTTCGACACCCTCGACGGCCTCGCCAGTCCCGAGGTGATGGACGAGGTCATCAGCCGTGGGATGCTGGAAGTGCTGCCGCTCACGCACATTCGCGGACGATCACTGCACGATTCGTTCGTGATCGTCGACGAGGCGCAGTCGCTGGAACGCAACGTGCTGCTCACGGTGCTCTCCCGGCTGGGTAGCGGCTCCCGGGTGATCCTCACGCACGACGTCGCACAGCGTGACAATCTGAGGGTCGGGCGTCACGACGGTGTGGCAGCGGTGATCGAGAAGCTGAAGGGTCATCCGCTGTTCGCGCACATCACGTTGACCCGCAGTGAGCGCTCGCCGATCGCGGCGCTCGTGACGGAGATGCTGGAGGAGTTCGGGCCGACGCCGTAGGCGGCTGTCCCGCAGCGTGATCCGCCCGATGTCACACAGTCGTAGTGGACCGAGGTGACATCGGGCGGAACCGGGACCGTCAGAAGGCGCGCAGGATTCCCTTGAGCGTGCCCCACAGGACGTCCCGGTTGCTGAAATAGTCACGCCAGACGGCGATCTTGCCGTCCTTCATCTCGAACGTGCCGCACACCCAGAACTCGCTGCGCACCCGCTTGTAGATCAGGACGTCGGTGCGTTCGGTGAGCACCGCCGTTCCGTCGCTCGCGATGTGGTGCAGGCGCACGTCGAATCCGACACCGGGCCGGCTCATGCCGTTGAGGATGCGCATCACGGCGCGGATTCCGCGGATCTTGGGCAGAGACACGTTGTGCCACACGATGTCCTGGTCGAGATACTGCTGTGCGGCATCCGGGTCGCCGGCGACGAGTGCGTCCAGGAACGCCCGAACCACCTCGACATCGGTGGCGTTCCGCGTGGTTCCCGTCGGCGCGTGCGAATTCGAATTCATGATCTTCTCCCCGTCGATGTTTCGGCTCAGCGGACGAATGTCCCCCGGCCTTCCGTGTCGTAGAACTCGAGTGTGACGCCGTTGCCGGTGAACGTGGCCTTCGAAATGGTTCCGGGTGGGGCGTTCTCACCGCTGGGTGTGAAGGTGAAGGTGTCACCGTCCCAGTGCGTCAGGGGGTATGTCTGCCCGGCGGGCCCGAGTCCGAGCGTCAGCGCCCCGTTGCTCTCGGTGACGACGGCGGGGCCCCAGTACGCGTTGTTGTACGTCCCCGCGTAGGTCGGGAGCGGCTGCGGTGGTGCCGCGTTCGCGGGGGCCGTCTGGCCGACGAGGCTGCCCTCGGGCTCGGACATCGGCGAGATGGCCTGCCGGTACAGCGATCTCCAGTCCTCCCGGATCTCCCCGAACTGGACGAGGTCGGCGAACTCGGCGGTGAGGGTCTCGGGGATTCCGACGGGCGACCCGTTGGTGAGGGCGACGATAGCGACGTCGGCGGACGGTATCGCGACGAAGTTCGTCGCCACCCCGAGCTGGAACCCGCCGGAGTGGCTGAGGGAGACCCGGCCCGCCGGGGTGGTCGAGACGTTGAATCCGTATCCGTAGGATCCCGGACGGCTGTCCATCGAACGCGGTGGGCTGGACACCATCTGAGGGCTCACGGCCGGGAGCAGGGCTTCGGGCGACACGATCTTCCTCCCCTCGAACGTTCCGTCGGCCAGCAGCATCGCCAGCCACTTGCCCATGTCGTTGACGGACGAGCTGACCCCGCCTGCGGGGGACTGGGCGTCGGGGTCGCGTACCGCGTCGGCGACGTATTTGCCGTCGACGAGTTGGTGCGCCACGGCGCGGTCGCTGCGGGCCTGGTAGTCGGCGAACCGTGAACTCGTCGACGACATCCCCAACGGCTGGTAGAGCGTCTGCTCCGAGAGCGTCGCCCAATCGGTTCCGGACGCCGCCGCGACAGCCTCAGCGGCCGCCGTGAGACCGAAATTGGTGTAGTCGTACGTGATCCGGAACGGGCTCAGGGGGTCGAGCCGGAGCTTGTCGAGCACCTGCTGCTGGTTGTACCCCAGGTCCTCGAGTAGGTCGCCGGCATGATCGGGCAACCCCGACCGGTGCGAGTACAGATCGCCCACCGTGACGTGCTCGGTAACCCACGGGTCGGCGAGAGCGAAACCGGGCAACTTCGACACCACGGGCGTGTCCCAGCCGACGACGCCGGCATCGACCTGATGGGCCACCACAGTGGACCCAACCGGTTTCGACATCGACGCCAGCTGGAACACGGTGTCGGCGTCCACCTTCTGATCGGTGCCCGCCTCACGCACCCCGAATCCCTTCGCATAGACGGTCTGCCCGCCGTGGACGACGGCGACCGCCATACCCGGAAGTCCGGAACTCTCCATCAACTCGTTCGCCAGGTCGTCGAGACGGCCCACGGCGTCGTCGATCTGACCGTCCGGGATGTCGACACCCGCGACCGTGCCCGGATTGGGCGGCGCGGAACCCTCGGACGTGGGGTTCGCGTCGGAGGTTCCGGAGGGTGACGAGTCGCCCGTGTCGGAGCCGCATCCCGTGAGGAGGGACGCGCCGATCGCGGCGGCGAACAGAAGTATCGTCAGGTTCCCATGTCTGCGCATTGGCGATCCTCTGCTCGGGCCCGGGACGGTCGTGAACTGCCAGCCTAACGACCACAGGCCCATGACCTGGCTGTTTTCGCCACAACACCCGTGCCGGTTCCGTCGAATCCACCGCTGGTCGACCCCGCGTTCGCCCGCGGGCGCTACGGTGTGCGGATGCCGATTGATATGAATGACTCGCAGCTGCTCAATGAGCTGGCCCCGGTGGTGGACGAAAACCTCACCCGCCACCTCGCCGAGGCGGACGGCTGGCAGCCGCACGATCTGGTTCCGTGGGACCAGGGCAAGAACTTCGCGTTCATGGGTGGAACGGATTGGTCGGCAGATCAGTCGACCCTGAGCGAGGTGGAATCGCTCGCATTGACGGTGGGTGTGCTGGTGGCGGACAACGTGCCCGCGTACCACCGGGAGATCGCGAAGCACCTCGCCCAGGTGGGCCCGTGGTGGCGCTGGGTGGGCCGCTGGACCGCGGAGGAGAACCGGCACTCCATCGTGCTCCGGAACTACCTGATGGTGACGCGGGCCGTCGATCCCGTCGCCCTCGAGCGCGCCCGGATGGACGAGATGGTCCGCGGGTACGCGATGCCGCCCATGCATCTCCTCGAGATGCTCGCGAACTCCGCCTTCGAGGAGAAGGCCGCGGCCGTGCGTCATCACAACACGGCAGCACTCGGTGAGGACGCGCTGGTGGCTACGATCGCCGAGCGGCTGGCCGCGGACGACGAACTGCAGTCGCTGCTCTACCGGAACGTCGTCGAGGCGGCGTTCGAGCTGGTCCCCGGCCAGACGATGCGGGCCATCGCCTCGCGGATCGCCGCGTTCGACGTGCCGAGCGTGGCCCTGCCCGGCGGCACCGACAGCACCGCCGTGCTGGCCGAGGCCGGGATCTACGACCCCGCCCAGCAGGGGGAGAAGGTGTTCACCCCGCTGCTGCGGTCGTGGAACATCGCCGGACGCACCGACCTCGGCGAGGACGGCGAGAAGGCCCGCGACGAGCTGTCCGCGCTGCTGTAGGGACTGTCCGCGCGAGAGGGCCCGCACTCGATGTAGTGCGGGCCCTCTCCGTCGGCAGGGTCAGTCCTTCACCTTCGCCATCGCCAGCACGTCGAGACGCTTGTCGAGTTCTTCCTCGGTCAGCTTGTCTCCGATCAGCCCCCGGTCGATGACCGTCTCGCGGATGGTCTTCTTCTCCTTCAGCGCCTGTTTCGCGACGGCCGCCGCCTCCTCGTACCCGATCGCCGAGTTCAGCGGCGTCACGATGGACGGCGACGACTCCGCGAGAGTCTTCAGGTGCTCGGTGTTCGCGACGAGCCCCGCGACGCACCGATCGGCGAACAGGCGTGAGACGTTCGCCAGCAACGTCAACGACTCGAGCAGGTTGCGCGCCATCATCGGGATGTACACGTTGAGCTCGAATGCGCCCGCCGCACCGCCCCACGCGACCGCGGCGTCGTTACCGACCACCTGCGCGGCCACCTGGGTGGCGGCCTCCGGGAGCACCGGGTTGACCTTGCCGGGCATGATCGAACTTCCGGGCTGGAGGTCGGGGAGCCGGATCTCGCCGAGACCGGTGAGCGGGCCCGAGCCCATCCAGCGGATGTCGTTGGCGATCTTGGTCAGCGACACCGCGATCGTGCGCAGCGCACCGGACGCCTCCACCAGGCCGTCGCGCGCCGCCTGCGCCTCGAAACTGTTCTTCGCCGGGGTGAGGGCGTCGACGCCCGTCGCCTTGACCAGTTCGGCAACGACCTTCGGGCCGAAGCCGTCGGGGGCGTTGAGTCCCGTTCCGACCGCGGTGCCACCGATGGGAAGTTCACCGAGGCGGGGGAGGCAGGCCACGACCCGCTCCATTCCCGCCTCCATCTGCCGGGCGTAACCGCCGAACTCCTGGCCGAGGGTCACCGGGACGGCGTCCATGAGGTGGGTGCGGCCCGACTTCACGACGGTCCGCCACTCGGTGGACTTGTCGAGCAGCGCCAGCCGCAGATGGTCGAGGGCGGGGAGGAGATCCTTCACCGCGGACTCGGTGGCCGCGACGTGCGTCGCGGTGGGGAAGGTGTCGTTGGACGACTGCGACATGTTGACGTCGTCGTTGGGGTGGACCACCACACCGTTGGCCGCCGCGATCGAGGCGATCACCTCGTTGGCGTTCATATTGGAACTGGTGCCCGAGCCGGTCTGGAAGACATCGATGGGAAATTGGTCGTCGTGCTTGCCCTCGGCGATCTCGCCCGCCGCGGCGATGATGGCGTCCGCCTTGTCGGCATCGAGGAGGCCGAGATCCTTGTTGACCTGCGCGCAGGCTGCCTTCAGCAACCCCATCGCGCGGATCTGGGTGCGCTCGAGACCTCGACCGCTGATCGGGAAGTTCTCGACGGCACGCTGAGTTTGCGCGCGCCACAGGGCATCCACGGGCACCCGCACCTCGCCCATGGTGTCGTGTTCGATCCGGTACTGCTGCTCGCTGCTCTCGGTCATGCGTCAAACATGCCACTTCCGGGCGCCGAGTGGGGATGCTCCCGTGCGCCTTTCCGGTCGCCGCAGCAACCGGAAAGGCGCACGAGTAGCGAAGCTGCCTAGAACGACGGCGGAATGGCGCCGTCCTCACCCGTGAAGTCCACGGACGAGTACTCGCGCAGCTTCTCCAGACGGTGGTACGCGTCGATCATGCGGACCGTGCCCGACTTCGACCGCATCACGATCGACTGGGTCGCCGCGCCGCCACCGTAGTAGCGGACTCCGCGCAGCAGGTCGCCGTCGGTGACACCGGTGGCGCAGAAGAAGACGTTCTCGCCGGACACGAGATCCTCGGTGGTCAGCACACGATCCAGATCGTGGCCGGCGTCGATGGCCTTCTGACGCTCGGCGTCGTCGGTCGGGGCCAGCCGGCCCTGCAGCGAACCACCCATACAGCGCATCGCGGCGGCGGCGATGATGCCCTCGGGTGTGCCACCCGTGCCCAGCAGGATGTCGGTGCCCGACTCCGGGCGGGCGGCGGCGATCGCACCCGCGACGTCACCGTCGGAGATGAGCCGGATGCGGGCGCCGGTGTCCCGGACCTCCTGGATGAGCCCGGCGTGCCGGGGTCGGTCGAGGATGCAGACCGTCACGTCGGACGTGGACGCCTTGCGCACCTTGGCGACGCGCTTGATGTTCTCCGCGACCGGTGCGGTGATGTCGATCACATCGGCGGCGTCGGGACCGACGGCGATCTTCTCCATGTAGAAGACGGCGGACGGGTCGAACATCGCGCCGCGCTCGGCGACCGCGAGAACGGAGATGGCGTTGGGCATACCCTTCGACATCAGCGTGGTGCCGTCGACCGGGTCGACGGCGAAGTCGCAGTCGGGCCCGTCGCCGTTGCCGACCTCCTCGCCGTTGAACAGCATCGGGGCTTCGTCCTTCTCGCCCTCGCCGATGACGACGACACCGCGCATCGACACCGAGCTCACCAGCTGGCGCATGGCGTCGACGGCGGCTCCGTCGCCACCTTCCTTGTCGCCACGGCCGACCCAGCGACCGGCAGCCATCGCACCAGCCTCGGTGACTCGGACCAATTCCAGAGCAAGATTTCGGTCCGGGGCCTCGCGGCGACTCGAAGTGGTGCTAGCCGTCATGGGCAGTGCCTCCTGGTGCTGTCACGGTCGACGTTGTACGCCGACGCTGTGTCGGCGGCCTCTCGGCCACCGAGGGTCGGGTGGATCTCGCCTGCTGATTCTCCCAGAAAGATGGGTGACGTGCGCTCCTGGGGCGTGAATCACGGGACCGAGAATCGTTGTTCCGGGACCGACCCTGGATACTGGTGGGCGTGGCATCTGATAAACCCCGCATCCTGCACAACAACCGCGACATGGTGTGGTCGCTCCTACCCCTTGTCCTGTTCTGCGTACTGATCGCGGGTATCGCCAGCCAGTGCACATTCAGCCCGGGCGGTCCGACGAGCGGCCCGATTCCCAGCTTCGACATCGATGCGGCGCTGAAATACGACGCGCAGGACCTTCCGTTCCCGGTGCGTAAACCGGCGACCCCGGAGGGCTGGACGCCCAACTCGGGCAGCCGCAGCATCGTCAGCGGCGACAACGGCGGAGATTCGAGCACCGTCGGATTCATCACCGAGGCAGGCCGCTACATCCAACTCACCCAGAGCAACGCCGCCGAAACGGTGCTCGTGCCGTTCGTCGCGGGTGGCCCGCGCACGGCGACGGGAACCGAGGACGTCGCAGGTCACAGCTGGATCGTGTACGGCGGTGAGGGTGTCGAACCGATCTGGGTCTCCGACTTCGGCGACGTCCGGCTGCTCGTGACGGGCAGTGCGTCACCCGAGGCGTTCACGCAGCTGACGACCGCCGCGGCCGACGCGCCGATCCTCGCCGCCTGACGACCCGGGGGCGTCAGCCCTCGTCGTCGGCCTGCGACAGCGCCGTCTCGACGCGCTTGCGGGCCCCCGCGAGGTGCTCCTCGCACCGCTTCGCCAAGGCCTCGCCGCGCTCCCACAACGCGAGCGACGCGTCGAGGTCGAGGCCGCCCTGCTCGAGCACCTTGACCACGTCGACGAGTTCGTCGCGCGCCGCCTCGTACCCGAGCTCCGCGATGTCGCCGTCGTTTACGGTGGGCTTGCTCATGTCCTACTTGTCCTTTCCCATCACCGCGGCACGGACTGCACCGTCGGCGACTCGAACGCGAATCTGGGTGCCCGGCGGGGCGTCGTCGACCGAGCGCAGCACCTCGGGGTCGCCGTCGGGCACGATCCGCTGGACCACGGAGTAGCCGCGGGCCAGTGTCGCCGCCGGTCCGAGGGTCGTGAGCCGCGCGCGCAGGTGCTCGACGGTCGTGCTCTCCGCCGCGATCGCCCGGCTGACGTCGCGTCGTCCGGCCTCGCGCAGTCGCTGGACCTCGTCCGACCGGTGGTCGAGTGCGCGCAGGGGGTCGGCGAGCACCGGGCGGCTCCGCAGCTGGGAGATCAGGTGCGATTCGCGCTGCACCCAGTTGCGCAGGGCGGCCGCGCTCCGCGCGCGCAGTTCCCCGACCAGCGCCTGTTCGGCGACGGCGTCCGGGACCACTCGCTTGGCGGCGTCGGTGGGGGTCGCCGCACGCAGGTCGGCGACGTGGTCGCTGAGCGGGCTGTCCGGCTCGTGCCCGATCGCGCTGACCACCGGGGTCGTGCAGGCGACGATCGCGCGGCACAGGGTCTCGTCGGAGAATGGCAGCAGGTCCTCCACGCTGCCGCCGCCGCGCGCGAGGATGATCACGTCGACGTGCGGGTCGGCGTCCAACTCCTTCAGCGCATCGAGGATCTGCGGAACGGCTGTGGGGCCCTGGACCGGGGTGTTGCGCACCTCGAACCGCACCGCGGGCCAGCGGCGCTGCGCCACGCTGAGAACGTCGTGCTCGGCAGCGCTCGCGCGACCGGTGATCAACCCGATGGTGCCCGGCAGGAACGGCAACGGACGCTTCAGCCGCGGGTCGAACAGGCCCTCCGCGGCCAGCAGCGCGCGCAACCGCTCGATCCTGGCCAGGAGTTCACCGATCCCGATCGCACGGATCTCCGTGACCCGCAGCGACACCGACCCGCGGCCGGTGTAGAACGACAACTTGCCGAACATGACCACCCGGCTGCCCTCGGTGAGCGGCACGGGGGAGTTCTGCAGCAACTGCGGGGAACAGGTCACCGACAGGGACATGTCGACGGACGGATCCCGCAGCACCAGGAACGCTGTCCGAGTGCCGGGGCGTGCGTTGATCTGGGTGATCTGTCCCTCCACCCAGACACTTCCGAGTCGGTCGATCCACTGCGCGACCTTCGCCGACACGGTGCGGACAGGCCAGGGCTGCTCGGCGGTGCTCGGTCCGGTACTGGCTGCGCGGGGCTGTGCGGAGGTCACTTGGCCTTGGCGGTGGTGATGCGGTTGGTCAGCATCGTCTGGAACGGCGCTCGTGCCAGGGTCGCGTTCTCGTAGTCCAGCAGTGTGGTGAGGTTTTCGACCGACAGGTTGCGCAGGCGCGCCCGCAGCTGGGCGAGGGTCAGCGAGCCGTAGTCGAGGACGACGGCGATCTCCGGTTCGGCGACGACCGATGTGGAGGTGGCGGACTTCGTGGTCGCCGACGTGACGGGGGAGGCGCCGTTGGTGGCGGCGGGCGCGGCCTTCGGGGTCGAGATCTTCGCGGACGTGCCCTCGTCCTGCGGACTCAGCGAGTACAGGGCGAACCGGCCCGGTCCGGCCGGGCGGTCGTCGGACCCGCCGTCGGCGGCGGGCTCCGGGGCGGTGTCCTCGTCGAAGACGGCCCACGCGGGCTGCTCGTCGTCGTGTGTCCAGTGGATGAGTGCGAACGCCTGGTCGCCCTTGATGGCCAGCGCCGTCATCGTCTGCTGAACCCGCATCGTGGTCTGCAGCACCTGACTGACCGCGGTCATGGGCAGGGTGGCCGCGGTGGTGGGCAATTTCCTGGCCTCTTCGACGGCCGTCACGGCGATTCCAGCGGCGACGCGCGCCACGAACGGGGGACGAATCATTCCCACAGCCTGCCTGAGAACGGCACGTTTGGGTAGCCGACGTGCCCACAGCGTCGACGACTCGGGTGCGACGCTGCGCACAGTACCCCGCCGTGGCCCCGCGAAAGTGTCGTCCGCCGGGGGTGACCCGTAGTCTGGAGCCATGTCTTCGGCTGTTCCACTCAATGTGGGTATCACACGTTCGGCAGATTCGGGAGCGTCGCGCGCCGACGGCGAGAAGCGCGTGCTGCTCGCGGAGCCCCGCGGCTACTGCGCCGGCGTCGACCGCGCCGTCGAGACGGTGGAGAAGGCTCTCGAGAAGCACGGCGCCCCGATCTACGTGCGCAAGGAGATCGTGCACAACCGGCACGTCGTCGAGACACTCACCGATCAGGGTGTCGTCTTCGTCGACGAGACCGACGAGGTCCCCGAGGGTGCGCTGCTCGTATTCTCTGCCCACGGCGTGTCTCCCGCGGTCCACGAATCGGCCGCGGCGCGCAATCTGCGCACGATCGACGCCACCTGCCCGCTGGTGACGAAGGTTCACCAGGAGGCCAAGCGCTTCGCCCGAGACGACTTCGACATCCTCCTCATCGGCCACGAAGGCCACGAGGAAGTGGAGGGCACGGCCGGCGAGGCCCCCGACCACGTGCAACTCGTCGACGGCCCCGATTCCGTCGACACCGTGACCGTCCGCGACGAATCGAAGGTCATCTGGCTGTCGCAGACCACGTTGAGCGTCGACGAGACGATGCAGACGGTCGCGCGCCTGCGGGAACGTTTCCCGAATCTTCAGGACCCGCCGAGCGACGACATCTGCTACGCCACCCAGAACCGTCAGGTGGCGGTCAAGGCGATGGCACCCGAGTGCGACCTCGTGATCGTCGTCGGCTCCCGGAACTCGTCGAACTCCGTTCGCCTCGTCGAGGTCGCACTGAACGCGGGCGCGAAGGCGTCGTACCTGGTCGACTACGCGCGCGAGGTCGATCCGGCGTGGCTCGACGGCGTCCGGACGGTGGGAATCACCTCGGGCGCGTCCGTGCCGGAGATCCTGGTCCGTGGTGTGATCGACCTGCTCGACGAGCAGGGATTCCACGATGTCCAGTCGGTCACCACCGCCAACGAGACATTGGTCTTCGCACTGCCGCGCGAGCTGCGCGCGGCGCGGACCTGATCGCCGCGCTCTCTACCTAGCTCTAGCGGGGCTGCTCCGTCTCGAACGGCGGCTCGTACCGGTCGCGGTAGCGCACCTGCGGAATGGGGTGCGCCGGAACGTCAGGGTTGGGGCGCGGCCGAGGGGTGGCGCGCGGTGGGACCGAATGCTGCGCCTGGGTAGCGCGCGGCGGTGCCGAGCGGGGGGCCTGTGCTGCCCGGTCGACCATCGGCGGGGGCGGCGCCGTGCGGCCGCCCGACGACGCAGATCGGCGCGGGGGAGGCGTGGCTGCCCGGCGCGACGAACGGGGGTGCTCCCGGGCCGTGTCCGTGTTCCGCGCCGTGCGCGGCGACTCCCTGCGCGGCGGTGGAGTCGGCTCCGAGTCCTCCGCCGCACGGCGTGGGCGGGCGGAGCGCGGAGCGCGCTGGGAGCGTCGCCGTTCGGACGTGCGGGCGGGACCGGTCTTGCGTTGCTGCAACAAGAAGAGGCGGAGTCCGCCGATCAGCAGTGCTACGACGGTGGCGGCGAGCATCACCGGAAACCGGTTGACCAGCGGGTACGCGACGTTGATCGCCAGGTCCCGCAGCGCGGTGCTGTTCTCGTCCGCGATCAGGCTCTGCCCGAGCGGCACGGCGACGAACAGGATCAGCGGAGGCTGGACGATCGCGGTGAACAGCGCGCGATTGCTGGCGGCCGCCACGGCGAGGACACAGCCGAGAAAATAGAACGTGGAGAACGCCGCCGTGAGTTCCGTGCCGCGAGCCGCATCGACAGCGAATCCGACAAAGGCGACTCCGACGGCCAGGAGAACGACACCCCACCAGGGGAGACCGGGAACCGTAGGGACAATCGACCGCCTGTCGAGCGGCACCCCAGAGCGAGCACGTTGGGTTGCAGACACACAACGACAGTAGCGGCAACTTGTTAACTAGCCTCGTTGGCGTGACCGGTGGAGCCTGAGAGAACCTCGAGATTTGTGCGCTGCGGCCACGAATCGACGGCGCTGACCTCGGTGACGTCGCCGTCGAACACGTCGAGGTCGTGCAACTTGCGCGCGGTAACTGTGACCCGGGACTCCATCGCCGCGACGGTGACGCCGCTCCGCGCCACGTGCAGCAGCCACCCGAGTGCCCGCGGCCGGCGCCGAGAGGATGCCGAGTGCAGCGAGTGCATTCGTGGGGCTCATGGTGCACCGCCCCACCGACAGGTCGAATCGGCCCGACGCCACGCGGCGGAGGTATTCGAGGTTGTCGGCGGGGTGCTCTACGGTCTCGGGACATGAGGATCCTGCACACTTCGGACTGGCATATTGGACGCACGTTCCACGGGGTGGACCTGCTCGCCGACCAGGCCCGGGTGCTCGACGCGATCGCCGAGCTCGTCACCGACCACGGCGTCGACGTCGTGGTCGTCCCCGGAGACGTGTACGACCGGTCCATCCCCAGCGCCGACGCCGTCACCGTGTGCAACCGCGGATTCGAGGCGATCCGGGACGCCGGCGCGGTCATCGTCGCTACGTCCGGCAACCACGACTCCGCCGCACGACTCGGCGCGGGCGCGGCGTTCTCCGGGGCCGGCGGACTGCACCTCATGACGACGGTCGCCGGCATCGGCTCACCCGTCGTGCTCGAGGACGCGCACGGTCCCGTCGCGTTCTACGGCATCCCCTACCTCGAACCCGAGATCACCCGCGCGCAATTGGACGTGCCGGCCGCCCGCTCGCACGCCGAAATCCTCGACGCCGCGATGAGTCGCGTCCGCACCAACCTGGACGTGCGCAACGACACCGGTCCGCGCACCAGGTCCGTGGTGCTGGCCCACGCATTCGTCGTGGGAGCCGAGGCCACCGGATCCGAACGGTCGATCTCCGTCGGCGGTGTCGAGACGGTGTCGGCGTCGGCCTTCGGCGATGTCGACTACGTTGCGCTGGGCCACCTTCACTCACCGCAGACCCTTGCCGAAAACATCCGCTACTCGGGCTCGCCGCTGCCGTACTCCTTCGGTGAGCGCACCCACGGCAAGGCCGTGTACCTCGTGGATCTGGACGCAGACGGACTGCGAACGGTCGAACGCGTCGACCTGCCCGTGGTCCGCGGTCTGCGGCAACTGACCGGGACGGTGCAGCAGTTGCTCGAGGACGACGCGTTCCGCGACGCCGAGGACTGCTATGTGTCGGCGGTGCTCACCGACCCGGAACGTCCGGTCGACGCCATGCGCTCGCTGCAGGCCCGGTTTCCGTTCGCCGTCCATCTCGAGTGGCAACGCCCGGACGGCGCGGACGATCTGCGCTACCGCGACAAGGTGCACGGGCGCAGTGATCTGCAGATCACGCGCAGCTTCCTCACCGATGTGCGCAACGCACCGTCGACAGGCGAGATCCGGCTGGTGGAGGCCGCCCTCGGTTACGCCGACCGGGCCGGCGAGAACACCGCCGCGGTCGTCGCGCTGGAACAGACCGCATGAGGCTGCATCGACTGGAGGTCGAAGCCTTCGGGCCGTTCGCAGGATCCGTGGAAGTCGACTTCGATCGGCTCGGTGCCGACGGGCTGTTTCTGCTGCACGGTAACACCGGCGCCGGAAAGACGACGGTCCTCGACGCGGTGGCGTTCGCGCTGTACGGCACCGTGCCCGGGGCGCGGAAGGACGGCAAGCGCCTGCTGTCCGACCACGCACCCGCCGGTGCCGTTCCGACGGTGACGCTCGAGGCGACGATCGCCGGCCGGCATCTGCGGCTCGTCCGCAGCCCGGAGTTCGAACGACGCAAGCGTCGCGGGTCGGGGACGATCAAGGAGAACGCGAAGGCCACGCTCACCTGGCTCGACGGTCACGGCGAGAACCTGTCGCGGATTCCCGACATCGCCGACGAGGTCGGGCGGCTGATGGGCATGAGCGCCGACCAGTTCTTCCAGGTGGTGCTGCTGCCGCAGGGCGAGTTCGCGAAGTTTCTGCGCGCCGACACCGAGGAGCGCGGTCAGCTGCTGGAGAGGCTGTTCGACACCACGCGATTCGAGACGGTGGAGGAATGGTTCCTCGACCGCAGGCGCACCAGCGCCCACGAACTGGACGAGCACCAGCGGGCCGTCGACGTGCTGCTCGCGAGGGTCGCGACCGCCGCCGGGATCGAGGGCGGCGCCGACGCCGATCCGGTGACCTGGGCCCACAAGCTCGAGAACGAGGCGCGCGAAACCCGCGACCTGGCAGCGGACGACCTCGAGCAGGCCAAGGCGCGGGCGAACGTCACCCGCGACGCGCTGACCGAGGCGCGCCGGGTCCTGGAACTGCAGAACCGCAAACGTCGAGCCGAGTCGGAACTCGACGCCCACGCCGCGGGGGCGGACGCACGGGCCGTTCTCGTCGCCGAACTGGCGGACGCACGCCGGGCCGAACCGGTGGCGGCCGTGGCACGGGACGCCGACTCCGCGCGGAAAAAGGCTGCGGCCGCCGCGCGCACCGTCGAGGCCATCACCGAGGGCCTGCGCTCCACGGCGGGCGGCGCCGATCTCGTGGCTGGACTGTCGTGGCCACCGGCCCCGGACGAACGGGAGCACATCCGGTCGAGCATCCGGCGCTGGCGCGACGAGATCGTGCGGCTCGACGGCGCACTCGCAGAATCCGCGGCCGCCGACCGGCTCGCCGTCGAACTCGATCGGCTGCGGGCCCGGCAGGCCGAACTCACCGAGACCGGCGCCACGCTGTCCCGGGAACGGGAACAACTTCCCCTCGCGCTCCGGGAAGCCGAGAAGGCCCTCGACACTGCCGAGAAGGCCCGCGCCGCACTGCCCGCCCTGGTGGACGCTCGCGATCGTGCGTCCGACGCCGCCTCCGCGGCGACGGATCTCCGCACGTGCCGCGCCGAGCACGGTCGGCGCGACCGTGGCGTGCTCGATGCCCGGCAGAAGCATCAGGACGCCCGGGAGCACTGGCTCGACCTGCTGCAACGGCGGATCGCGGGCATGGCAGCAGAATTGGCGGGCACGCTCGAGGACGGTGCGGCGTGCCAGGTCTGCGGTTCACTCGAGCATCCGCAGCCTGCCGAACCGTCCGAGCTGTCGGTCACGAAGGCCGACGAGGACGCGGCACGTGTCGCGGAGCAGATGGCCGCGACGGCCCTGACCGCCGCCACCGAAAAGCTGGGCGCGGTCGAGCGGGCGATCGACGTCTTGATCCAGCGCGGCGGCGACGGCGCCGCAGACGAACTCGCGCAGGCACTGACAGCCGCGGAGGAGGCGGTGGAGGAGGCGACGGCGCTCGCCGATCAGGTCGAACGCCGAACCGGATCGCTCGCCGAACTGCGGGACCGGGAGAACCGGCTGCAGGAGCAGTTCCGCGAGGTGGGAGTCGACGCCGCCACCGTCGCGGAGAAGATCGCGGCGAGCACGACACAACTCGGAGAGATCCGGGCCCGCGTCGCCGCGGCCGCGGGCGACGACCCCAGCGTCGAGGATCGCCGCGCACGACTCGACGCCCTCGCCGAGGCGGCATCGGAACTGCTGGACGCGCGGGACGCCGGCGCCGGTGCCGAGTCGGCGGCCCGTGAACTCGCGGCCAAGGCCGAGGTGCTCGCCGGGGATGCCGGTTTCGGCAGTGTCGACGACGCTGTCGCCGCGGTCCGCACCGCCGCCCGCCGCAATGAGATCGAGGCCGCCCTCACGGCGGCGCGGGACGCGGAGGTGTGGGCGCGCAGAGTGCTCGACGACCCCGAGGTCGCCGCTGTCGCCGACGCGGAACCCGTGGAATTGGCGGCCGTCCAGCACGCCCACGACGCGGCGGCGGAGGTCGTGGACGTCGCCGTCGCGGCGGCGTCCGACGCCGAGCGCCGACTGCTCGATCTGGAACGGTACGTCGGTCAGCTCGACAAGACCGCCGAGACGATTGCCCCGATACAGGCCGCGCACGAAGAGTTGGCTGCGCTCGCCGAGGTGATCGCGGGCCGTGGCCAGAACGCCAGGAAGATGTCGCTGCGGTCGTATGTGCTCGCGGCCCGGCTGGAAGAGGTCGCGGTGTCGGCGTCCGCGCGACTCGGCCGGATGTCCGCCGGGCGCTACGAGTTCGTCCACAGCGACGAGGCCGGTCCGCGCGGCCGCCGCGGTGGTCTGGGGCTCGACATCCGCGACGACTACACGGGGGTGGTGCGGTCGGCGAAGACCCTGTCCGGCGGCGAGGTGTTCCTGGCGTCGCTGTCGCTGGCGCTCGGTCTCGCCGATGTGGTCGCGGCGGAATCCGGGGGAGTCGTGCTCGACACGATCTTCATCGACGAGGGGTTCGGCACCCTCGACGCGGACACTCTCGACTCGGTGATGGGTGTTCTCGACGAGCTGCGCGACGGTGGCCGGGTGGTCGGGATCGTCAGTCACGTCGACGAGATGCGTCAGCGAATCCCGAGCAGGCTGCACGTGATTCGCGGACGCACCGGGTCGACGGTGGAGGTCGTCGCCGGCTGACCGGCGGTCAGTCCGCGGTCGGGGCGACGGCGGACTGGTCGACGGTGACGCCTTCCTGTTCGGCGTCGCCGAGATCTTCGCCGGCGGCGGCGGAGTCGGTGATGTTGCTCTCGGCGCTGTGCTTGTCGATCTGTTCACCGATGTAGCGCACCACCACGGCAGCGACGGCGGCGGCGGGCACGGCGAGGAATGCGCCGACGATCCCGAACACGGAACCGCCGGCCGTGACGGCGAGCAGCACCACGACGGCGTGGAGTTTCATGCTCTTGCTCTGCAGAACCGGTTGCAGCACGTTGCCCTCGATCTGCTGCACCACGAGGATGATGATCAGCACGATCACCGCGGTGGTGAGACCGTTGGCCACCAGCGCGACGAGCACCGCGAGGGCACCGGCGACGAACGCACCGACGATCGGGATGAAGCCACCGATGAACGTCAGGATCGCGAGGACCGGTGCGAGCGGCACGCCGAGAATCAGCAGTCCGGCGCCGATGAAGACGGCGTCGACGAGGGCGACCAGCGCCTGCGTCCGGATGAATCCGCCGAGCGTGTCCCACATGCGGCCCAAAACCACCTTGAGGTGACGGCCGGCGCGGCCGCCGCTGACGGAATGCAGCCACGGGATGAAGCGGGGTCCGTCCTTGATGAAGAAGAACGACAGCACGAGCACGAGGCCGAGCGTGATCAGCAGGGAACTGGCGGTGCTGACACCGGTGAACACCCCGGAGGCGATGACCGTTCCACTCTCCTGGACCTTCACGATGATCGTGTGGATGCCCTGGTCGATCTGATCGTCCTGCAGATTGATCGGCGGGCCCTTCAACCAGTCCTGTACTTGGTTGATGCCCTGGGTGGCCTTGTTGGCCAGCTCGGGAGCCTGGCTGACGACCGACGGCACGATGCCCGCGATGATTCCCGCCACGACGGCGATGAACACGACGAGCGTCGTCGCGGCGGCCGCAGCCGGGGGGATGCGACGCTTCGTCATCGCCCGCGTCGGCGGCCACAGCACCGTGCACACCACGATGGCCAGGAGAACGGGGAGGACGATCACCCACAGCTTTTGGATGATCCACCCGAACAGCAACGCGCCCAGGGCGATCGCGACCAGGACCAGCGACCACTTGGCGAGCCACATCGCGCCGACCCCGATGAGGTGGCCGCGGTCCGGTTTCGTGACTGTGGTCCCGGACGGTGCCGGGGTTTCCTTCTCCGTCACAGATGGTCCTCCCTACCGTGTCTGCTCAGCCGATCAGTACTGACAGTACTGGGGGTCGGCGGGGAGGCGCGGTGAGGTCAGCAGCAGCGGGCACCCGGGTTGGCGTCGGCGTCCGCGTAGCGCGCCTTCCAGTACTCGCGTTCGGTCGGCACCTCCGCCTCCGGATGGTTCCGGCGGAGGTGCTCGACGTAGCGGCTGTAGTCGTGGTCGCCCATCAGCGATCCCGTCCACCACCACGCGGTCCGCACCGCGGCCACGACCCTATTCATCATGGTGATGCGCCCTGTCCGTGTGGGTGTGCGCCGCGCCGGGCGCGCGCACCGCGCCCGAAGCGATCAGTTCGTTCCATTCCTTGTCGAGCGCCTTCTCGGCGGACGTGGGGACGAACCCGGCCGGGGCGAAGATCTTCGACGGTTCCTCCGGCGACTCGGTGGTCGGGAGTCCACCGGCCCGGAACGCCTTGATGCACACGAGTGCTCCGGCCACGACGACGACGAGGACGAGCCCGGCGAACACGATCGACAGAGTGCCCTGGATGAACGTGTTGCGGATGACGGCGTCGATGGCTTCGGGTGTCTTGGCCGAGCCGAAACTGGTCTTTCCGGCTTCCTTCGCGTCCTTGAACGCGGCGTGCTGGGACCAGTAGCCGACGGACGTGTTGGCGGAGAAGATCTTCTGCCACGACGCGGTCATGGTCACGATGAGGTCCCAGACGAGGGGCACACCGGGAATCCAGGCCCACTTGAAGAGACCCTTCTTCATGACGACGGCGAGGACCACGGTGAGGGCGATCGCGGCGAGCAACTGGTTCGCGATCCCGAAGAGCGGGAAGAGCGTGTTGATTCCGCCGAGCGGGTCGGTGACACCCATCAGGAGGATGGCTCCCCACAGGCCGACGACGGCGAGCGAGCACACCCAGGCTCCGACCCGCCACGACGGATCCTTGAACCGGCGGGCGGCGCCGCCGAAGTTGCCGAGCGAGTCCGACAGCATGAACCGCGCCACCCGGGTTCCGGCGTCGACGGTGGTGAGGATGAACAGCGCCTCGAACATGATCGCGAAGTGATACCAGAACGACTTGAGGGCGGTGCCGCCGAGGAACTGGCTGAGCACTTGCGACATGCCGAACGCGAGGGTGGGGGCACCGCCGGTGCGCGAGATGATCGACTCCTCGTCGACACTCGCCGCGGCCTGCGAGAGGGTGTCCGCGGTGATGTTGGGACTGGACAGCCCGAGCCCGTTCACGTACGCGGCCGCGGTTTCCGGGGTGCCCCCGGTGAGGGTGGCCGGCGCGTTGAGCGCGAAGTACAGGTGCTGGTCGATGATGCACGCGGTGACGAGCGCCATGATCGCGACGAACGACTCGGTGAGCATGCCGCCGTAGCCGATCAGGCGGGTCTGCTTCTCCTTCTCCAGCAGTTTGGGGGTGGTGCCGGACGCGATCAGGGCATGGAAGCCGGACAGCGCGCCGCACGCGATGGTGATGAACAGGAACGGGAACAGCGATCCGGCGAACGCGGGACCGTTGCCCTGGATCGCGAACGTGGTGACGTCGGGCATCTGAATGGTGGGCCGGGCGACCAGGATGCCGATGGCGAGCAGGAGGATCGTGCCGATCTTCATGAACGTCGACAGGTAGTCGCGCGGTGCCAGCAGCAGCCACACGGGGAGGACGGATGCGGCGAAACCGTACGCGATCATCAGCCAGGCGATGGTGACCTTGGAGAGGGTGAACCAGTCGGAGCCCCATCCGGTGTCGGCCACCCAGCCGCCGGACACGATGGCCAGGAGCAGCAGCACGACGCCGATCAGCGACACCTCGGCGACCTTGCCGGGACGCAGGTAGCGGAGGTAGACGCCCATGAAGAGTGCGATCGGGATGGTCATGGCGATGGAGAAGACGCCCCAGGGGCTCTCCGCGAGTGCATTGACGACGACGAGGGCGAGCACCGCGATGAGGATGATCATGATGACGAAGACGCCGATCATGGCGGCGACTCCGCCGACGACGCCGAGTTCGTCACGGGCCATCTGTCCGAGGCTGCGTCCGCGGCGTTTCGTCGAGATCCACAGCACGAGGAAGTCCTGGACGGCTCCGGCGAAGACGACGCCGATGATGATCCACAGGGTGCCCGGCAGGTATCCCATCTGCGCGGCGAGGACCGGGCCGACGAGGGGTCCCGCGCCGGCGATGGCGGCGAAGTGGTGCCCGAACAGCACCCGCCGGTCCGTCGGCATGTAATCCTTGCCGTTCTCGAGGATCTCGGCGGGGGTGGCGCGGTCGTCGCGTGGTTGGACGATCTTGCGTTCGATCAGCCGCGCGTAGAAGCGGTACGCGATGAGGTACGTGCAGACGGCGGCGACCACGAACCAGACGGCGTTGATGTTCTCGCCGCGCACGAACGCGATCATCACCCAGGCGATGCCGCCGAGGATGCCGAGGACGGCGAACACGATTTTGGCGGTCGGAGAGATGGGAGTGCGGTCCACGATGCCCACCGGGGGCAGATCCGGATCCGTCTTCAGGTATTCGACCTCGGATTCGGGGGCGGCTCTCAGGGCCATCGCGAACTCCTTCCCAACGTCCCCGTACTCATTGTGTGCCAGGAGGAACGCTGTCGACAGATGCCACATCTTTTGTGGCCCCCGTCACCCTATTGCGCCGACGTTCCGTTCGACGAAAAAACGACGTCAGAAGCGAGTCGAGTCGGCATCGATCCAGTCGGTGAGCCAATCGGACGGCGGATCGTCGAGCAGTTCGCCCGGCATCAGCCACTCGTACAGTTCGGCGTAGGTGCGGGTGGTGACGCCGTCGATGCGACGGTTGAGCATCGCCGCGGTCAGCTGGTCGAAGCTGTCCAGACCCATCGATGCCACCATCTGCTGGGCGCCGGCCACCGTCGACTTCTGAAACCGGAACACTCTGGCCGCCTTGTCGGGGACGTCGAGTGCGCGGGTCCGCGCCGGGTCCTGGGTGGTCACGCCGACGGGGCAGCGGTTGGTGTGGCACATCTGGGCCTGGATACATCCGACGGCGAACATCATGGCGCGGGCGGCGAGGGTGAAGTCGGCTCCCTGGATGATTCTCTTGACGATGTCGGAAGCACTGGCGACCTTCCCGGACGCGCCGATCTTGATGCGGTTCCGCAGGCCGGTGCCGGTCAGCGCGTTGTGTACCAGCATCAGTCCCTCGGTGAGGGGCATGCCCATGTTGTCCTCGAATTCCACTGGACCTGCACCGGTTCCGCCCTCCGACCCGTCGACGATGACGAAGTCCGGGGTGATGTCGCGTTCGAGCATCGCCTTGCAGATGCCGAGGAACTCGATGCGCGATCCGACGCACAGCTTGAACCCGACGGGTTTGCCGCCGGACAGCTCTCGCAGGGTGACGATGAAGTCGATCAGCTCGTTCGGGGTGGCGAACGCGGTGTGGGCGGGCGGGGAGATCACCGTCTTCCCGACCGGCACGCCGCGCGTCTCGGCGATTTCGCGCGACACCTTCGCCCCGGGAAGCACGCCGCCGAGCCCGGGTTTCGCGCCCTGTGAGAGCTTGATCGAGATTGCCTTCACCTGATCGAGTGCTGCGTGTTCGGCGAACTTGGCGGGATCGAAGCGGCCGTCGTCGGTGCGGCAGCCGAAGTAGCCGGACGCGATCTCCCAGATCAGGTCGCCGCCGTGCTTGCGGTGGTACGGGCTGATGGCGCCCTCGCCGGTGTCGTGCGCGAACCCACCCCGCGCCGCGCCGGCGTTGAGCGCTTCGATGGCGTTGGCGGAGAGTGAGCCGAAACTCATCGCCGACACGTTGAGGAGGGCGATGTCGTAGGGGCGTGTGCAGTCGGGGCCGCCGAGGCGCACGGTGGGCTGCTCCGGCGGTGCCATCTTCGCTCGCAACGAGTGGACCATGAACTCGTAGCCGACGGCGTGCACGTCCCGCTCGGTGCCGAACGGCTCCTCGGCGAGGGTGCCCTTGGCGCGCTCGTAGACGAGGTCGCGGGTGTCGCGGTCGAAGGGCGTTCCATCCGTGGACGATTCGACGAAGTACTGCTGGATCTCGGGGCGGATCTTCTCGAGCAGGAACCGCGCGTGCCCCAGCACCGGGTAGTTCCGCAGAATGCTGTGCCGCCGTTGCAGCAGATCCCACGTCCCCAGGGCCGCCGTCGCGAGAAGGAGGACCGCGGCGAACCACCACCCGGTCGCCACACCGAGGGCCAGGGCGAGAGCGCCCAGTCCGAGGATCCCTGTCGCGAAGACGATCAACCAGCGGGTCACTCGCTGAGACTAGAACCTCACGTGAGTGCCGACGTGTACTCCGGCGCACTTTCCCACTCACATGGGGGACGGGTGGGATAGTGGACGCACGAGGTCAACTGCCACGACCGGGGGATGTCATGACGGAGTCACCGAACAATCCGGAATCGTCGAGCAATCCGGTTCCGCCGAAGCCGGGCGACACGGGCGCGTATGGATACCAGTACCCGACGCAGCAACAGCCGCAGTCGCAGCCCTACCCGGGCCAGTACGGGCCACCGCCTCTGCCGCCCTCGAACGCCGGGTGGGCGGTGGCGGCCGTCCTCTTTTTCTGGCCGCTCGCGTTCGCCGCGTTCAACCACGTCCACGACGTCTACCCGAAGTGGGCGATGGGCGACTACCAGGGCGCTCAGTACGCGTCCGACCGCGCGAAGGCCCTGGGCAAGATCGCCCTGTGGATCTGGGTGGCGCTGATCGTCGTGTTCGTGATCGGGTACGCCATCCTGATCGTCGCCCTCGTCGCGAACAGCAATACCAACAGCTGGTGAGGGCGATGGTCGTTGATACGGCCCCGACGCCGTAGAATCCAACGACCGTGAGCCTTACCCTCGGAATCGTCGGACTGCCCAACGTCGGCAAGTCCACCTTGTTCAACGCGCTGACCAACAACGACGTGCTGGCCGCGAACTACCCGTTCGCGACCATCGAACCCAACGTCGGCCTGGTCGAACTGCCCGATCCGCGGCTGTCCGCGCTCGCCGGGATCTTCGGTTCCGAGCGCATCCTGCCCGCGACGGTGTCGTTCGTCGACATCGCCGGCATCGTGAAGGGCGCCTCCGAGGGCGCCGGTCTGGGCAACAAGTTCCTCGCCAACATCCGCGAGGCCGACGCGATCTGCCAGGTGGTTCGCGTATTCAACGACGACGACGTCGTGCACGTCGACGGGCGCGTCGACCCGGCATCCGACATCGAGGTGATCGAGACCGAGCTCGTCATCGCCGACATGCAGACGCTGGAGAAGGCCCTGCCGCGGCTGGAGAAGGAAGCGAAGAAGAACAAGGAACTCAAGCCCCTCCACGAGGAGGCGCTGAAGGCGCAGGACATCCTCAACGAGGGCAAGACCCTCTTCAGCGCGAAGGACAAGCTGGACTTCTCGTTGCTGCGCGAGCTGAGCCTGCTCACCACCAAGCCGTTCCTGTACGTGTTCAACGCCGACGAGTCGGTGCTCACCGACGAGGCGAAGGTCGCCGAACTGCGCGCCTCCGTCGCCCCGGCCGATGCCGTGTTCCTCGACGCCAAGGTCGAGCAGGAGCTGCTCGAGCTGGACGAAGAGGACCGGCAGGAGATGCTCGACTCGATCGGACAGTCCGAGCCCGGACTGCACGCCCTCGCCCGCACCGGCTTCCACACCCTCGGCCTGCAGACCTACCTCACCGCAGGTCCCAAGGAATCCCGCGCCTGGACCATCCACAAGGGCGACACCGCCCCCCAGGCCGCCGGCGTCATCCACACCGACTTCGAACGCGGCTTCATCAAGGCCGAGATCGTGTCCTTCGACGACCTCGTCGCCGCCGGATCCATGGCCGCCGCCAAGGCCGCGGGCAAGGTCCGCATGGAGGGCAAGGACTACATCATGGCCGACGGCGACGTGGTGGAGTTCCGCTTCAACGTCTAGAACTGGCCTGATCGTCCGTAGCCGGGTACCCGCCGCGACCCACCGCCGAGCCGGTGGGTCGCGCTCGATGTCGTCGTGGCTACTCCTGAGCGCGCTACGTGATGCGTGAACCCCGGGCGAGCTCGGCGCCGCGCGGCGGGAAGGGTTCGCCGTTGTTGTACCTGTGTTCGAGAACGGTGAGGTAGTGGGTGAGGGCTTCGTCGACGAGGTTGGTCCAACTGTCGGGGGCGCCAGTGATGTGGCCGATGGCGGCGACGGCATTCTTGCCGTTCTCGGCCTTGGCGCGGGTAATGGAGACGGATTCCTGTCTCTTGTCCGCGGCGACCCGTCTGGTGGTCCTCTTGTCCTCGCGGAGGGCCACCGACCCGGATTGGGTTTCGGCGATGGCGGCTGCGTCCTGTCCGATGTCCGCGCACTGTTCGATGAGGTTCGGCAGTCGCGGCTTGCGGCGTTCGAGGGGGTTGTTGACGAGTCCAGGTTTACGTGTCACACCCGTCAGGAGGTCCTTGCGACGGGTTCTCGAGTACGTCTCGTCCTGGTGGGCGCTTGTGCGGGGCTGCCGGCGTTCGAGGGGGTTGTTGGCGAGTCCGGCTTTACGAGTCGCGCTCATCGGGGGTCCCTTTCGACGAGTTCTTGGGCGGCGTCGCGGTAGGCGCGTGCGGCGGAGGAGGACGGTGCCCACCTGACGACGGGTTCTTCGGCACTGTAGCTTTCGCTGACGCGGACGGACTTCGGGATGATGGTGTGCATCGTCTGCTCGGGGTAGGTCTCGCGGAGCGCGGCCAGGACCTGCTGGTCGATGATCTGGCCGAGTTCGACACGGCCGCACAGAATGTGATTGAGCCGTGCAGTGGGGTTGAGCAGCTCGACCTGCTGGGTGATGTAGTTCTCGATCCGCATGAGCGCTTCGAGTTCCATGGCTCCCGTCATGACGGCGGCGAGCACTTCGGTGGAGGCGACGAGTGCGCTGATGGTCAGGTGGTCGAAGTCACCCGGGCAGTCGAGGAGGTTGAAGTCGACGTCGTCGGCGCCGGCGAGGGTCTTGCGCAGAATGCCGTGTGCACCGGGCTTCTTGAGGAAATAGGGACCGACGGAATCGAGCTCCTTGGTTCCGGGAACGAGGTGGATCCCGGACGCGGTCATGGTGGTGGCTTCTTCGATGCTCGCCACCATCATGAGTACTGACAGGACGTCGTTGTCGACGGCTTCGGGTGTGGCCCCGAGCCACGTGGTGGCGTTGCATTGTGGGTCGAGATCGACGACGCGGACGGTGTAACCGGCTTCGACGAGGGCTTGGGCGAGGTTGACCGTGCTCGTGGTTTTGGTGGAGCCACCTTTATGGTTGACCACTGCGATGGTGCGGGTCATATGGGCCTACCCTTCGTGAAACATATAGTGACTAGCTCAAGATACTGAACTTGGCCCCGGCACGTGGGTGACCCGCCGATTCAGCCGGGGAGCCGACATGGTGACGCGAAACACCGGCACCGTGTTCCGCTTCACCGTCGCAACGCGTTTCCCCGCACGAGTACTCCGACGAGCGCTGCGCCGATGAGCGAGATCAGCCCGGTGGTGACGGCGGCGTGGTTCCAGCCCGACATCATGCCGTCGACGGTGCCTGCCGGGTCGAGGGCGATGATGCTGACTACGGTGACGCCGATCGACGAGCCGAGGTAGCGGGCGGTGTTGTTGGCGCCGCTGCCGAGTCCGCCCTGGTCGGCGGGGACGCCGGCGACGGCTTGGCGTCCGAGGCCGGCGTTGAGCAGTCCGCTGGCGACGCCGGCGAGCAGTAGTCCCGGGACCAGTCGCAGGAGGGACGAGTCGGGGGAGAGGCCCGTCATCGTGAGCATGGCGACGCCGACGCCGGCGAGCCCGATGACCAGTTGCGGTGACCCGGCGAGCCGCGCGGGGAGGTTCCGCGCCAGCAGCGACGCGACGACGCTCGTGCCCGACCACAGCGCGATCACGCCGGCGGCCGCGAGCGTGCTGACGTGCATCGTCTTGACCAGGAACGTGCACGCGAACGACATCAGCCCGATGATGCCGGCCCCGGTCGCAAGGGCCGCGAGAGTGGCGGCGAGGAAGTCGCGTCGGCGGAACAACGCGAGATCGAGCATCGGGTAGGGCCGTCGCCGCTCGACCGCGACGAAGGCGATCGTGAACACGGCCGCGCCCACGCCGCAGAACACGGTGGCGGTGGTGTTGCCCTGCCTGCCCTCGACGAGTGCGACGAGCACCAGGACCATCGCGGCGCACAGTGTGACCGCGCCCGGCACGTCGATCCGCTTCGGGACGGCGGAGCGTGACTCCGCCAGCGAACGGGTGGCGACCTGTCCGATCACGAGAGACGCGACGGCGAGCGCCCAGTACAGGCCGCGCCACCATCCGGCGAGGTCGAGGAGGCCCGCGAGCACGGGGCCGACGGCGATTCCGGCGCCGACGCTCGCGCCCCAGATTCCGCTCGCGGTCGCGCGGGCCGCCGGTGTGGTGAAGGCGTGCGCGACGGCGCCGAGGCTGGCCGCGATCAGGGCTGCGCCAGCGACACCCTGGATCAGTCGCCCGACGATGAACAGGACGGGTTCCTGACTGACCGCGCCGATCACCGCGCCCAGGGCGAGAAGCCAGGCACCCCAGTGGAACACCCGGCGCCGTCCGTAGTCGTCGGCGAGCGCGCCCGCGGTCAGCAGGACCGCGGCGAGGCCCACGCTCATCGAACTGAGAATCCATGTCTGCGCTGCCGGGCCCGCCGACAGTGCTGCGGCGACTGTGGGCATGTTGCCGAGCGGGGCGCAGAACGCGACGAGCGCGACGAACGTCCCGAGGGACGCGACGGACAACGTGGTCCCCGGGCGGGGTGAGCGTGTGGGGATCGGCGAGGCAACCGCAGTTGGTCTGTTCACAAGACTGAACTTAGAACTATTTTGGTCTGATGACAAGACTGAATTGCGCTAGCATGTGGGAGTGGCACTGGGAACCGGGTACTCACAGCAGAACTGCAACCTCGCTCGCGCCCTCGAAGTGGTGGGTGAGCGGTGGACGATGCTCGTGCTCCGCGACTGCTTCTACGGCGTCCGCCGCTTCAGCGATCTGCTCGCCCACCTCGACATCTCCCGCGCCGTCCTGACCGATCGACTGGCTGCTCTCGTCGACGCCGGAGTGCTCGTCCGCGTGGTCGACGGCGGTCATCCCGAGTACGAACTCACCGAGGCCGGAAAGGCGCTGTGGCCGAGCATCTATGCGCTCTCGCAGTGGGGTGAGCAGTATGCGTCGCCCGGCAGCTACCCCGGCCGGGTATTCTCGCACGCGGAGTGCGGCACCCGGCTCGACCGTTTCGGGCGGTGCCCCGACTGCGGCACGATCCCGGGGCCGGAAGACCTGGTGGTCGCGCCCGGGCCGGGGGAGGCGGTGCATCCTCGCAGCGACGCCGTCGCCGTGGTGTTGCGTCAGCCCCGCCGGATGCTCACCCCGCTGCATCCGCGCACCGTGGCGTGAGACTGACGGGCGTGAGTCCTACGCCGCGATGCGCACGGGCGGTTCGAACGTGGCCCGCACCTGCAGCCATTGGGCGAGGATCTGGCATCCGGTGAGCCCGCTCGCGTCCAGTGGTTCGCTGGCGTACGCGATGTGCCGACCGCCCCGCGCATTGACGATGCGCATGCCGCGCCAGGCCAGGCGCGGCGGCAGGTAGCCCAGCACCTCGTTCACGGCGGTCCGGCAACGTCGCAGGTCGGTGCGCCATTGCCGGGGGCTGACCCGCGTCTTGTGTGCGTTCTGGAAGCTGTTGTGCCGAAGCAACTCCCACGTCTGCGTGAGCCACGTCCGCCGCGTGCGAAAAGACATCCACCGGGTCAGGTCCGCGATGTCGCGCACATAGCTGTCTTCGCTGGCATTGCAGATCATGTCGTCGGGGTGCGCGATCCACTGGACCGGCACGGTGTCGGGAAGCGGGGGCCCCACGCCGGCGACACCCCGTCCACCGCATCCCGGGACCGCACCCGCCGGTTGCTCGGGGTCCGAGACCAGACCGACCGCGCAGAGGTTGCCGGCGCGGAGGGCGCCGGTGGCGATCTGCCCGAGGACCTCACGGATCACCGTGCATCCCTGCGAATACCCGACCAGCATGACCTGTCCGGGTGCGTCGTCGATGGCGTCGATCAACCGGCGCACCCCGACCTCGATGCTGTGACGGTAACTGAGTCCGCCGGCGGCGACCGGCCCGTACGACGCCGGATAGCCGACCCACCGGGACGCGAAACGGTCGTCGAGGGCGTCGGTGACCTCGCGCAGCAGTCCGGACACGTGGCGCCGGTGGTCGTCGGGGTGGGATTCTCCGGTACCACCGACGGCGAGAACGGTCACCTGGGGCATGACTTCCATCATGCCGACCGGGAGTAAGGATCCGTTCGGTCGATCCTGAGAAGTTCCTGGCAATCGAACGGCCGAGGTTGTCACCCGATCGCCAGCGCGATCAGTGCGACCAGCGGAGGCACACTTTGGGCCAGTGCGCCGACGACGCCGTCGCCACGCCGGCGGCTGAGTGCCATGCGGTCCGAGACGGCCAGCGCGATGCCCGCCAGGCACATGAACGTGCATACGTAGATGACGAGGGTGCGGCCCGGAGTGTCCTGACCGGCCCACCACAGGACCACGCCGGCGGCGGCTCCGGCCGCGAGGAAGAAGTTGTAGAAACCGACGTTGAACGCCCAGAGATGGGCGGCATGCACGTCGCTGTCCGGAATGCGGAAGATGCCCTCGTGCACCGATGGCCTGCGAAACAGGAACGACTCCCACACGAACGCCAGCAGGTGCACTCCCGCGGCGACCAGGGTGGCGATCTGACCGACGAGGATCATGACGCACCCGACCCGGTCGCGAGTGCGACGCCGTATCTGTCGGCGACGTCGCGCAGCAGTGGGGCCGCTTCCTCCGGCGCGTGGCCGTGCCCGACCGCGTCGAGTTCGGCGAAGAAACCGCTGTTGGCCGTCCCGGCGACGACGAGGAGGAAGCCGGCTGCCTCGGAGAGGACCGTGAACGTATTCATCGTCCTCGCCTCGATGACGATGGTTTCACCGGGCTCGAGTTCGTATCCGGTGTCGCCGGCCTGGACGAGGATCCGGCCGCGCAGCACGTGATACGACTTGGACCACGGCTCGGCGTGGAGCCGGCCGGGCGCTCCGCGGGGTGCTTCGACGAGGAACACTTCGTATGCACCACCGGCGCGACCACCGCCGACCAGGACCGTGATGTCGGCGTCCGGCACGGTGAGGCGCCGGCCGTCGCCTGCTCTGACTACGTGAACGTTGCTGGACATACTGCGACGCTATGACCGCCCGATGCCGCAGCCCATCCCCGAAATCTGGGATGGTGGTACGTCTGTGACCAGCGCATACTGTGTTCATGCTGGAGGTTCGGGCGGGGAAACTGCGCCGCGAGGTGCTCGCCTTCGCGGGAGCGGGCACCGGTGTCACGCAACTCCACGAGCGGGCCATCGAACTGGTCGGTGACACGGTGCGCAGCGACCTGACGTGCTGGGCGATGCTCGACCCCGAGACACTCGCGATCAGTTCGATGACCAGCGGACGCTGCCGGATCGCGCAGCGGTACGAACCTCTGCTCGCTGAATCGGAGTACAACGGCGACGATCCGGGGACGTTCGCCGAACTCGCCCGCAGCGGCCGCACCGTCGCCCGTGCCTCCGACCTGCCCGCTGCCGAGGTCGCGCACAGCCTCCGGCACGCTGCAGTCTGGGGGCCGCTGGGGCTGCGCAACGAGGTCCGTATGGTGTTCCGCGTCGACGGTGTGTGCTGGGGCGCAGCCGGATTCGTGCGGTCCGGGCCGGATTTTACCGACCGCGACCTCGAGTTCCTGACGCTTGCGGCCCCCGGGTTGGCGGCCGCGACTCGGTCCGCATCCGTGCACGCCCCGGCGGTGTCCCGCGCCTGCGATCAGGGTCCGGCAGTGGTGCTCACGGATGCGGCGGGCGACCCGGTTGCCCTGACCGCCGCCGCTCACGGCTGGAAGGACCGATTCGACGAAGTCGCTCCGGGCAGGCTGGCGTTGGTGCTGCGGGCCGCGACCTTCGGTGCGCGTTCCAGCAGCACGGGAATCTTCAAGGCGCGGATCCGCGATGCCGAGGGCGGCTGGGTTCTGGTGCGCGCCACGGCATTGATCGGAGCCGGCGAACCGCAGACGGTGGTGACCGTCGAACCTGCGGGCGACGGTGAGCTCACCGGGCTGCTGCTCGCGGCCTATGCGGTGACGGCCCGCGAACGAGACGTGTGTGCGGACGTGCTGGCCGGCTACGCGACGTCCGAGATCGCGGACCGCCGCGGGATCACGGTGAACACCGTCCAGGACCACCTGAAATCGGTCTACGCGAAGGCGGGGGTCCGCAGCCGCGCGGAACTCGCCGCACGGCTGCGGACCGGTCGCGAGAACTAGCGACGGCTCACGACCCGGTGGTGCCGGTTGCCGGCGAGGAGCACGCCGCCTGCGCTGTCGCCCATGTCGTGCTGTCGACGCCGGGAGGTGCGGCCGACGCGTCCGGCGCGCCCCCCTGCGGCGGGGCGGAACCCTCGCCGCCACCGGGCGGTGCCATCTCGCCGCTCGGCGGGGCCATTCCGCCCGGTGCGCCGCCGGCGGCCTGGTCGGGTGGCGCGGGCACGCCGTTCTCCTCCAGGCAGGCCTGGAGTTCGTCGCTCATCGCCGCGGGCGCGGTGCCGTCCTGCACGACCGTGCTGCCGGTGCCCGTCGACGAAGTGCCGGACGAAGACTCGCCCGAACTGCACGCGACGACGGAACACGCGAGGCCTACCGCCATCGCCGCTCCACCGAGGCCGCGAACCAATTGTGAACGCATGATCGATGCCCTTCCCTCTGTGAGTGAGACACCACTACACCGCGGGAGGCTGGGAGAACACTGCGTGCACGCTGGAAGGCGACTGTCAGCGCGGTTCGGGCCGCTCCTGGTAACACTTGAATTCGAGTGCGAGGCGGCCGCGCCCGTGCGTCATGGAGCGCAGGGCGACGGGGTAGTCGGTGATCTCGCTCGTCGGGACGGAGGCGATGACGGTGATCTCGCCGTCACCTGCCGGTTCAGTGCCCTCGATCTGGCCGCGCCGCCGGCCGAGATCGGCCATCACGTCACCCTGCAGTGTCGCGGGCACCGTGACCTCGACGTGGTCGACCGGTTCGAGGACGAGTGTGCCGACCTTGTCGATGGCGGCGCGAAGGGCGAGCGCCCCCGCCATCCTGAAGCTGAAGTCGTCGGAGTCGACCGAGTGGTGCTTGCCGTCGAGGACGGTGGCCCGCAGGTCGACGAGCGGAAACCCGTGCCGCCCTCCGCGTCCCATCGATTCCGCTATCCCCTTGCCGACCGCCGGAATGAGCGACTTGGGAATCACCCCACCGCGGGTCTCGTCGACGAAGTCGTAGCCCTCGTCCCGGGGGAGCGGTTCGAAGCGGACCGTCGCCACCCCGAACTGGCCGTGCCCGCCGCTCTGCTTCTTGTGCCGGCCCTCCGTCTCCACCGGACCGAGCAGCGTCTCGCGATAGGCGATCTTCACGGGCTCGGTCTGGAGCGTGATGCCGTACCGGCGCTTCAACCGGGTCAGCGCGACCTGCACGTGCACGTCGCCGGCGCCCCGGACCACCGTCTGGTGGGTTTCGCTGTCGCGGCTCACCTCCAGCGTCGGGTCGTCGCTGACGAGTTCGGCCAGGGCGGTCGCGAGTTTGTCCTCGTCGCCCGCGCTTTCGGCGGCCACCGCGATCCCGTACACGGGACGTCGGTGCTCGATCGCCGGCACGGTCAGCGCGGCACCGATCGGCGCGAGCGTGTCACCCGTCGCGACGTCGGTGAGTTTGATCGCCCCGACGATGTCGCCCGCCTCCGCCGTATCGATCGCGGTGTGTTTGCTGCCGAGGACGCGCAGCAGATTGTGCAGACGCTCCTTCGCGCCGGTGCGCTGGTTCACGAGGACGTCGTCGGCGTGCACGGTGCCGGACAGGATCTTCACCAGCGCCACCTGCCCGACATATTCGTCCGTCTGCGTCTTGAAGACGTACGCGAGCGGATCGCCGGTCGGGTCACACGTCACCGTGGTGACCCCGTCACCGTCCACTTCGATGCCCGGAGCCTCCGACGGCGCCGGCGCGATCCGGCACACGAAGTCGAGCAACCGGTCGACGGCGATCGCGTCGACGGCGGACCCGCACAGCACCGGCCACAGCGAGCCCCCGGCGAAACCCGCGCGGAGGGCGTGCTCGAGTTCGGCGACGGAGATGTCCTCGCCGTCGAGATACTTCGAGAGCAGATCGTCCTCGATCTCGACCACGTCCTCCACGAGGTGCTCGTGCTGTTCGTGCTCGCGGTCCGCGATGTCGGCGGGCAGCTCGTCGCTCGTGTTCGCCGACCCGGTGTCGTAGAGGATGACGTGTTCGGTGAGCAGGTCGGCGACCCCGGTGAACGCCGATGCCTCGCCCACCGGCAGGTCGACCGGCTCGACCCCGGACCCGAAATGGTCGCGGATCCCCGACAGGACGGCATCGAACGACGCCCGCTCCTTGTCCATCTTGTTCACGAACAAGATGCGCGGGATGGAACGCTCACCGGCCGCCTGCCACAGCAACTCGTCGTTCACCTGCAGACCGCTGACGCCGTCGATCACGAACACGGCGACATCGGCGACGCGGAGCGCGGTCGTCGCGTCGCCCACGAAATCGGCGTACCCCGGCGGGTCGAGCAGGTTGATCCGGTAGTCGCCCCACGAGAACGACGCCAGGCCGAGCGCCAGCGACTGGGTGCGGTCGTGCTCCTCCGGCTGGGTGTCGAGCACCGTGTTGCCGCTTTCGACGCGGCCCGGCCGCGTGACCACTCCGGCGCGGTACAGCATCGCCTCCGCGAGCGTCGTCTTGCCGTTGCCCTGATGTCCCACCAGAGCGATATTGCGGATCAGATCGGTCTCGGTCGTCACGGCTACCCCCACCGCAGCACTGTCTATGGGTCGTCCCCGACGATACCGCGCGCGCCACCGGCGATGAGGCGTTATCTTCTGTCCGCAGACCCCCGAGACCCGAACGGAGACCGACATGGCACCGGACGAGTTCCTCGTCGAACGTTCCACCGTCATCGATGCGAGCCCCGAGGTCGTTCAACCGCTTCTCGACGACTTCCGGCAGTGGCAGTCGTGGTCGCCGTGGGAGGGCGTCGATCCGGACCTGAAGCGCACGTACACCGGCCCCGCGTCCGGGGTCGGCGCCGCCTACGCGTGGGACGGCAACCGCAAGGCGGGCGCGGGATCGATGGTGATCACCGAGTCGGTGCCGGGCTCGAAGGTCGTGCTGGACCTGAAGTTCCTCAAACCGTTCAAGGCGGACAACGTCACGACGTTCCTCCTCGAGCCGAACAGCGCCGGGACCACCGTTCGCTGGCAGATGACCGGAAAGAACAACCGATTCTTCAAGCTCCTCGGAGCGTTCTTCTCGATGGACAAGATGGTGGGCAAGGACTTCGAGAAGGGCCTCGCGCGGCTGAAGGCGACGGCCGAGGAACGGTAGACGTCCTACTCGGTCGCCAAGTTCAGATCGGTCATGGTCCTGAATCGGGGTGTGCCGTCGCCGCCGTCGGTGGCCTGCTCCATCACGAGGCGGGCGGACCGCCCCTTCAGATAGAGGGTCGCCACCTGATCGCCGAAGAAGGGTCCGGCGAGCTTGGACCAGTCGAGCGGGACCGGCGGTACCCGCGAGACCCGGCCGAGGATGAAACGCACCGTCCGCTCGGTGGCGCGCCGCCAGGAGATCCGGAACGTCACCTTCATCGCGGCCGGAACATAGTTGTGCAGGGGAGAGCACGTCAGCTGATAGACCCGCGACTGCACCGACTCGGGGTAGTGGGCCTGCGCGGCGTACGCGTGGTGGACGTCGCCGGACAGCACCGAGATGGTGGACGGCGCCCGGCCGCCGGGGCCGGATTTCCGTCCTCGTCCGACCTCGGCGAGGAGGCGGGCGAGGCGGTCGAACGAATCACGGAACGCCGCCCAGTGCTCCAGGTCGGCGCCCCGCCGAATCTTCTCCGCCAGGGCCGCCACGCGAGGACCACGCGATCCGCCGGCGAGGCGTTCGTCCCACGATTCCAGGTCGTGCAGCGCGCGCGGCAGCAACCACGGCAGCGACGTTCCGACGAGCAGATGGTCGTAGTCGCCTTCGGTCTCACGCTCGATCCACGAGAATTCGGCATCCGACACCATCTCGCGGCGACCGCCGGCGAGGACGCGACCGCACCGTGAGTCGATGACGAGGAGCCGCGCGACCCCGAGGTCCCGGCGATACGACCATTGCGTGCCCTTGGCCCCGTCCGCCTCCTCGTCGGCGGCGGACGCGAATTCGCGGAGCATCGGTTCGACGTCGCCGCCATGCTTCCGAACACGTTGGTACAGGTCGTTTTCGGCGAGATGGCTCGGGGCCAGGTTGCCGAGGTGCTGGTAGACCCAGTACGAGGACAGGGCGCCGACGATGCGCTCCTCCCACCACGCGGTGGCCTCGACTTCGTCGCGCCAGGACTGGGAGGTGTTCCAGTCGTCCCGGACGTCGTGGTCGTCGAAGATCATGGACGTGGGCACCGTCGACATCAGCCACCGCACCTGCGGGTCCGACCACGACTCGGCGTAGAGCCAGGTGTACTCCTCGAAATTGCGCACCTGTGGTCCCGGCGGCTCGTTCACGTCGTGGATCTCGGCGACGCGGGCCTCCGTCTCCGGGGACAGTTCGTCTGCGTACACCTGATCGCCGAGCAGCAACAGGGCGTCGGGCCACTGCTCCGGGGACTGTTCCGCCATCCGCACCGCGTACGCGTCCAGGGCGTCGGCGCCGAGATGCCGGTTGTCCTCCGTCGACGACATCGTCGCGAACCGGCACGACCCGAACGCCAGCACGAGCGTGTCGTCGTCCTCGTCGAGGGTGCGGATGCGGGACGGCACCGCGTTCGGCAGCGGCCACACCGGGCGGCCGTCGAGCGTCACCTCGTACGGCGTGCTCGACCCGGGCTCCAGCCCCTCCACGCCGACGAGCGCATAGTGGTGGCCCGATACGTTCCACGTACGTTCCTCGTGGCCGAGCACCCTCACGGTGCACGCCTCGGAGGTCTCGACCCACACCGTCGCATCGGACGTGCCGACATGCCTGAGCAGCGGCCCCAGAATCAACTCCGCCACGACGTCACCAGGCCGGAACATTCACGCGTGACCGATACATGCGATCAGCCTACGGATCCCGGCACGACTTCGAGGACGCTTCTGCGCGATGAAGAACAATCACGTCGGTCCGGCATGGCCCTGAGCACGGCCGCGTCCGGTATGCATCCTTGCTGGACCGCCTTGCGCGGTGACGGTGTGGTTCCGTCGTCCGAGTGCCGACGCCTCGAAGGTGCTTGTCGGACAGTACGTGTCGGTGGGTGCCGATAGTCTCCGGCGCATGGCTGAACCAGTGAAGGGCCCTGCGTCGTACTTCCCGTCGATCGAGGAGAAGTACGGCCGGCCGATCAGCGAGTGGCAGACGCTCATCCGTTCGTCCGAGCTGACCGGGCACATGGAGTTGGTGAGCTGGCTGAAGTCCGGGCACGGGCTCGGTCACGGCCATGCCAACGCACTGGTGGCGTACACCCTGAAGGAGGACGCCGCCGGCTGACGGCGGGTGCACCGAGATCCCGGACCCGTCGCCGCACGGAATCCGGGTTGTCGGCGCGGGCTATCATTCCGACGACGAATCTGGTGTCGAGGGTTCTGCTGTCGAAGGGAATCGAAGTGAGCACGAATATCGAACAACTGGAGTTCCAGGCGGAGACCCGCCAGCTCCTGGACCTCATGATCCACTCGGTGTACTCCAACAAGGACTCGTTCCTGCGGGAGCTCATCTCCAACGCCTCGGACGCGCTGGACAAGCTGCGGCTCGAAGCGTTCCGCAACAAGGACCTCGACGTCGATACGTCGGACCTGCACATCGAGATCGAGGCCGACGCGGAGAACCGCACACTCACCGTCCGTGACAACGGCATCGGCATGTCGCACGAAGAGGTCGTCGACCTCATCGGCACGCTGGCCAAGTCCGGCACGGCGGATCTGCGTCGCAAGCTGCGCGAAGCGAAGGACGCCGCCGCATCCGAGGAATTGATCGGACAGTTCGGCATCGGCTTCTACTCGACTTTCATGGTCGCCGACAAGGTGACCTTGCTGACGCGGAAGGCCGGCGAGAGCGAGGCCACGCGCTGGGAGTCGAGCGGCGAGGCGACGTACACGATCGAAGCGGTCGACGACGCGCCACAGGGCAGTTCCGTCACCCTGCACCTCAAGCCCGAGGACGCCGAGGATCACCTCCACGACTACACGTCGGAACGGAAGATCAAGGAACTCGTCAAGCGGTACTCCGACTTCATCGCGTGGCCGATCCGGATGGACGTCGAACGCCGAGTCCCCGCGGAGGGCGACGGCGAGGACGAGGTCACGACGACCTCGGAAACGATCAACTCCATGAAGGCGCTGTGGGCGCGCTCGAAGGACGACGTCTCCGAGGACGAGTACAAGGAGTTCTACAAGCACATCGCCCACGCCTGGGACGAGCCGCTCGAGGTCATCCCGATGAGAGCGGAGGGCACGTTCGAGTTCCAGGCCCTGCTGTTCATCCCCTCGCACGCGCCGTTCGACCTGTTCATGCGGGACGGCAAGACGGGTGTGCAGCTGTACGTCAAGCGCGTCTTCATCATGGACGACTGCGACCAGCTGATGCCGGAATACCTCCGCTTCGTCAAGGGTGTCGTGGACGCGCAGGATCTCTCCCTCAACGTGTCGCGTGAGATCCTCCAGCAGGACCGGCAGATCCGCGCCATCCGGCGCAGGCTCACCAAGAAGGTCCTCACCACGATCAAGGATCTGAAGGCGGAACGGCCCGACGACTACCGCACGTTCTGGGCGGAGTTCGGCCGCGCGGTCAAGGAAGGCCTGATGTCGGACGCCGACAATCGGGATGCGCTCCTGGGCATTTCGTCGTTCGCGTCCACGCACAGCGATGAGGAACTGACTTCCCTCGAAGACTACGTGGCACGGATGAAGGACGGCCAGGAGCAGATCTTCTACGCGACCGGCGACTCCCGGCAGCTGCTGGAGAGCTCGCCGCACATGGAGGCGTTCCGTGCGAAGGGCTTCGAGGTGCTGCTGCTGACCGACCCGGTGGACGAGATGTGGGTCGGTGCCGTTCCGGAGTTCGACGGGAAGTCGTTCCAGTCGATCGCCAAGGGCGAGGTCGATCTCGACACCGAGGAAGACAAGAAAGCGCACGAGTCCGAGCGGGAGGAGCAGGAGAAGGACTTCGCCGGCCTGCTCTCCTGGATGGCCGACGCGCTGAGCGAGCAGGTCAAGGAGGTGCGACTGTCGTCCCGGCTGACGACGTCTCCGGCCTGCATCGTCGGCGACGCGTTCAGCATGTCGCCGGCGCTCGAGCGGATGTACCGCGCGTCGGGGCAGCCCGTCCCCACCACCAAGCGCATTCTCGAGCTGAACCCGACCCACCCGCTCGTCACCGGACTGCGGGACGCGCACGGCGCGCGCGACGAGGATCCGGCGCTGGGGGAGACCGCGGAACTCCTCTACGGCATGGCGTTGCTGGCCGAGGGCGGCGAACTCGACGATCCGGCCCGGTTCACCACGATGCTCGCCAACCGCCTCGCCAGGACGGTGTAGAACCCTTGCTGGTCCTGGTCACGGGGGGAACGGGTTTCATCGGGGCGTGGAGCGCGAAGGCGGCGGCGGACGCCGGCCACCGGGTGCGGTTCCTCGTCCGGGATCCGGCTCGCCTCGTGACCAGTGCGGCGGCGCTCGGACTCGACACGTCCGATCACGTCGTCGGTGACATCACGGACGCGGAATCGGTGCGGCGTGCGCTGGACGGCTGCGACGCCGTCATCCACGCCGCCGCCGTGGTCGCGGTCGACCCGCGGCGCGCGGACGAGATGCTGCAGACCAACCTCGCCGGCGCGCGGAACGTGCTGGGAACCGCGGTCGAGATGGGTCTCGACCCGATCGTGTACGTCTCGAGCATCGCCGCCCTGTTCCAGCCGGGAGTCGGGGTGCTCACCCCGGAACTGCCGGTGTGCGGACCGCCCGACGCCTACGGCCGGAGCAAGGCGCGCGTCGAGCACTACGCGCGCAACCTGCAGGCCGGTGGAGCCCCGCTCGCCATCACCTACCCGGGCATGGTCGTCGGTCCGCCCGCCGGCAATCAGTTCGGTGAAGCAGCCCAGGGCGTCGAGGCCGCTGTCCGTCTGCGCTTTCTCCCCGGTCGCAGTGCCGCGTGGACCATGGTCGACGTCCGGGAGGTGGCGAGCGCGCACGCGGCCCTGCTGGAACCGGGGCATCGCGCCCGGCGATACATGCTCGGCGGTCCGCGGGTTCCGATCGCCGGGATCTCCGACATGCTCGGCGCGATCACCGGCAAACGGATGGGTGTGCTCCCGGTGCCGGACACCGCTCTGCGTCTGGTGGGCAGGCTGGTGGACGCGGTCGACCGGTTCATTCCGTTCGACTCACCCGTCTCGGAGGCCGCGATGGAGTACTACACGCGGATGCCGGACACGGACGACGGACCGAGCGAGCGTGAATTGGGTGTGAAGTACCGCGATTCCGCCGAGACACTGGCGGATACCGTCGCGGGGCTGAAGGACGCGGGTCGGCTGTGAGTTTCACGCGGGCGGAGTTGGAGTCGTTCCGGGACGCGGAGGTCGCAGATCTCATCGGACCGGGATGCCGCCTGCTGTTCGTCGGTATCAACCCAGGACTGTGGACGGCCGCGACCGGTGCGCATTTCGCGCGGCCGGGCAACCGCTTCTATCCGGCACTGCTGGCCGCCGGGATCATCGAGCGGGCGATCGATCCCACGTCCGGCATGTCCGACGAGGATCGTGATCACCTGATCGGACGAGGCGTGGGCATCACCAACCTGGCCCCGCGCGCCACCGCGAAGGCGGACGAGTTGACTGGCGAGGAACTGGCCGTGGGAGCCGAGCGCCTGCGCGGCGTGGTCCGTGACACCGCGCCGCGGGTGGTCGCCGTCGCCGGGATCACCGCTTATCGCACGGCTTTCGGGGAGCGTGCGGCCAAGAAGGGCAGGCAACCGAGTGATCTCGAGGGCGCGGAACTGTGGCTGGTGCCCAATCCCAGTGGGCTCAACGCCCACGAGACGGTCGCCACCCTGGCGGCGTCGTACCGGGAGGCGGCGACCCGGGCGGGAATCGTCTCCGGTTGACCGGACAGGTCGCTAGGCTGCGGAGATGACCGTCGTCTACAACCTCCTCTTCGTCTGCCATCTGCTCGGTATGGCCGCCCTCGTCGGGGGCTACTTCGCCGTGCTCGGGTCGCCGCGGATCTCCGAGGTGATGGTGTGGGGTGCGCGCCTCCAGTTCGTGACCGGGCTGATCCTCGTCGGGCTCGGCGAGTCCGCCCTCGACAAGGACTACAACCACGTGAAGATCGCCGTGAAGCTCGTGCTCTCGCTCGTGGTGGTCGCGCTCGCCGAGATCGTCCGCGGCAGGCAGAAGAAGGGACAGGACAACCCGACGCTCGTCCATGTGGTCGGGGGACTGGGCATCGTCACCGTGCTGGTGGCCGCACTCTGGACCTGATCCCGCCGTAGCTCACTTCTTCGGTGGAGCAAGGATTTTCATCGCGAGCCGCTGCACGGACTCGGGCATCCGGTCTTTCACGGACAGCGCGAACTCGCCGGCCTTCGTGCGTACCGAGGTGCCCCGGCCGAACCGCCGGTTGAGGGCGGACCCCTCGGTCGGCTGATCGAAGTGGAGAGGTGGGGCGCCGTCCGCGGCGCCGAGAGCGCGCCCGATCACCATTCGCTGAATCTCGCTGGTGCCCTCGAAGATGGTGTACAACTTGGCGTCCCGGTACCACTTCTCGACGGGGTGGTCGCTGATGTAGCCCCACCCGCCCATCGTCTGCAGTGCCCGTTCGGTGGTCTTCACCGCGACCTCGGATGCCGCGAGTTTCGCCATCGAGCCCTCGCCGTGGCGGAATTCCACGCCGGTCGCCGCCATCCACGACGCCCGCCACGTGAGCAGCCGCGCGGCGTCGATCTGTGTCGCGAGGTCGGCGAGGGGAAACGCGATGCCCTGGTTGTCGATGATCGGACCGCCGAACGCCTCACGACGATTCGCGTATTCGGTGGCGTACTCGAGTGCGGCGCGGGCGATACCCAGCGCCTGAGCGGCCACCATCGGACGTGTCTGCTCGAAGGTGCCGAGCGTCGCCGACTTCCGCCGCGGGGCGCCGGTGGCCACCTCCTCCTGCACCTCGCGGGCCTTCCGCATTCGGTTCTGCAGCTTTTCGTCGCCGCCGAGCAGATGGTCCGCGGGCACCCGCACCTGATGGAACTTCAGCTCCGCCGTGTGCGACGCACGGCAGCCCAGCTTGTCGAGCTTGCGGACGAGTTCGATCCCCGGAGTTCCGCCGGGCACCACGAACAGGGCCTGCCCGCGGTGGCCCAGATTCGGGTCGACGGTCGCGTTCACGACGTGCACGTCGGCGATGCCGCCGTTGCCGATCCACATCTTGTGCCCCTCGATCACCCACTCGTCGCCGTCGCGCGTCGCGGTGGTCCGCAGATTGCGGACGTCGCTGCCGCCCTCGGGTTCCGAGATGCACAGGGCGGCGAGTTTCAGGTTGCCCGGCTCGCCGAAGCATTCGGGTGCCCAGCGCAGCATCTGCTCCGGCGTCGCGGCCTGCCCGATCGACGACAACGCCAGCGCGGGCATCACCACGGCGAGCCCGATGCCGGCGCAACCCCAGAACAGTTCCTCCATGAACAGGGGGAGGGACAGACCGGTCGGGTCGCCGATGAGGTCGCGGTAGAACAGCGGGCTGTAGAAGCCCTCTTGCGCGGCCTTCTCGAGGACGTCCCACGGAAACTCCTGCGCGCGATCGTGCTCGCCCGCCACCGGGCGGATCACGTTCTCCGCAAAGGCGTGCGTCCGTTCGACGAGATCTCGCTGAGCCGGAGTGAGAGCGAGGCTGAAAGTCATGGCAGTCCCTCGGTAGCCGTGTTGCTGTGCACCAACGTAACACCCACGAACCGCCGCGGGCCGCGATCGTCATATCTCGACAGTTGAGATGGTCATCCCATTAGGTGACAAGTGTTGCTAGCGTCGGAAGGGTGAGCGGCGAGGACACGGTCTACACCCACGGACACGACGAATCGGTACTGCGCAATCACCGGTGGCGCACTGCGGAGAACTCCGCCGCGTATCTGCTCCCGCATCTGCGCGAAGGGATGACGTTGCTCGACGTCGGATGCGGACCCGGCACCATCACCGCCGACCTCGCCAGAGTCGTCGCCCCCGGAGTCGTCACCGCCGTCGAGATGAACGACGAAGCGCTGTCCCTGGCCAGGAACGAGTTCGCGAAACGCGGGGTGGCGAATGTCGAGACCGCCGTGTCGGACGCGCACGCACTCGACTTTCCCGACGACAGTTTCGACGTGGTCCATGCACACCAGGTACTGCAGCACGTCGGCGATCCGGTGCAGGCGCTGCGGGAGATGAAGCGAGTGTGCAGGCCCGGCGGACTCGTCGCCGCCCGTGACGCGGATTACGGCACCTTCACCTGGTTTCCGGTGACACCCGAACTCGACGAGTGGCTGGTGCTCTACCAGGACATCGCCCGGGCGAACGGCGGCGAACCGGATGCCGGCCGGCGCCTGCGGGCCTGGGCGCACGAGGCGGGTCTCGGCGACGTCGAGAACACCGCGAGCACCTGGTGTTTCTCGTCCGTCGACGAACGCGAGTGGTGGGGTGGGTCCTGGGCCGACCGCACACTTCGGTCCACCTACGCCGAACGGGCGCTCGAACTCGGACTCGCCACCGAGGACGACCTCGCGCGCATCGCTGCCGGGTGGCGTGCGTGGGTGCGGGAGGACGACGGCTGGTTCGCGCTCCTGCACAGCGAGATCCTGTGCCGGGTGTAGGACCCCCTTCGAACATCCCGCGACGAATACCCGGGGATGGAACACTCGGCCCATGACGAGGTTGCGGCTGGGTCGATCGTGCGTGCTGGGACTGATGACGGCTCTGAGCGGGATGGTGCTCGCTCCGGTCGCCTCCGCGGCTCCGGAAGGTACAGCCTTCTCGGGTGACGCCGAGCAGGTGGTCACGGTGCACGTCCCATCCGCGGGAGCGGTGGTCGGTCGGCTGACCGGCTGGGAACGCGGCGCCGACGGTGCATGGCGGGTGTTCGCCGGTCCCGTGGCCGCCGACCTCGGCGCGGAAGGGATCGGCGCGGCCAACGAGTTCTCCACCCGCACGCCGGCCGGTGTCTTTCCTCTGACGCAGGCGTTCGGCCGCCAGCCCGCACCGGCGACGGCGATGCCGTACTTCCAATCGGACCGGCGTGACTGGTGGGATTCGAACCCGCTCTCGCCGACGTACAACACGCACGTCCGTCAGGACGCGACCCCCGGCGGCATGAGCGAGAACCTCTACGACGCGGGTCCGCTGTACGACTACGCCGTGGCGATCGGCTACAACGCCGCCCGGATCCCCGGAGCGGGTTCGGCGATGTTCCTGCACGTCACCGACGGCACCACCACCGAGGGCTGCGTTGCCACCGACCGCGACACGCTGACCTACCTCCTCGGGAGGCTCGACCCGGCGAAGCGTCCGGTGATCGAGATCGCGGTAGGCGCGTAGCACCCGTGCGCCTTTCTGGTAGCTGCAGCTAGGCGGATTCATGCGGTCATCGCAACATCAAGTAGTTCGTTGAGCTTCTCGGTTGGAGTATGCCAGTCGTGGGTTTTGCGGGGTCGGTCGTTGAGT
>NZ_JBHURF010000039.1:0-69822 GCF_042674125.1 Rhodococcus sp. NPDC056960 | reverse complement strand
TCCCGGTGCTCCGCACCGGGAGACGGGGCGAGTCGCTTCGCTCCCCGCCAGGGAGCCGCTGCGCGGCTCGCGGTGGGTCCAGTCGCGTTGCCGTCGATCGAGTCGCTTCGCTCCTCTGAGTTTCCGAAATTAGGTTCTCGCCAGCAGTTTTAATCGGAGTGTTCGATCCGGTCCCCCACACCTCAACGAGGCAAAGGATACCATGGGGCGCGTCCGGCTCTCCGCCGGCTCGGATTCCCGCGCCGCTCGATGTCATGCCCACAGCATACCACCTCACCCCCAACACGCCCCAGAACATACGAAACAGATAATGCTTCAAATATCTTGATCTACAACACATTACAAAACTTGCAATCTCACCTTTGCGCACAACTCACGTAAATACTTATGCATCAACTATTTACCCAACCATATTGCACATCAACAACTTTCAAGATCCATCCAAACCGGACGAAACGGACACCGTGTGGGCGTGCCGGCACCCCCACACCCCGGCGCCGGCACTCCCCCGTAGGGGTCGCCGGCACCTCCACATCACAAACCGGGGACATGTCATCACACCAGGTCACAACACCATTACGCGCGCCGGTCTGCTCGTAACCCCCTACCCACCGCACAGACCCCCCAGAATGAAGAGCAGGGAAGTCAGCAGCGGTTCGCGTCGTGCAACGACGCCTGGGGAGGAAGTGCGTCATCGTGTTCGAGAAATTCTCCGATCAAGCCCGCCACGTCGTCGTCCTCGCCGCCGGCGCCGCCCGCACCCACCACCAGAACTCCGTCGGCACCGAACACCTACTCGCCGGGATCCTCGACGCCGGCGGCCCCGGAGCGGCAGCACTGACCTCCTGGGGCATCACCACGACCGCCCTCGAGAGCAAGCTCGACGAACTCAGCGCACCGGCAGGCACCCGTCCCGGACGCCGGGCACATCCCGTTCACCCCGAACACGAAGAAAGTCATCGAAGGCAGCCTCCGCCAGTGTCCTCGATCAGGATCAGTTCGGTATAGGGGTCCCGGGTCTGCCACTGCCGGGAGAAGTCGGCGGTGGATTCGAGCAGACCCGAATCGCGGTGGGCGCAGGTGTCATCGTCACCGCCGCCGACAAGGCCATCCGGCTCAGCTCCGTCAGGCCGGACACCGGAACCAGCACCGTCGGCCGGGATCGGAGGATATGCGGGTCCAGGCGGTCCGGGCCGGCGGTGAGCCGGTCGCCGAGATGCTCGTACGCGGCGCGGACCCGCTCCATCCCGGCCACCACCAGCGGTAGGGCGACGACGATGAGCCACGCCCCCTCGGTGAACTTCATCGCCGCCGTCACCGATGCCGCGGTCAGCAGTGCGCCGACGCCGTTGAGGGCGGCGCGCCCTCGCCACCGGGCGTGCGTTCGGCGCGCCAATGCCGCACCATCCCGACTGCGCCAGGGTGAATCCGACGAACACGCCGACCGCGACCAGGGGAACGAGGGAGTTCATGTTTACGCCGGATCCGATCACCAGCACCCCCCGCGGCGATCCCCAGTGCCAGTACCCCGTACCGATACACGTCCCGGGAGGTTTTCCGGGCGAAGCGGTGCGGTAAGACGTTGTCGTCGGCGAGGATTCGCATCAGGGTCGGCAGTCCGCCGTACGAGGTGTTCGCCGCGAGCGCCAGCAGCACGACCGTCGCGAACTGGACGAGGTAGTAGCCGACGCCGTCGCCGAGGGACGCCGCGGTGAGCTGGGAGAGCACGGTGCTGCCGTCCACCGGGGCGAGGGAGAACTTCTCGATCAGCACGGCGAGGCCGATCAGCATCGTTCCCAGAAGTACACCCAGTGCTACTTCGGCGCGCTGGGCAGTGACCACCCGGGGCGCCTTGAATCTGGGGACGGCGTTGGCGATCGCCTCCACACCCGTCAGCGCGGCGCACCCGCTCGAGAAGGCCTTGAGTAGAAGGAGGATGCCGATGCTCTGGGCGTGGCCGGGGACGACACCGCTTCCGACGGCGGTGGCCGGTTCCGAGCGCAGGAGACCGGCGACGATGACGGTGACGATGCTCGCGACGAACACGATCGTCGGAAGTATGAACGCGCGCGCCGAATCCGCGATGCCCCGCAGGTTCAGGGTGGTGATGCCGAGCAGGATCGTCAGCGCGATCCACACGGTATAGGGAAGCAGGGTCGGGAAGGCCGACGTCAACGCGGCCACACCGGCAGCAATCGACACCGCGACGTTGAGAACGTAGTCGATGATCAACGACGCCGCCGCGGTCAGGCTCGCCCGACGACCCAGTCGCGTGCGCGCCACGGCGTACGCTCCTCCCCCATCGGGGAACGCCTCGATCACCTGACGGTAGGACGCGACCAACACGGCCAGGAGCGCGGCGATGGTGAGGGTGACCGGGAGGGTGAAGCCCAGTCCCGCTCCGCCGGCCACCGCCAGTACCAGGACGATGGCCTCGGGCCCGTAGGACACCGAGGCCATCGCATCGAGGGAGAGCCCCGCCAATCCGGTCGCAACGGAGAGCTTGGTTCGTGCGCTGCCGGAGCGGGACGCCCCGGGTTCCTGGTGGCCGATCATGGCTGCATTTCTCACCCGCTCAGCGTGAGCACGATCGCGGTGGAAGAAAAGCGCTTTGACCCCATCTTGACGGGTGGGGCCGAAGTTCCTACCCAGGCCGCCCGCCAACCTCGCTACCGCCGGGTTGATTGATGCTGCCGCGCAACAGCACTCGGCACCGTTCGTGGTGGCGAGGTGACGGGTGCGGGTCGCGCCGACCGGGTGTTGATGTAGCGGATCATCAAGGCGGCACCGAGGAACGAGCCGAGGAGCACGAAGGTGATCAGGAGACTACCCACAGCGAGACTTCCTTCACGTGATGGAGTGAACCGAACCCGGCCAGCGTCGACCGCCGGGGGCCCGCGTGAGAAGAGGCGTGGCGCATTCTTCGCGAGATCCCTACGCGCCGCGGTTCGTCAACGCTCGGTCCCGCTTCGACGACTGGCCACGGCAGGCGCCGGCTTGCACCCACCACCACGTTGATCCATAGTCGCGGTATGCCATCCAGCGTGATCTGGCAACTGGCGGGTTTGGTTGCGTTGAGCGCGCTGGGCACGATGCTCGTCGCAGTGGGCGCGCTCGGTTCCGGTGGCCTGTGCCTGGTGGGAGCGGCGTGGTGGTTTGGCGCCTCTACCGGACGGACGACTGAGTGCGCATCGGGGCACCGGCGGAACAAGCGGATGCGTCATCAGAGTGACCCTCTTACGAGGGAACCTGCTGCGGGCGCACGCGTCGTCGAGAGCGTCGTCGACAACCGCGAGAAGCTCGTCTTCATTCCGTAGACCACTCCCGGACGCGAGCGCAAGGATCCTGACCCTCCTCGACGATCAGCTCGGTCACTATCAGACCGTGTTCACGCCGAACCTGCTCCCTCACACCGACCACCCGATCGACACGTTCGTCGACGAGCGCAGTAACTGCGGCGTCGGCTCCCACACTGCAGCACACCCACCAATTGCAGCTGCGGTTGCTCGATCACAGCTCTCAGCGCGTCGTCGATCACCTCACTGTCGGCGGCGTCCAACCCTGTCGACCCCAGGTCGACCACCATATTCCGGCGCCAGCGCGCGTGGGTGAACGGGTGATGCACGGTCATCGTGAGCCCCCTCGGCCCCTCGAGCGTCCGCAGCGGATCACGCGGGAGACCTGATTCCACACGTACACCTCCGACGGGCACGCGGACCTGGTCATGACGTCTTCCGACACGCGCCACTCCAACACTGACGCCGCGTGTGCGGCACCCGACCGCCGAGCGCCGAGGACCGTCTCCCTCCCCTGGGGCGCCCTAGGAGGAGGTTGGGCGATGGTCGCGCCACCGGAACCACTGCCACGGGTTCTGTCGTAGTAGAGAGGGCCGCCGCAACCGGCTGATTTCTTAGCGGGATCCTTACGCCTGGGCCGGCGATCTTGCCGTGGTCAGGACGTACGCTTCGGCCGTGTCCAAAGCCGTACATGCGGTGCGGCGCCTGATCCTGGGGCGTGCGCTGCGCAGTGAACATCTCGGGGACCAGTTGCTGTCCAAGCGGCTGGCGCTACCGATCTTCGCCTCCGACCCGCTCTCGTCGGTGGCCTACGCCACCCAGGAAATTCTGCTGGTCCTCTCCCTCGGCGGGCTGGCGTACCTGTACCTGACCCCGTACCTAGGTGCCGCAGTGGTCGTGCTGCTGGCGGTGGTGGTGCTGTCCTACCGGCAGGTGGTCTTCGCCTACCCCAGCGGCGGCGGATCCTATGAGGTCGCGAACCGAAATCTGGGGCCGTCCGCCGGGTTGACGGTCGCCGCCGCCCTGCTCGTCGACTACGTGATGACCGTGGCGGTGTCGGTGGCCGCCGGCGTCGACAACCTCATCTCCGCGCTGCCCTCACTCAATCCGCACCGGGTTCTGCTGGCGGTCGGCTTCGTGATCCTGCTGACGGCGATGAACCTGCGCGGGGTCCGCGAATCCGGCAAAACCTTCGCCGTCCCCACCTACGGATTCATCGCCGGTGTCCTCGTGCTGATCGTCACCGGCCTGATCAGGGTGCTGTTCGGGGACGCCCCGGTCGCCGAGAGCGCGGGCTACTCGATCACCCCCGAACATGCCGGGATCACCGGGCTGGCGCTGGTGTTCTTCGCGTTGCGGGCGTTCTCCTCCGGCTGCACCGCACTGACCGGGGTCGAAGCCATCTCCAACGGGGTCCCCGCGTTCCGTAAACCCAAGAGCGCCAACGCCGCCAAGACCCTGGTCGCGATGGGCGCCACCGCGATCGTGATGTTCGCCGGGATCACCGCCCTGGCCATCATCAGCAAGGTCCGCATCGCCGAACACACGTGTGATCTGGTGGGTTTCACCGGCAACTGTGACACCGATCCGCAGCGCACCGTGATCGCGCAGATCGCGGCCGCCGTGTTCGGGGGCAGCACCAATGTCGGGTTCTTCTACATCCAGGCCGCTACCGTGCTGATCCTGATCCTGGCCGCGAACACCGCCTACAACGGGTTCCCCCTGCTCGCCTCCATCCTGGCTCGGGATCGCTACCTACCGCGGCAGCTCAACACCCGCGGCGACCGGTTGGCGTTCAGCAACGGGATCGTGCTGCTCGCTCTGGCCGCCGGCGCCCTGATCGTCCTCTTCGATGCGTCGGTCACCCACCTGATCCAGCTCTACATCCTGGGGGTATTCACCTCCTTCACCCTCAGCCAGGCCGGGATGGTGCGGCACTGGAACCGGCTGCTGCGCGCCGAACCGGACCGCGCCGAGCGGCACCGCATCCGGGTGCGGCGGGCCGTCAACGGGCTCGGCTGCGCCCTGACCGGGCTGGTGCTGATCATCGTGACCGTCACCAAGTTCACCCAGGGCGCCTACCTGGTGGTCATCGCGATGCCGATCCTGTTCGTCGTGATGAAAGCGATCCGCCGGCACTACGACCGGGTGGCCGCCGCACTCGTCCTCGACGAGGACAGCTTCGACCTGCCCTCCCGGGTGCACGCCATCGTCCTGATCTCCCAGCTGCACAAACCGGCCGCCCGCGCCCTCGCGTATGCCCGCGCCACCCGGCCCTCGACCCTCGAGGCGGTCACCGTGCAGAGCGACGACACTGCCCGCCTGCAAAAGGAGTGGGACAAGCAGAGTATGCCGGTGCCGCTGAAGGTGCTCGCGTCCCCGTACCGGGAGGTGACCCGCCCGATCATCAACTACGTCAAAACCATCCGCCGCGACAACCCCCGTGAGGTAATCACCATCTACATCCCCGAGTACGTCGTCGGACACTGGTGGGAACACCTGCTGCACAACCAAAGCGCCCTCCGGCTCAAGGGCCGGCTGCTGTACACCCCGGGCGTGATGGTCACCAGCGTGCCCTGGCTGCTGGACTCGGCCGAACACGTCAAGTATCCGACGGCCCGGCCCGCCCCCGGCGACATCCGCCGCGGCGCCCTTCCGGCGAAAACACCGGCCGCGAACAACCGGCCGTGACCATACAGCGCACCGCAGGGCCAACTCCACCGCAGCCACCGGCCGCGCGCGACGCCGACAACTGTGCTCGACACCCGGTGCAACAACTCGCCGTGCTCACCCTCGAAGCGGTGAGGCGCACTCGGGAATAGACATGACGATCGTAGACAACACGGCGTATGTGGGTAGGGTCCGAGCCGCAGTGCCGGACACGCTCGACAACACCTCTCATGACACCGCGCCCGGTAACGATCGAATGAGCGACAACCCAAAGCAGCACATAATTACCCAGAACAACTTAATTGCGCCTTGCCCGTCACCCCGATTGCAGTCACAGGCTCCCGATCACCCTCTGGCAGCCGTTGTCGAACCACACCGCGACGGCATCGACGAGCCGAGAGGTCATGAATCCCCCGGTATCGCACCGCGGCCACGCGACAGGAGCGCGGGCCACCTGGTCTTGAACGAGGTCGGCGATGCAGACGACGACCGGCTCCTCCTCGTCGTCGACCTGCGCGGCACTTCCGCTCATCCCTAACCCGCTGGACCCCTGGCCGAGCACCGTCACATCGCTCAACAGGAACACGTAGCCGCTGTCCGGCTCGTACTCGGCGACCCAGTCGATCCGCTCGACCACACCGCCGGGGCCGGCAAGTGAGGCACGTACGGGGAGGAAGGGTTCATAGGGGTGGATACAGCAGTAATGCAATGGGCAGGACGCCGCGGACGTCGTCTGACCGTCGCAGAAACCAGCAAATACGTCCAGGCACACCTCGATCTGAGCACGGACATGCGGATCGTATTGACGACCCACCCCGAGCTCAGCTTCGTGCCGGGGACTCGCTCGAGATCGCGACCCAGCTCGCGCTCGGCGGAACGATCACTTCCATCTGGAGCGGGCGAGCGGGCAACCCGTACTTGTCGTCACCGATGAGAATGTCGAGGCCTGCCACGGTGCTTGCCAAAGGCCCTGAGTAGGAGGTCCAGGCAGGTTCGTATGCACCAGTTATTGTGCTGAAAGTGGGGATGGTCGGTAGTCGAAGCCCTGGTAGGCAGCCGGAATGTCATACCCAGCACCCTCCCACCCCCCAGGTGCCGGACGGCCTCATCCATGAGCGTCATGCCGGCGGCACAGCGGGCCAACGGCAGGGGACCCGGTCCCGACGTGCGTGGTGTCGGCGCCACTACTCAGCCCGAGGCCACGGAGACCGGGTTCGTGCTCAGCGCCACCAAAAGCGGTACGGCGCAGTGGTCGACCAGCTCGCTGATGTCGTGCTCGTCGAGTTTTCCTCGTAACAGGGTTTCGTGCCGCAGGAGATCCAGCGGTAGCGCGACAGCACGAGGAGGGATGGGCGCCGGGCCGAGTTCGCCGCGTGCGCGGGCCCGCTCCAGAATCGGCGTCACCATCTCGGCCGCCCGCGCGAAGAAGATCTCGCGCATCGTCTCGGCCGCGTACTCGTCGAGGTCGGCCAACAGGCCGAGGATGGTCTGCCGAATCTGCTCGCGGAAAAAGGTGCGACCGGCACGCATGAGTTGATGCAAATCGCCGGCCAAGGATCCGGAGTCCGGCACGGTGAGAATCGGCTGCCCTGTGGTGGTGATAGCCGACAGCACCATCTCCGCCTTGGTCGGCCACCGGCGATACAACACCGCCTTGCTTGTCGCCGCAGCTGCGGCGACACCTTCGAACGTCAGTCCCGCGTAGCCGCGGGCGGCGAGTTCCTCATGGACCGCCGCATGGATGGCCGCCTGCAGATCCTCGCCCCGGCGCCGCGTGTTACCCACCACACCTCCCATACGAAACGTTGCGTTTCCTATCAGGGTATCTTAGCCTCTCGAGAAACGCACCGTCTCTTAGGAAGGTGGTCGGCATGGCAATGCTCTCCTCATCCTCGACCGATCGTCCGGGTCCTCGGACGATCATGTCCCTGATCCTCGGTATCGCGGTGCTGCTGGCGCTCATGATCATGGCTTTCGCCCTCCCCGCCTCGAACTCGGCACCCCACCATGTCCCGGTCGGGGTGGTCGCTCCCTCGGTGCAAGCTCAACAACTGGCCCGCGGACTCGACGGTTTCGAGGTCAGCGAATACTCGGATGCGGCTGCCGCACGCGAGGCGATCGAGCACCGCGACATCTACGGAGCGGTGGTGGTCGACGGCAGGAACGTGACCTCGATAGTCGCGTCGGCTGCCAGCCCCACGGTCGCTGCCCTGATACCGACCATCGGTGACCGCGTTGCCCAGTCCGTCGGTGGCACCGCCCGTGTCGAGGACATCCGGGCCTTTCCTGCCGACGACCCGAGAGGCGCCGGGCTGGCAGCCGGCGCACTCCCACTCGCCCTCGGCGGCTGGATCGGCGCCATGGCCATCATGTTGTTGATAGCCACGCCGGGAGCCCGCCTCCTCGCCGCAGCCGGCGTCGCGATCGTCGGGGGCCTGGCACTGGTCGCGACCCTGCAGTACGTCATCGGCACCTTCGATGGAAGTTACTGCACGACCAGCCTGGCCGCGGTGCTCGGGATCGCCGCCACCTGTATCACGGTCCTCGGCCTGCGAGAGCTGCTCGGCGGCGCCGGCCTCGGCGTCGCCGCCGTGCTGCTCATCTTTCTGGGCAACCCGCTGTCCGGCCTGTCCAGCGCACCGGAAATGCTGCCCACCCCCTGGGGAAGCGTCGGGCAGCTCCTGCCCCCGGGCGCCACCGGCTCGCTACTGCGTGACGTCGCATTCTTCAACGGCCACGGCGCAGCAACCCCCGTGATCGTCCTGCTGTGCTGGCTGTTCGTCGGCGTCGCGCTGTACCTGACCGGGATCTCGCGGTCACGACGCGACAACCAGACCGACGACGACGTGGTCCACTTCGGCCGCCGAAGCGTCCCGGATGCCGAGGCAATCGCTCTCCCCCACCGCCCGTTGCGTCACACCATCGACCCGCCGAGCGAACCGACGCAGCCACCGGACCACTCCGCCGTCTCCGACCTCGACTTCCTCGAGCAGGAGTTCACTGCCGAGCAGGACGCCGCGCCCACCGGCTCCGCCGAGTGGGGCCGTGCCCGGCACCAGGCGCCCGCCGACCAGCAGCAGCCCTTCGCGGGTCTCAGCGCCGACGCCCGCGACCGCCTCCTGACGATGCTTCTGCCCACACCCGAGGAGACCCTCGCGGCGATCGACGAGGCGGAGCGGATCCGCAACGAAGTCAACCGGCTTCGTGACGACCTCAACGCCACACTCGTCGACTTCGACACCGTGTGGGATCGCCTGCGTGAGCTGGGATTGAGCGAGCACCAGGTGGCCGGCGTCCTCGGCGACGGGCACGTACCCGGCCACGGCATCCGCATCCGCTGACCGAGATGACCGTTCGGTTCCACGACGCCGCCGTCCCGCCCACGCATCTTCCACCCACCCGGGGTGGCGGCGTTCTCGCTCAGCTGACCCGCTTCACGCTGGCCGGCACGTCGAGCAACGAGCTGTACGCGCTCGCGTTCCTCGTGCTGGACGGGTACGGCTCGCTCCTCGCCAACCTCATAGGCGTCGCAACGAGCACGATTCTCGCCAACGAACTGCACCGCCGCCTCACCTTCCAGGCCGCCGACCGGGTCCGCTGGTTCGTCGCCCAGTGGGAGGGCGGCACCCTCGCGGTGATCGGGCTCGGTGTCAGCTCCGGCGACACACTCATAGCCAAATATGCTGGCAGAAAATTCTTCCCGCACTGCCGACAACGAACCTCAGGTGAACTGGCGTACGGAAACTTGCTCTGTTCCCAGCATTCAGTCTCACGCGCGGCATGCGCCCCTTGCGAAGACGAGAGGTGATCGAGCCCTCCCCGTGCCCACAGCAGGTGCGTACAACGCGGTTCCAGGTTCTCGAAATCAGTCGGTCTGTTTGGGATGTCCTGTACAGCCCAGCCCCATCCATTGGTGTTGCAGCGCTCTCAACGCGTGTCCGCCACTCGTCCGGAATCGGCCACATCCCAGACCCGGGAATCCATCAGTGCTCACCTCTCCCCTATTCGATCTCCGTCGCCCGCATCCCCCTCTCACTCCATCGCACCGTCCCGGCCGACCAGACGGAGCCGAGACGCATCAGCGGAGACCACGCGCCGTCTTCGGCGCGGGCCACCAGGCCGCGTCTGAGATCGGGGTCGCCGGTGACCCGGTGAGCCGAGGGACGACGTCGGTGACCATGGAGACCTCGCACCTCTCGATCGCCTGGTACCACGAGATCCAGGTCTCGATCTGTTCCCCGCTCTTGCCCTCTCGCCAGCGTCGCGCGAAGGCTTCCTCGAGGGTCTCAGCTTCGTAGCGGTAGGGCCGACCGGTGGCGGCGGCGATCCGGGTGACCGCTTCGTCGAGGGTCAGGGCCTCGGGCCCGTTGATTTCGAGGATCGCGCCGTCGTGCTCGGAACGGAGCGGCGACCCTTGTCGAGGGCGACGGCGGTGATCACGTCGGCGATGTTCTCGTGGGTGACGAAGGCGGCCCGGCCGGTGCTCGCCGGGCCGCTGACGACGAATTCCTCGTTGGCGAGGGCGGCCGGCGTCGACGTGTAGAAGCCCGCCCGCAGCACCGTGTGGCGAATCCCGGCCCCTGCCAGGAACTGTTCGGTCATCCACTGGTCGCGGGCGTTGATGTACGTGGCGGTGGGCGCCGCGCCGACGAGGGACACATACAGGACCCTCTCCATGCCGACCGCGATCGCGGCCTCGACCGCGGTGGCGTGTTCCTCCAGTCGGCGCCCTGTGCGGTGTCCGGAGACCAGAATGAGCGTCGAGGCGCCATCGAGCGCCACGCGCGCCCGAGGCGTCGCCGTAGGCGGCCGGACCGCGTCGCTGGGCGCCCGGCAGTTCGGGAATGCGGTCTGGGCTGCGTCCGACCAGGATCTTGGGGATGCCATGCTCGGCGAGGCGGGCCGCGATCCGGCTGCCCAGCGCCCCGGTTACCCCGGTGACCGCCACCGTGGCGGGATCCTTCTCCGACATGAGTTTCCTTCCATACGGGGGGCCGCGGTCAATCGCGGAGCCCCTGCTTCCGGTTTACCTCTGGCGAACGGAGCTACGACATCGCCCCCAATCCTCCGTCTGCGCGATGGCAAGGTTGCAGGGCAAGGCCCACAAACGTCCGGGTCGGAGTGTGTGGGTGGGACAGCTAATGGAGATTCGTCGGGTGGTGGTCGGCCAAACGCGCGAGCACTGTCGCTGCGGGTTCCGCGGTGGAGTGCCGGTAGCCGGTGCCGGCCCACAGATGCATTCGCTCGGGGTCGTGTGCTGCAAGTGCTGCTTTGCGGATCGGGTTGGTCAGGTGGTGGATGGCGGGGTATCCGATGGGCGCGAGTGTGTCGTAGTGGTCGATGAACTCGTTGCGGAGCGCCCGGGCTGGGCGCCCGGTGAAGGCGCGGGTGACGACAGTGGGGCCGCGGGTGCCCTCGGCCAGGGCCGCTTTGTGGGTATCCGATGCACCGCTCTCGTCGGTCCGGGGCAGCACGGTGCCGACGACCGCGGCGTGCGCTCCAGCGTGCAGTACTGCTGCGACGTCGCCGGAGGTGGCCAGGCCACCGGCTGCCAGCACCGGGAGGGAGGTGTGATGGCGGATCTGGCCAATCAACTCGGTGATCGGTGTGGGCGGCGGCATCTGCTGCGGGGTGAGGGTGCCGGAGTGTCCGCCTGCCGATGAGGCTTGCACGGCAAGCAGGTCGGCGCCCGCCTCGGCGGCTTGGAGCGCCTCCCCGGTTGAGGTCACGGTCAGCGCAATGAGTGATCCGGCTTTGCGCAATGCCCTGATGACAGCGGGGTCGGGAATGCCGAAGGTGAAGCTGACCACCGGAGCGGGTTGTGCCAGGAGGAGGTCGATCTTGTCGGTGAAATGGTCGTCGTCCTCGACCGGGTCGCGGTCGGGTGTGTGACGCCGTAGCGGTCGGCTTCCGGCTGGATCGTGTGGGCGTAGGCGCGGAAGGCGTCGGCGTCGACGGCGACCGGGTTGGGGGCGAAGAGATTGACCCCGAACAGCACGTCCTCGGCGCGCACGGCCTCGATCTGATCGGCGAGCGCTTGCGGTGTCTTGTATCCGGCGGCGAGGAACCCGAGTCCACCGGCGTGGCCGATGGTAATGACCAGTGCCGGTGTGGATGCGCCGCCCGCCATCGGGGCCGCGATGACGGGGATGGTCAGGTGCAGATCGGTTGCGGGGGTGGTCATGCGAATGTCTCCGTGGCCGGGTGGGAGTGGGGTTCTGTCCCGGCCTGGCACCGGGAACGCGCGGGTGACGACCGCACACCGTTAACTGGAGGCTCGGGAGGGCGCGTCCCGGGAGGGAGTGCCAGGTTGTGGCGTGAGGACCCACTTCGGCGCATCATCGATTCGGCAACAAAATCCGGTGCGTCGAATTCGTATGACCGGGATTTCGGTCATCGATCCTCGAGTGAACCCATCCCGATCTCGAAAGCGAGCGTTCGACCATGAGCATCACCAAGAAGGTCGTCATCGTCACCGGCGCGTCCCAGGGCATCGGCGCGGCCCTGGTCGTCGGCTATCGCACGCTCGGCTACGCCGTCGTCGCGACCTCCCGCTCCATCGGCGCATCCGAGGACCCCGAGATACTGACCGTGCCGGGCGATCTGTCCCAGCCGGGCACCGGCGCCGGCATCGTCGAGCAGGCACTGGCCAGGTTCGGCCGAATCGACACACTGGTCAACAACGCGGGAATCTTCGTGGGAAAGCCGTTCACCGATTACACCGACGACGATTACGACGCCATGACCGGGGTGAACCTGCGCGGCTTCTTCGACATCTCCCGCAGCGCCGTCGCCGCGATGCTCGCCCAGGGCGGCGGCGGCCATCTGGTGAACGTCTCCACCACCCTCGTCGAGCACGCCAACTCGCAGGTGCCCTCGGCGCTCGCATCGCTGACCAAGGGCGGACTGAACGCGGTCACCAAGTCGCTGGCAATCGAGTACGCGGCCCGGGGTATCCGGGTCAACGCGGTCGCGCTCGGTGTCATCCGCACCCCGATGCACCCGGACGACACTTACGAGTCGCTCGCCGCCCTGCACCCGGTCGGTCGGCTGGGCGAGATCGACGAGGTCGTCGACGCGATCCTCTACCTCGAGCGCGCCGGGTTCGTCACCGGCGAGATCCTGCACGTCGACGGCGGCCAGAGCGCCGGACACTGAGAGCGGAGGCGGACATCTCATGAACAGCAGAGTTGCCGACGACGAGATCCTGCGCGGGGTGCTCGACCGGTGGAAGGACGCTGTCGACGCCCACGATCCCCAGCGCGTCGCCGCGCAGTTCACCGCGGACGCAATTTTCCAGGGCCTGCATCCCTACACCGTCGGACGCCAAGGTGTCGTCGACTACTACGACTCCCAGCCGGCGGGGATGACCGCCGCGTACCGGATCCTCGAAACCCGTCGACACGCCGACGACCTGGTACTCGGCTACCTGAGCGTCGATTTCTCCTTCGTAGACCGGCCGACACTGACCGTATTTCTCAGCGTGCTGGTGAGGCATTCGCCCGGCGGCGATCGGATCCTCCACTACCAGGTATCCCGGCTTCCCTGACCACTGCAGCCGACAGTGACTGACCAACCGCAATCGGCGCATCGCGGCATTGGCAACCGCGTTCGCTGGGAGGAGAGCGCCCATGGACTACCTCGTCACCATGACCACCCATGTCCCTGATGGAACTTCGGAAGAAGCCGTTCAGGACATCCGCAACCGTGAGGCCGCACATTCCCGTGAACTCGCCGCACAGGGGCACCTACTACGCCTGTGGCGTCCGCCGCTGAAAGCAGGCGAATGGCGCACACTGGGCCTGTTCGCCGCCGACGACGGAAACGGGCTCGAGGAAGTTCTCGCCTCGATGCCGCTGCGGGTGTGGCGCACCGACGACGTCACGCCGCTCTCGCCGCATCCGAACGACCCCGCCGGACACGTCGACAAGCCCGGTCCGTTCGCGCCGGATGCCGCAGGCAGCGAATTCCTGATCACGTTCACGGTCACCGTACCGGTTGGCACAGCCGGCGAGACCGTCGACGACGCGACCGCGCGCGAAGCCGACCGTGCGCGCGAGCTGGCCGCGCAGGGTCACTTGCTGCGGCTCTGGATGCTGCCCGGCCAGGGCCACGCGCTGGGTCTGTGGTGGGCCCACGACGGCGACGAGATGCACGCGCTCCTCGCGTCGTTGCCGATGGCTCCGTGGATGAGCGTGCAGACGACGCCGCTCACCCGGCACCCCAGCGACCCAGCGTTCACCAGCAGTTGACGAGACCGCAGAGGTCAACGAGCGGTCGGTCACACGGTCTGCCGCACCGGATGGTTGACAGCATGTAGAGAGGTGAGGACAACGTCGGGTGAGCAGCCTCCCGTCTGTGCACTGTTCATCGACGCCATCTCGAGGTGGAGGGCCGGTATCGAAATAGTCTCTGCTGTCCTCGGCAGCGATGCCGGAGGTCTGGTCGCGGCCACCGCAATGTGACTGTCGGACCATTAAACAGCATCGCCGAACGGCCGGATGGACGCGCCGCTCGGGGAGATTGTGCGGTGATGGACGAGGATGCCGAGGTCCATCGAGGCCTTGTGCTGTCGTGTCTGGTGCTGCGTCCACCCTTGCCTGTCCGCGGCGACTGTAGAAACATTTCCGTAGGCGGACGCGGCCGGCAAATTGCCCTCGCGTCGGTGCCAGGACAGTGAGGTGCCCTTCCTGACCGTGCCGGCGACAGGGCCGGTTCGTATCCGACGCTGCGGCGTCGGTCAGGGCTGAAACGGTGCAGCACGCGACGCTGCTCTCTGGGGTCGCCCCCTTCCTGCCGGCGACCCGCGAGGACCGAGGAGGACGGCGTGAGAACTCTGCTCGCAGAGCATCCCGGCGGTCCGCGGCCCGATTTTGCCAATCGGAAGACTCATGACCAGCGAAACCACCCCAATTTCATCCAACGCGAACCGGAGCTCGCCGGACACCATCGTCCGGCGGCCGCGCCGGTATCGGACGAAAAACAGCTCGACGCGCCCGCGCCGAAGGCGACGAGGTCACCCTCACCAGTCGCAATCCCGACCGGCTCGCGCAAGCTGCGACAGAAATCAGCACCCCACACACCGCGCACCTCGCCGCCAACGACACGGCCTTCCGCGGCCAGGTCTTCCAGGACCTGCCCACCTATCGACCGCGCGTTGGAAACAGCCGACATCGACAGTAGCCAGCAATTCGTCTCCTGATGACGCGCGACAAACGTGAAGTGGCTCGAAGGTCCCACCCGACCGATTCCGAAACACAACCCGAGAGGTAAGCCATGAGCGCCAACGAAGTTCATACCGACGAGGCGACCGGAAGCACGCACGTCGCGTCGGTCGACATGAAGCTGGAGGTGGTGGTCCTTCCCGTCGCGGATGTCGACCGCGCCACCAAGTTCTACACCAGCCTCGGTTGGCGACAAGACGTCACACCACCCGGCTCCGGTGTCGTCCAGTTCACCCCGCCAGGCGCTGCCGCCTCGATCCACTTCGGCGCCGACCTCACGACGGCCGCAACCGGTTCCGCCAAGGGATACCTCATCGTCTCCGACATCGAAGCCGCCCGCGACCAATTGGCCGCGGTCGGCATCGAGGTGACCGTTTTCCACCGAGGTCCGAACGGCCCGGTCGCCGGACCGGACCCGGACCGAGGCAGCTACAACTCCCTCGCCTCGTTCAGCGACCCCGACGGCAACACCTGGCTACTGCAAGAGGTCACCACCCGACTCCCCGGGCGCGTCGACACCACCATCACTTCGTTCGGTTCTGCCCGCGACCTGGCGACCGCGCTGCGGCGCGCGGCGGCCGCCCACGGCAAACACGAAGAACGCACCGGCGAAGAAGACCCCAACTGGCCGCAGTGGTACGCCGAATACATGGTCGCCGAGCAGTCCGGGGCACAGCCGCCTACGTAAGGCGAGTGTGCCGTGAAACGATATGAAATCCCCGAACATCGCAACATCAGCGTCGTAAGCGGAATATGAGTCCCAGCCGGGGAAGGTGCCAAATGGCCGAAATCACGCCGCCCGCCGAAGGAATTGTGCTGGCCCACTTAGCGCTCTCGTCGCTTCTACACCGAAGTACTCGGCGGCAGGGTGGTGTTCTCCGGAGAGCCGATCTATGTCGCACTAGCCAACAGCTGAATCGTCATCAATGTCGGCGGAGGCCCGACCGACGACAAGCCCACGTCACCCTGGAGACGCCACGCGATCCCGAGCGGGTCAGCAGCTTCCTCAACATCCGGGTCGCAGACATCCAGGCCGTGTACGCCGAATGGAGCGCCCGGGGTGCTCAATTCCTGACGCCGCCGAAGCAGCACGAGTACGAGATCCGATGCTATATACGCGATCCCGACGGGTACCTGATCGAGGTGGGGCAAACCACCGACCCTGAGGGGGACTGGTCGCCGTGCCACTTCCGGGCGGCGGCGCACCCTCCGACGCGGACTGGCAGAACGCGATCGCCGAGCACGAGAACGCACGAGCAACCCGGCGTCATCCCAAACTGCCTGGCACGTAGGAGACCACGGCGACCACGGACGGAATCGAGAGCCACCAACTTGCCCGGCCACCGGGTACGCGGCGTCGATCGGCAGCGCTCCGATATGAGCAGGCGGCAACCGATCGGCACGAGATCTGCGCCGCGTCGCCGCCACTGGACAGGTTTGCCCCGTCAGCATCCTGAGATGATGTGGAAGTAACGGCTTTCCCGTGCGGCCACCGCTGACTGTGCGCGGCCGCGGTGGGGTGCCAGGCCGCGCCGGCGGCGGTCGGCGCGGCACGGGTGAGCCGACTTCTCGGTCAGCGCATGTCGATGGACAGGGGTTCGATGGCGAGGCGGCGGACGGCGGATTCGTCGACGGTGATACCCAGGCCGGGACCGTCGGGCACCGCGACCACACCATCCTGCAGTCTGATCGGTTCGGTGAGAACGGCTTCCCGAAGTGGGTTGAACCCTCGGTCGAATTCGAGGTATTGGGGTGTGCCGGTGCCTTCGCCGAACGGCGAGTCGGGCAGGGTCGACAGCAACTGCAGGCACGCGGCCTCGGCGACGCCGGTGCCCCAGCAGTGCGGGGAGACGCGCCGGTTCCAGGCGAACGCCATCTGGGTGATCAGTTTCGCCTCGGTGAATCCGCCGCACTTGGTGACGTCGGGTTGGACGATGTCCATGCGTCCCTCGGCGATCGGGTCGCGGAACCCGTAGCGGGTGTAGAGCGATTCGCCGGCCGCGATGGGGATTCCGATCGCCTGGAGGCGGTCCCAGCCGTCGCGCTGGTAGGGCGGCAGCGGCTCTTCGGCCCAGCCGGGCTCGAGGTCGACCAGCGCCCGCAATGATCGGAGCACGACGTCGGTGGTGGCGTTGGCGTTGTAGTCGACCATCAGCTGCCCATCGGGGCCGAGGACGTCGAGGGTGATCTCGCTGCGTTTCCGGTCTGCGCGGACACCGGTGCCGATCTTGATCTTCGCGGCGGTGAATCCCTCGTCGGCAGCGCCCTGGATCTGGGTACGGAATTCGTCGAGGTCACCGTCGGCGGTGACGTACCCGATGGACGCGTAGGCGGGGACCGCGGTGCGGGCGACGCCCCCGAGCAGGTGGCCGACACCGACGCCGAAGCCTCGCGCCTGCGCGTCCCACAGGGCGATGTCGATGCCGGACAGGGCGGCGACGTGCAATCCGCCCGTCGACAGGTGGTACGAGTGCGCGATGACTCGCTGCGCGAAGAGTTCCTTCGCGTCGATCGGCATACCGAGGAGGGCGCGGCCGAACTGTCGCAGGTACGGGGAGAGAAGTTCGGGGACGCCGTAGCATTCTCCCCAGCCTTCGATGCCGTCGGAGGTTGTGATCTTCACCAGGGTGCAGACCCGGGAGGACACCAGCCCTTTCGCGGTGCCGTATCCCCCGCCGGGCAGTGTGTGCTCGAGTGCGAAGGATTCGACCCGGGTGACGACGGGCCGGTCCGTGGCAGGTCTCATAACTCTTATCGCTTTCCGTCGTGAGCAGCCGTGGTGAACGGTGCGTTCTGATGTGTGGCCGGTGCGCCGGATCCGCTGCGGGTGAGCGAGATCCGCATTCCGAACTGGCGTTCCCGGCCGGGCGGCAGGACGAGTTGGGCGGGTTTTTCGGAGTAGTCGGCGGCGAAGCCCGCCGGTGACGGCAGCCCGAACCACGGTTCGATGCAGATCAGGTCGGTGTCCTCGGGCGGTGACCAGATCGCCAGTTGCTCGAATCCGTGCCAGCCGACGGTGACACCGACGCCGTCGCCGGATTCGTAGCGCAACGAGGTGCTCGACAACCGGTCCAGGATCACTGCACCATCGTCGAACAGCTCGTGCCGGAGCGGCAGGGTCGCTTCCTCGACGGGGGTGGGCTGCGCGTCGACGCGGAGTAGCACGTTCTCGACCCGGCGGATCGGTGCGACTTCGTTGGCGCTGAACCGAATGTGGTAGTCCTCCTTGGTCGCTCCGGGACGGAGCGGCCACCGGAATGCCGGGTGCACCCCGATCGAAGCCGGCAGGGCGGTGTCGCGGCTCGGGTTGCCGAGACGATAGGTCACCGCGAGGTCGTCGCCGGCCAGGTCGTAGCCGATATCGAGCACGAACTCGAACGGGAAGTGGTGTGCGGTGCGGATCGAGTCGGTGAGCCTAAAATGCGCTGAGGTCGGGGTGACCGCGACCCTGGTGAACTCTTCGTCCCGCGCGAAGCCGTGCTGCGGCATCGGGTACCGCATCCCGTGGTGGATGAGGGTGTCGTCCACCATCCGGCCGATCACCGGAAACAGCACCGGCGCGTGGCGAGGCCACTGGGGCCCGGCCTGCCAGAGCGTTTCGCGGTGTTCGGCGTCCTCGAGGGAGCACAGCTCCGCCCCGCGGGAGGTCACGACCGCCGTGATGCGGCCGTTGTCGAGCAGGGTGCGGTCGGCCATCAGGACACCGGAACGACCAGGCGGCCGTCGACTCGCCTGGGGATCGTCCCGTGGGACTCGGTCAGCTCTGCGGGCAGTACGTGTTCGGGGGCGTTCTGCCAGGTGACCGGGCGCAGGAAGCGGCGGATGGCGGTGGTGCCGACCGAGGTGTGCAGGGTGTTCGTCGCCGGCCACGGGCCGCCGTGCGTCTGCGCCCACGACACCAGGACACCCGTCGGGTAGCCGTTGTAGACCACCCTGCCGGCCTTCGCGCGCAGGATGGCGGTCAGCTCGGACAGCCGACCGGTCTCGTCGTCCTCGGCGTGCACGGTGCCGGTCAGTGACGAGGGCAGCGCGGCGAGGGCGGTGTGGAGTTCGGCGTCGCTGTCGTATCGGGCGATGATCGTCAGCGGTCCGAAGCATTCCTCGGTGACCTGGGCGGTCAGATCCCGCGCGTCGACCCCGAGCAGCAGAGGCGTGACCGCGAAGCCTTCACCGGCGGGCTCGCCGCCGCGGGCCAGTACCGCCACCGCACCCGAACCTTCGGCGCGGCTGCTGATTTCGCCGAAGGAGGTGAAGATTCGTTCGTTGAGCAGGACCGGCGCACCGGTGCCGCCGACCGTCTCGGCCGCGGCCGCCACGACCCGGTCACCGGCGGCGCCGGTGGGGACGAACACCAGGCCGGGTTTGGTGCAGAGCTGGCCGGCGGAGACGGTGAACGACTCGGCCAGACCGGCGCCGATGGTCTCACCTCGGGCCGCTGCGGCGCCGGGAGTGACGATGACCGGGTTGAGGCTGGACAGCTCGCCGTAGAACGGGATCGGCTCGTCGCGCCGTCCGATGATGTCGAGCAGGGCCTGCCCACCGGTCAGGGATCCGGTGAATCCGACGGCCTTGATGTGCGGGTCGGCGACCAGGGCGGCGCCGGCCGCTTGGCCGAAGACGATGCCCAGCACCCCGTCGGGGGCGCCGAGTCGGCGGGCGGCGGCCGTCATCGCCTCGAACGCGGCGAGGGAGGTGGCGGGATGTGAGCTGTGTGCCTTGACGACGACGGGGTTTCCCGCGGCCAGGGCGGACACGGCGTCGCCGCCGGGTACCGAGAACGCGAGCGGGAAATTGCTGGCGCCGAAGACGGCCACCGGTCCGATGGGCACGAGCATCCGGCGCAGGTCCGGTCCCGGCCCCATCGGGGTGTCGGTGGCGTGGTCGATGGTGGCTTCGAGATAGCTGCCCTCGTCGAGGACGTCGGCGAACAGCCGCGCCTGATACCCGGTGCGGGTGAGTTCGCCGTTGAGCCGGGTGGGCCCGATGGCGGTCTCGCGGTCCGCGGTCTCCACGATTACCTCGCGGCGGGCCTCGAGCTCGTCGGCGATCGCGCGCAGCAGTTCGGCCCGGAAGCCGCGACCTGCCTGCTCGAATTGTGGTGCGGCGTCGGCGGCGGCGGCGGTGATCTCGGCGACCTCGGCGGTCGTCGTTTCCTGGGCGACGGCCGTGGACTGCCCGGTTCGGGGGTCGATTCCGGCGATGGTGGTCACAGGCTCTCCTTGTTGCCGGCGCGGGCGGCGGTAGAGGCAGGGTCGGCGTCGGGATGCGGTCGTGCGACCGGGCACTCGAGGTGGTAGCCCTCTCCCCGGTAGTCGTACCCCTCGAGTTCGATCTTCTCGCGCCCGTCCACTGCGGACGCGTAGAAGGCGCGGATCTCGGTGATCAACCCGGTTTCCGGGTCGAACCTGTACCATTCGCTGCCGCGGAGGAATCCGCCCAGACCCGTTTTGTAGTGGGTGAATTCGATGACGGCCTGCAGGGATTCGGGTTCGGCGATCAGCCGGTCGATCGACCAGCCCGATCCGATGGTGTGCACCAGGTTCGTCCAGTTCTCGGCGATGGTGCGGCTGCTCACCCACGGGCCGTTCAGTCCCGGGGGGAAGTAGTGCACCGCCTCGGGGTCGAACTGGGCGGTCATCTTCTCGATGTCTGCTTCGTTGCAGCCGTCGAAGTAGGTGCGGATCTGCGACTCCATCTGCTTGCGCTGGGTCTGCGGGTCGAGGTCGGAGAACCCGGTCCGCGGGCCGCTCGCCGGTGCACCGGAGCGGGTGGTTTCTGCCGGGGTGTGTTCTTGCAGGGGCCGGGCGACCGGGCACTCGAGGTGGTAGCCCTCACCTCGGTAGTCGTAGCCCTGGAGTTCGACCTTGTCCCGCCCGTCGGATGCGGCGGCGTAGCAGGCGCGGATCTCGGTGATCAGACCGGTGTCGGGGTCGAACTTGTACCATTCGTCGCCGCGGACGAATCCACCGAGTCCGGGCTTGTAGTGGGTGAATTCGATGACGGCCTGCAGGGATTCGGGTTCGGCGATCAGTCGGTCGATGGACCAGGCCGACCCGATGGTCATCGTCAATCGGCGCCAGTTCTCGGCGATGGTGCGGCTGCCCACCCACGGGCCGTCGAGGCCCGGCGGGAAGTAGTGCACCGCCCCGGGGTCGAACTGGGCGGTCATCTTCTCGATGTCTGCTTCGTTGCAGCCGTCGAAGTAGGTGCGGATCTGCGACTCCATCTGCTTGCGCTGGGTCTGCGGGTCGAGGTCGGCGAAGGTGCTCATCGGGCGGCTCCGTTTCCGCTCGCGAGAACGGCCGATTCCTGCTGGGCAGCTTTCCACTGGCGGTAGTCGCTCTTGGTCTCCTCGCTCGGCGGGTACAGGCCGCCGATCAGCGGCTCACCGGCGAGGGCGCGGGTGTGCAGGTACGCCTCGAGTTCTTCCTGTTCGACGGCCTCGTCGACGATCTGGGCGGCGAGGTGGCGGGGGATGACGATCACCCCGTCGCGGTCACCGACCAGGAGGTCGCCCGGGTAGACGGCCACGCCGGCGCAGCCGATCGGGACCTGGAGGTCGGCGACGTGGAACTGGGACAGGCGGGAGGTGGAGGTGACGGCTCGGCTGTAGGTGGGCAGTGCGATGTCCTTGATGACGTAGCCGTCCCGGAATGCGCCGTCGGTGATGACGGCTGCGGCTTTCTTGTGCATGGCGCGGGTGACGAGCATGTCGCCGGCGGAGGCGGCGCTGATGTCGCTGCGGCTGTCGATCACGAGAACCTCACCCTCGCCGAGGGATTCGACGCCGATCCATTGCAGGTTGTCGGCGCCGTAGAGGCCTTCGAGGGTGTCGATGTCCTCGCGGGCGGGAATGAAGCGCATGGTGAAGGCTTCGCCGACGAAGCCGTCCAGGGTGGGGTTGAGCGGTGTCACGCCGACCAGGTACTGGTTGCGCAGGCCCTCGGCGAACAACCGGGTGGCGAGGGTGGCGGTGCTGGTTTTGCGGTACTTGTCGAGCAGGGCCGAGTCGAGGCGGGGGTGGGGGCGTTCGATGGTCACTGGGGTGCCTTCCTGTGGGCGTTCGGGGGGGATGCATTCCGGCAGGAGATGTGCCGGAGTCGGCGATGTGCGTGTCCGGAGGTGTCGGGGCGGATGTCAGAGTTTGTGGGTGAGGTTCTGCTGTAGGCGCGGGGGAAAGCCGGTCAGGGTGGCGGGCGAGGCGACGATCCCGGGCTCGACCTGGGGGGCGCGTGCCTGGACCGACATGCCGCCGTCGATGTTGAAGACCTGCCCGGTCACGTAGGCGGATTCGTTCGAGGTCAGGTACAGCACGGCGCCGGCGACGTCGTTCACCGTTCCGGGCCGGCCCATCGGGATCTGGGCGCTGCGCACGTCGTCGGCGTCCTCGTCGGTCCAGTTCTCGCCGTCGACGACGATGGAACCGGGCCGCACGCAGTTGGAACGGATGCCCCACGGTGCCAAGTCCACCGCGACGGCCCGTGTGAAGGCCTCCATCGCACCTTTGACCGAGTCGTACGGGATGTGCTGACGGTGGGCGCGGGCTGCGCCGTGTGAGCTGATGTTGACGATCGTTCCCGGGCGTTGTTGTGACGCCAGGGTCCGTGCCGTTCGCTGTGCGCAGGCGAAGAACATGGTGGTGTTCGCGGCGATGAACCGCTGCCAATCAGCCGGCTCGACCGAGAGGAACGGTTCGAAGCAGCTTTCCCCGATCCGGGCGTAGGCGTTGTTGACGAGCGCGTCGACCACCCCCAGATGCCGTTCGACCTCGTCGAACACCTGGTCCACCCCGTCGACGGTCGCCAGATCTCCGACCGCCGGACAGGCGCGACCACCGGCGGCGACGATGAGATCGGCCACCCGGGTCGCGGCCGCCTCGTCGATGTCGGCCACCGCGACTGCGGCACCTTCGGAGGCGAATCGTCGGGCGATGGCTTCCCCGATGTTGTGGCCGGCGCCCGAGACCAGTGCGATGCGGCCGGCAAGTTGCCCCGATCCGGTGTCCGGACCGGGGGCTCGCCGTCCGGGTTGAGTCCTTGCAGTCACGTTGTCCTCGATTCCCAACACCGCGGGTTCGGTTCCCGAAACAGCCATCGGTGTCTTACTGGTTGATAACCCATCCTGCCGAATGAGGTGCTGATTGTGGTGTGGGCCACGATCGGCTACTGTTGCCGTCATCACAATCCCAATCAGTACGATAGCTTCTCATTCATTGGGACGCAAGAGCAGAGGTTACCCCGGCCGCAACCGCACCGCTTCCCCACCGGGCAGCACAGGGCGACAACAGCGAGAAGAGCCGGTTGCCGCGCACCAGTCGTTACGCTGAAAGGCAGCACCATGACCACACATTCGACCGACGCGCCCGCGCAGGGGCGACCACGACAGAGGAACTTCCGGCAGACGATCCTCGTCATGCTCACCGCTGCGATGGTGATCAACTACATGGACCGCTCGGCGCTCGCCGTCGCCATGCCCTTCATCACCGAGGACTTCCACCTCACCGACGTCGAGAAGGGCATCATCTTCAGCAGCTTCTCGGTCGGATACGCCCTGTTCAACTTCCTCGGCGGCGTCCTGTCCGACCGATTCGGCGGCAAGAAGGTCTTCGTCTGGGCCATGATCTTCTGGTCCACCATGTGCGGCCTGACCGCCGGCGCCTTCAGCTTCTGGTCTCTGCTGATCGCCCGCGCCCTCTTCGGGATCGGCGAAGGGCCGATCTCGACGACCGCCAACAAGGTGGTCAACAACTGGTTCCCGCTGCGGGAGCGGGCCCGGTCGGTGGGCATCAACCAGGCCGGCGGGCCGCTCGGCGGCGCCTTGTCCGGCCCTGTCGTCGGATTCCTCGCCCTGACCTTCGGGTGGCGCGTCGCGTTCGTCCTCATCGCCCTGATCGGACTCACCTGGGCACTGATCTGGCGGATCGTCGCCACCGACGACCCGCGCGACAACAAGCACGTCAGCGACCGTGAGATCGCCGAGATCGAGGCCGACGACGCGGCCGAGGAAGCCGCGATCGAGGACGTCGCCACCGGCGAGAAGCCGTCGATGTGGAAAGCGATTCTGCAGCCGGCAATCCTGGCGACCGCCCTGTCGCTGTTCTGCTACAACTACATCCTGTTCTTCTTCCTGACCTGGTTTCCGGTCTACCTGGTCGACGCCCAGGGCGTGAGCCTGCGCGACATGTCCATCGTCACCGCGATCCCGTGGATCGTCGGCGCCGCCGGCTACCTCGGTGGCGGATTCCTCATCGACTACATCTTCAAGCGCACCGGCAAGCAGTTCTTCTCCCGCAAGGTCGTCCTCGTCAGCTGCCTGATCACCAGCGCCGTCTGTGTCGGACTGACCAGCACCGCCGCCACGGCGACCTCCGCGGTCATCCTCATGACCATCGCGGTCGGATTCCTCATGCTCGCCGCACCGGCCTACTGGACCCTCATCCAGGACGCCGCTCCGAAGGAATACGTCGGCAGCGCAGGCGGACTCATGCACGGCCTGGCGAACATCTCCGGCATCGTCGCGCCCGCGGTCACCGGTTTCATCGTCGCCACCAGCCACTACAGCGGCGCGTTCGTCCTGGCCGGCGCGCTCGGGGTCCTCGGCGCGATCATCGTGTGGATCTTCGTCCGGCATCACAAGGCCCACGGGATCGACGTCCCCACGACACCGGCCGACACCACGGAGGTGGTGTCGTGAAGTTCGCAACGATCGCACACCAGAGTCGGCACCTGCTCACCCGACAAGACGACCAGTTCTGGCACACCGCCCCCGGCGCGACCATGCTGGACCTGATCAGCGACGCGACGAGCATCGACTTCGACGGTCCCGTGATCAGCGGCGACCAGGCCACCGTCGTGCTGCCCTACCGCCCGCCGACGATCTTCGGAATCGGGCTGAACTACCACGACACCGTGCGGGAGATGAACTGGGACATCCCCGCCGTCCCCTATCTGTTTCCGAAACTCTCGTCGAGTGTGACGGGTCCGGCCGATCCGATCGAGATCGACGAGACCGTGACCACCCGAGCGGACTGGGAGGGGGAACTCGCCGTCGTCATCGGCGCCCCCTGCCGCAACGTCGCCCCGGAGGACGCCCTCGATGCGGTGTTCGGATACACCGCCGCCAACGACGTCTCGGCCCGCGATCTGCAGGCCGCTGACGGGCAGTGGGTGCGAGGGAAGGGCTTGGACACCTTCTGCCCGCTGGGCCCGGTGGTGGTCACCGCGGACGAAATCGAGGACCCCCAGGACGTGCGGATTCGAACCCGGCTCAACGACCGCACCGTCCAGGACGGCACCACCGCGGACATGATCTTCCCGGTCGCCGAGTTGATCGCCTACTGCTCCAGGTTCTTCACGCTGAGCCCGGGAGATGTCATCCTGTCCGGAACACCGGCCGGCTGCGGCGACTTCCGGACACCGAGAATCGCGCTGCACCCCGGTGACCGCATCGAAGTCGAGGTCGACGGGATCGGCACCCTCGTCAACGATGTGATCGCGCCGGCCGCCCGACAGCACGCCGCACACCGACCCCAAGAGGCCATGTATTCTCGTTGAGTGGGATTACATCCTTTCCACTGGGTCTAAGGAGCGTCATGGGTCTCGACGTGGTCACTACACCGGCACAGACGTCGCCCGCCCCGGTCCTCGGACCGGGCTCGGGCGCTCTCGATCGCGGCCTCGCCATCCTCACCCACCTGACTCGGGTGCGGTCGTGCACCACCCCCGAACTCGCCGACGCCCTGGGACTCAGCCGCAGCACCACCTACCGACTCGTCGAACGCCTCCGCGACAGCGGCTGGCTCGTCGACGAGCCGTCCGGGCACGTGCGCCTCGGACCGGCCGCAGCCCGCCTGGCATCAGCCGCGGTCGCGTCCACCAGCCTCAAAGACGCCGCCATTCCGGCCCTCCGCGCACTGCTCACCGCCACCCAAGAAACCGTCAGCCTCGCCGTGCCGAACGAACTGAGCATGGTGTTCGTCCACCGCGAACGCGGTCCCCGGCCCGTGGGAGTGTCCGCCGAACTCGGCACCTCCCGGCCCCTGCACTGCACCTCCGTCGGCCGGGCCTACCTCGCGGCCTTGCCGCCGGTGCAGTGCGAGAACGTCCTCGACGCCCTGATCCAGTCGCCCCAATCCCCCGTCGACGAATCCAGCATCGACGCCCTGCGAGATGAGATCGAACGCACCCGGCAGCGCGGATGGTCCCAGGACGCACGGGAATTCGATCCATCCAGCTCCTGCTGCGGTGCCGCCGTCTTCGACCACACCGGACAACCCATCGCCGCGATCAGCGTCGCCGGCGTCGCCGAGAGGATGGAAAACATCCTCGACGAAATCGGACCGATGGTCCGCGCCACCGCCGCCGAAATCTCGGCCACGCTCGGCTACGTCGACGCTCACTGAATCAGCCAGACACACCTCCGCCCACCACCCGGTCGAGGTTGGTGTAGCGATCCGGCACTTCCCCCGCCAGCTTCGCCGTCCGTTCTTCCCGAGACTGATGGCGGAGGTCGCGCAACTGCGTCAGCATCGACGACGGGATGGGGATGCTCACCGCACTCGGCTTACCATCATCGGCGCTGGACTCACCCCTCGATTCTGCCGCTGAGACCGGTAGCGAGGTGGTCGACGAGTTCGCGAATGCGGCGAGGGACCTGGGCGGTAGCCGAGTACAGCGCATGAACGTCCGCGGCCGGAGTGGGAATGTGGGGCAGCACCTGCACGAGGGTGCCGTCCCGAAGCAGTGGGGCGACGTGCCAGATCGAGCGCATGATCACACCGTGTCCCTCCACGCACCACTGGGTCACCGCGTCGCCGTCGTTGCACAGCAGATTCCCGGACACCCGGATCGCGGTCTCGTCGTGATCTGCGCCGAACCGCCACAGCGCGTAATCACCTTCGTTCTCCCGGATCACGATGCAGTTGTGATGTTCGAGATCCTTTGGTTCAAGCGGAATTCCGCAGCGTTCAAGGTATTCGGGTGCCGCGCAGACGACGCGCCGGTTCCGGCACAGCCGTTTGGCGGTCAACCTCGAATCCTGCAGCGACCCGACCCGGATACCGATGTCGAAGGTGGTGCCGGCGATGTTGAGCGGGAGAGGAGAGAGGTCGAGCTCGATGTTCAGGCGAGGATGCTTGTCGAGGAACTGGGCAACCAGCGGCGCGATGTGCGCCCTGCCCAGTCCCAGCGTCGCGTGGATACGCACCCGGCCGACGAGCTCGGCGTGCGCCTCGGAGATCGACTCCTCGAGTTCGGTCAGCTCCGCCGCAATGACCGCCGCCCCGGCCGCGTACCGCTCACCTTCCGAGGTCAGCGTCAGCCGGCGGGTGGTCCGCTGGATGAGGCGGACCCCGAGACGGCCTTCGATCCGACTGAGCCGCTTGCTGACGGAGGAGACCGACACACCGAATTCGCGGGCGGCCTCGGTCAGACTCGACGCTCTCGCGACGACGTCGAAGAACAGGGCATCGTCTGCCGATGCATCACTCATGGGCTGCTGATTCTTTCGTTTCAGGAAAAACTGTCTTGCGTCTTCCCGGCTTTCTGGGTCGATTGTTGCTAGATACGCTGTGTTCAGGCCCACAGTAGTCGGCGAATCGGTGCTCCAGTCACCGATTTCCTCACCCCTTCGGGGAGAGCCAGCGTTCACAGCTTTGTAGAGAGTAGGTACACCATGGGTGCAACACATCGGATCGCGGTCATCCCCGGCGACGGCATCGGCACGGAGGTGGTGCCCGAAGGCCTGCAGGTCCTCGAGGCCGCGGCGGCGGCATTCGACTTCCGGCTCGACTACGAGCAATTCGACTACGCCAGCGCCGACTACTACACCAAGACCGGCCAGATGCTGCCCGACGGCTGGTTCGACCAGCTCAACCGCTTCGACTCCATATTCTTCGGCGCGGTCGGCTGGCCCGAGGTGGTCCCCGACCACATCTCCCTGTGGGGCAGCCTGCTGCGGTTCCGCCGCCACTTCGACCAGTACGTGAGCCTGCGCCCGGTCAAACTCATGCCCGGCATCACCAGTCCGCTCGCCGGCCGTGAACCCGGTGACGTCGACTTCTACGTCGTGCGGGAAAACACCGAGGGCGAGTACTCGAGCATCGGCGGCAAGATCTTCGAGGGCACCGACCGCGAAACCGTCATCCAGGAAACGGTCATGACCCGCACCGGAGTGGACCGGATCCTCAAGTACGCCTTCGACCTCGCCCAGTCCCGGCCGAAGAAGCACCTGACGTCGGCGACGAAGAGCAACGGCATCTCGATTTCGATGCCGTACTGGGACCAGCGCGTCGAGGCGATGGCCGAGAACTTCGCGGACGTCGCGGTGGACAAGTACCACATCGACATTCTGACCGCGAACTTCGTGCTGCACCCGGACTGGTTCGACGTCGTCGTCGCCAGCAACCTGTTCGGCGACATCCTCTCCGACCTCGGCCCGGCCTGCACCGGCACCATCGGCATCGCGCCGAGCGGAAACATCAACCCCGAGCGCACGTTTCCGAGCCTGTTCGAACCGGTGCACGGTTCGGCCCCCGACATCGCCGGCAAGGGCATCGCCAACCCGATCGGCCAGATCTGGAGTGCGAGCATGATGCTCGAGCACCTCGGCGAACCCGAATCGGCCGCCGCGATCATGACCGCCGTCGAGGACGTCTTGGCCGCCGGTGGGGACGCGCTCACCCCCGACATGGGTGGTACCGCCACCACCAAGACTCTCGGCGACGCGATCTGCCGACAATTCGAGACCAACACCAGCCTCGCGCTGGTTCGTTCCTGACCAGCGCCCCCGCCGGGTACCGACCCGGCCGACCTGTTCCGGTCGGCATCCGGCTCCGATTCAGCATCGCTGTACCACGTCAGCATTCTCCCGACCTCGTCGCCGATACCTCCGGCGGTGCACTCCCGGGAGCGGGTCGCCGAGCGTGACGACTCCGCTCCCCCACTTGCGGCTAGCGAGGCCGCCACACCCCCGAAGGGGAATCCCATGAGCGTCACGACTCCACCCGACAAGACTTCGACGAAACTCACCGCGCCCCTGCGCCGCGCCAGTCTCGACGGCGTGCCACTGATCATTCCCATCGCACTGACCGCCATCGTGATGGTGGCGGGCCTGTTCGACTCCATCCCGAAGAACATGATCGGCGGCCTCGCCGTCATCGTCGGATTGGGAATGCTGCTCGGACCGTTGGGGAATCGGCTGCCGATCGTCACCAAAATCGGCGGCGGCGCACTCGTGTGCCTGATGACCCCCTCGATCCTGGTCTACTTCGGAATCTTCAACGACAACACCCTCGACGCGGTGCACTCGCTGATGAAGGAAGCGAACTTCCTGTATTTCGTCATCTGCACGCTGGTGGTCGGCAGCATCCTGGGCATGAGCCGCAAGGTCATGATCGGCGGCCTGATCAAGATCTTCCCGCCGCTGGTCGTCGGCACCGCTGTGGCCGTCTCGGTCGGCATCGGTGTCGCCATGGCCTTTGGCTACGACTTTCACCGGGCCCTGTTCTTCATCGTCGTGCCCATCCTCGGCGGCGGCATCGGCGAGGGCGTCATCCCGCTCTCCTCGGCATACGCCTCCGCGCTGGGCGGCGAATCCGGCGACTATATCGCCCAACTGATTCCCGCCGCGATCATCGGCAACATCGCGGCCATCATCAGCGCCGGCGTCCTGCGCCGGATCGGCGACCGCAAACCGCACCTCGACGGCGGTGGACAGCTCGTCAAGACCGGCGACACCGACGACCTGCTGACGGCTGAGGACGACGCGGACGTTCGGGAGTCGAGCACCTCACCCAACTACGCGATGGGCGTGCTGACGATCTGCAGCCTGTTCGTGCTGGGCACCCTCCTCGAGCACGTGGTCCACCTGCCGGCACCGGTCCTGGTCATCCTCATCTCGGTGATCTGCAAGCTGTTCAACGTCTTCCCGCAGAGTGTCGAAGACAGCGCCCGCGGCGTCTACAAGATCATCTCCGGATACTTCATCTACCCGGTCATGATCGGACTCGGCATGCTCTACGTGCCGCTGAACAACGTCATCGACGTCATCTCCCTCGGATACGTGATCACCTGCACCGCCGTGGTGCTCTCGATGGTGCTGGTCGGGTTCTTCGTCGGCAAGGCGATCGGCATGTACCCGGTGGACGCCTCGCTGGTGACCGTCTGCCACAGCGGCCTCGGCGGAACCGGCGACGTCGCGATCCTCTCCGCATCGAACCGCATGAACCTCATGCCCTTCGCACAGATCTCGACCCGGCTCGGCGGTGTCACCACAGTCATCTCCGCCGCCTCCCTCATCCGTGTCCTCGGATAACACCGGGCATCGTTCACTCCAAGCAGGAAGACGTCGGCCGTGCGGGTTCTGGGTACTCCCCACAAGTTCAAGGGAATCCTGTCAGTCGCCGACCGTCTCGCCGAGGGCGTCGATGCCCTGGCCGCGAGGTGACGCGGGTTCTTCCTCTCCTAGATCTGTTGCACCGCGGTGCAGCATGAGAAAGAGAAAGCGGACCCCGAATGAGTGTTAGTCATCATTCGGGTCTCCGACGTCATCGAGAATCGCCAACAGTGCAGCAAGCAGTGTGGCCGCCTCGATTCAATGCCATGAAGATGTCCCTCACGCGTTCGAGCTGGGCAAAGCGTGGCGGCGGGCAATGATGCAGCGGTCGTAGTACCCGAAGTCGAGCTCGACTTTCGCGATCTCGACCGACGTCTCCGACGGCGTATTCGCCGTGTCGGGTCGTGACTGCTGCCGCTGCGCACCGGCGCCTGTCCGCTCAGTTGGGCTCGGACCAGCGCCGCGACCAAGCACGTGCACACCCGTATGCACGCGCGAGTGCACACGGGTCACTCACACCTCCCCGCCCACCAGAACCCGCAATGCGCGCGCGATCGGCCCAACCCGGCGCTGCGACCCGCTACCGTTTTCGGGTATGGGGACCGCCTTCCACGGGCCGAGTCCGTGGCCGCACATCACCCGCGCCATCCGCACGCGCGGACCCCGCCGCGCCGCGATCGCCCATCTCGGCCAGGACGCACCCACCCTGCTGCCTTTGCGGGCCGGGGACGTTCTCGTCGTCAACGCCTCCCGCGCCGCCGTCCGGGCGCACGCCACCTCCCCGGTCGCGCTCGCACACTATCTGGACGCCGGGGTGCGGGTGCTGTCGTCACCGAACCTGCACGCGAACGTCATCGTCACCGACCGGCGGGCGGTCATCGGCTCCGCAAACGCCTCGCACAGTTCCACCCTGGCCGAGGAAGCCGTGGTCATCACCGACGACCCCGACATCGTCGCCGCCGCGGGGGCGTTCATCGACGGGCTCGAGGTGATCACCGAGGTCGATCAGACGTTCCTCGACAACGCCACCGCGCAGTGGCAGATCGGTCGGGCGGTACCCCTACCCGGGGTCACCAGCCGCGGGCGCGGCGACCCCGGGTTCCTGCCCGCGACGATCCCCCGGATGTTTGTGCGGCACATCGTCGATTACGATCCCGGGCCTGCCGAATACCATGCCTGGGCCAGCGAGGCCCGCCGCGGCCCGGCCGGGCCGGCGACGAAGTATCAGCTCGAATGGTTCCGACACGACAGATCCGACAGCCGGCTCGAACGGGGTGACGTTCTGCTGTTCGTCACCGCCGACAATCAGTGGCTCTACGCGCCGGCGGTCGTGGATTCCGAGGCGATCGCGATCCTCCACGCCCACGGCGCCGTCGGTCACCTGCTGCGCTCCCGAGTCGACCTTGCGCCGATCCCGGTGCCGGACGCCGAACACACTCTCGCCGGCCTCGGTCACCCCCATCCCCGGCTCCGGGTCGATCACCGCATCGCCTCCCCCAGCCTGCGGACAGCGTTGCTCGGGCTCTGGAACCTCTGAACCACCGCGGCCGCTACCGGCGTCTACCAGCGGTAACGACACGTCCCCTCGGGATCAGAGCGCGCCGACATCGCCGGTCGCGCCGCCCGGCACCCACTCCGGCTCACTGTCGGCGGGTTACGTCAGGCCCAGGACGCGGGACCGTGCCTCCACGTAGCGGGCCAGCAGATCGAGCATCTCCGGGTCCGGGTGCGCGAGCTCGGGCAGGTCCTTCGCGCCGATGATCGACCGGTCGACGGCGGCGACCTGCCGGCGGCACTCGCCGACCGCCTCCGCTGTCATGGTGTCGGTGTCGAGTCGGTCGGTGAGGTACCGAATCGACTTCTCCAGGCCCAGACCCGGATTGCGGGTGCCGCTGTCTGCCCTACGGGCTTCGGCCATCGTCCACCACCCGTCCAGCTCGGTCAGCACCGTGGGATCGGCGACCGCGATCCACAAGGCCCGGTCGATCGACTGCGGATCGGTGATGTCGATCTCGTCCACACCTGCTGTACGGGTGAGGAACTGACCCAGCTGATGGATGGCGAGATCGTCGCCGCGGCTCCACCCGTACAACACCATCACATGCGCCTTGCTCGCCGTGGCCAGCTCCCCCATCACACCTGTTCCCTCCCTGCAGACCGACAGTTCTTCCGGTACATCCTCACAGCCCGGCAACCGTCCCGGTGTTCCGCGTCGGATCCCGCGGATCCGCGAGTCAGGCTGTGCGGCTTCAGGTGTGGGTGACCGCGCACATCGGGCACCACGTACGCTCCCCGACGATCCACCCGTTCGTCTCCGCTACGGCCACCGCCCGCGCACGACTGTCGACGGCCGCGACGGTGAAGGTGTGCTCGCACAGATCGCACCGCACCGTCCACCCACGCCTGGCTGTGGATCGCATCAACGTATGAACAGTCATGTTGTCCCCCGACTTCGACTCTGTGTCCCCAAGCATGGCACAACCCCTCCGGGAGTGGTGGCCCACGCAGGCCAGGTCCCCGGTCGCCACACCCAAGTGGGCGTGTCATCTACGCAGGTCAAGACATATTTTTGGTGTGTCAGGACTCGACCGGGACCAGGCGGTCCAGCTGGGCGTGGAAAGGGTAAGTCCCTGGGGCGCCGAGAACCGACTCGATCAGAGCTTCGTCGCCGTCGATGCTCGTGGGTCGTGAACACCGAGGTGCCCTCGGCGTGAACCTTGACCTTGTCGCCGATCTCCACAAGCGTGCGAGTTCCGGGATTCTCGGTCATATGCAACCCATGACTTATACGGGGTTCGGTGTACAAGCTGCCGATATCCGTCGGGTTCTCGCGATGCCCGACTCTCGCCATGGTGTCGAAGTCGGTGGGCTTTGTAGATGGGTGCGCGTCCCGAGCAGTAATCCCTGTCGATGGAATTTCGACAGTTCCGAGGATGCCGAGCGACGTCTGACCCTGGGTTGTGTGCGAGGCGGACGATCTGTTCTACACCGCAGCGTCCGCGACGGTGCTTCCCGTGTTTGCGCGGTGGTGGTGTGCCAGCTCGAGTGCGCCGATCGCGGCGCCTTCGAGTGGTGCGGTCCGGCCGAGCGGGCTCATGGTCACCTGAACGTCGGTGAGTGCGGTGTCCTCGATGCGGCGGCGAAGCCCCTCGGTGATGCGGGCCATTTCCGACAGGGGGCCGCCGATGACGATGCGGCCGGGTTCGATGGCGGTGGTGACGTTGACGATGGTGTGCGCGAGGTCGTCGAGGATCGCATCGGAGGCGTGGTCGGGTGCCTCGGAGTCGAGCAGGGCTCGCGCGCGGTCGAGGTCGATCGATCGCCCGTCGGGGGTGCCGATGGGCGAATGGCCGAGTCGACTCATCAGGGTCTCTCCGGACGACATTCGCAGGAAGGCGATTTCGCCTGCGGTTCCCCCGGCGCCGCGGTGCAGGCCACCGGAGAGGAAGAGCCCGGCACCGACACCGGCGCCGGCGCCGAGGTAGACGTAGAGGAAGTTGTCCGCGTTCGCCATCGAACCGGTTCGGCTTTCGGCGATGGTCGCCCAGTTGACGTCGTTGTCGATGATCAGCGGTTCGGTGGTGCCGATCTGTAGTGCCGGGGCGAAGTCGGGCACCGTCCCGGTGAACGGGCGTCGGGTAGTTGCCGGACGGTGTGGGTGCGGGGGTCGATGGGGGCGGCGACCGAGAGCGCGGTGGCCAGGCGGGGGGTGCCGACGTCGGCGGTGCACTGGGCGATGAGAGCGCGGGCGTCGGCGATGGCGGCCGGCAGGTTTTCGTCGTCGGCGTCGATCTGCCGTTCGCACACCGCCTGCCCTTTGTGGTCGAGGGCCTTGATCGCGACGTGGCCGCGTTCGAGAACGATTCCCAGGGTGTGACCGTGGTGCGGGTTGACGTCGTAGAGCACCGCGGCGCGGCCCCGCGTGCCGGTGGCGGTCTGCCCGACCTCGACGATCAGATGCCGACCACGAGAATGCGCTTTGCTGCTATGAAATTGGCTCGCTGTTTCGTAGTGCAATCCAGTTACTCGGCGTCACCGTTCTCTATCCGGGTAATCAGTTCACGCTGCTCTTCACGGATCATCGTCGACACAGCAAGGAACGCACGGACTATCGGCGTGGGTTGCCCGCGCCATCCCACGCAGAGCGTAGATCCGGGTACTCGATCGATCTTCCGATACACCAGCGACGCTCGGTGCGCGAAGCGGTCCGTGCTGGGAACAGACACCGACAACGTCAGACCCGCCGCTACGTTGTCCAACTCCTCGTCCATTGTCGCGGTTTCCCTACTGATGCGCGGTAGTTGTTCCTCGTCCAAACCGAGATCTCGTAGCGTCCAGAATGCGCGCCAACGCGCGTCATCTGTACGGGGCGCTGAAATTACCTGATCCTGTAGATCAGACACGGCTATGTAGTCCCGGGCCGCAAGGGGGTGCGAACCGGTCATCCCGATTGCGAGCGGTTCGGTGAATAAGACCTCGGTGCCCAAATCTGTCAGATCGATAGGAAGCCGCAAGAACGCCACATCTGTCTCTCCAGACCGGAGACCACATGAAGGATCTGTGAGGTCGTAGCTTCTGATCTGCGGGCTGACGGAGGGGTGCCGCGTTCTAAATTCAGAGATGATCAACGGTGTCAGCTCCAGTGCTGACGCAGCGAAAAATCCGATGCGCAACACGCCGGACATTCTGGAGTGCGCTCGGTGGGCGTCCGCAACACCGGCGTCCAGAACCACCAGCGCTTCACGCGCCGAACGAAGGAAGGCCCTTCCGGCGTCCGTCAGCTCAACTGCCCTAGTCGTTCGAGTGAGTAACGGTACACCCACATCATGCTCGAGTTCGGTGATGCTGCGACTCAAGCCTTGCTGTGAGACATAAAGACTTTCCGCCGCACGGGTGAAGTGAAGGGTCTCGGCGACTGCCACGAAATGACGCAAACGGCGTGTATGAAGGTCCACTAAACTCGCTCTCGCTACTCACTGGTTAACGCTACCCATCATGAACCGCCGTCGCCTCATTCACAACAGAACAGCGTTAAAACTACCTAAACTGTTGTTTCCCTCATCATGAACCCCTACGGCACACTCGCAAACGAATGTGATGCGCGTCTCTGCACATCCACCGTTGCGACTGTGAAGGAGCGAGTGTCCATTGAGCGCGTTTGCTGCAGTTCGGGGTTGACCGAGTAGCTACACCTCTCATCGATCCGGTATGTCGATGCAGGCCGACGGTGCGGCTCACGAATTTACTGTGACTCATCTTCCAGTCCGCCTGAGTTATTCGCAAAGCGGCGGAGCACATCTTCGTCTGGCCGACTGCCACAACCAACTCGAACAACTACATCCAACTCTCGCATCGGACCAATCGGCGAGATCGACCACGTCAGGTAGGTATCATGTCTCAACAATCATCCTCCAGCTCAGCCGTCGGTGTCCCTGATGGCACCACACCGGCATCAATTGGTCAGGGCATCGGGGTCCGAGGCGTCGTATTTCTAGTAGCCGCCGGCGCTGCACCGCTGGCCGCCGCCGTAGCAGTGTTTCCTGTTGTCGTCAGTGCCAGCGAAAGTCCAGTGCCACCGCTGTTCTTCGTTGTTGCGGCGCTGGCTCTGGCCCTGTTTGCCATCGGTTTCACGCGAATGGCCCATGAAGTCACCAACGCCAACGCGTTCTACGACTTTATCCGCGCGGGCTTGGGCCACGTCTTCGGGCGCGGGGCAGCCACACTTGCACTGGTGTCGTACGCACTCTTGTTCGTCGCGCTAGTCGGATACCTGGGCGCTTCCACCGCGAGCGCAGTCCAGTACTTCACCGGTGCCGCAATCCCATGGTGGGTGTGGAGCACCGCCTGGCTGCTTGTCACGGGTGCATTGGCCTATCGTGACATCGCTTTGAGTGCCAGAGTTCTCGGCGTATCTCTGGTGCTGGAAGTCGCGATCATGCTTCTACTTGACTTCCTCATGGTCATCCGTGGCGGACCTGATGGGACGACTGCATCACCCTTGAACCCGCTGCACTTCACCGACGGAACGCCCTCGCTCGGTCTGATGTTCGCCTTCTTCGGATTCGTCGGTTTCGAGGCCACTGTCATCTTCCGAAGCGAGGCACACGATCCACAACGAACAGTCCCCCGGGCGACATACGTATCCATCTCCGCGATCGGACTGTTCTATGCGTTCAGCCTCTTTGCAGTCGCAGTCGGTGCCGGGCCCAACAATCTCGTCGCGAAGGCAACCGAATCCCCGCAGACCCTGGTCACTGAACTCGCTGGGACATTCTTGGGGGTTCTCGGACAGGACGCTGTTCAGATACTTGTGCTGGTGAGCCTGTTCGGATGCTTCTTGACCTTCCACAACGTGCTCGCCCGATTTACATTCAATTTCGGTGCGGCGGGCCTATTTCCTACAACATTGGGTCAGGCTCACCACCGGCACCACGCACCGTCGCGTGCATCGCTGGTCGTCACCGCCTACGGCCTGCTCGCAATAACAGGATCCGTTGCGCTCGGATTGGATCCTGTGCTGGACGTCTACACGTGGTTTTCCGGCGTAGCCACGTTGGGAATCATCGTACTGATGGCTTTGACCTCGTTGGCCGTCATTGTCTTCTTCCGCGGACACCAACGAGGATCCTGGCTCACCACGTTCGTGGCACCAATCGTTTCGCTGGTGGCATTTGGAGGACTGGTGTTTCTGGTGGGGAAAAACTTCCCGCTTCTGGTCGGCGGCGACGGAGTAGCCGTGGCCCTGATCGCCGTCCTGGCCGTTGCCCTGGCGGCTGGCGTATCGAGTGCGTTAATCGATAGGAGACCGGTGAACGATCTCTGAAGAACGTGGTTCCGAGATGCTGAGCTCTCACCCGCGCAGGTGTCAGGACGGCCAAGAACTATACCCGTTCGCTGAACATCAAGGCCGATACTGAGGACGCGAAGTGAGTAGCCCACATCGATTGACTAACTACTTATGGCTTAGCGCTTGCAGCTTATATGTACTGACGCAGCGCATTTGCGCGTCTCGGCAACCTGCCTCACCCTCCGACGCTGACTCGACCATTTTCCGGAGTGTCTGCGATCAAACGGAACCGCATACCCGGCAGACTTTCGCGAATGTCAGCGGACACGGATACCGTCACACGGACACGTCATCGAGTGCGGTGTCGACTCACAACTATAATGAGTGAATCCGAAAGGACTAGTTGTTTCTCTACTCGCCGATAATTCGGCAGAATCTCAGAGAACAAGCGGTTGTGATGCGGGCCCTACGAGATGACATTGCGTCCGGTGGAGCATTTCGCCACATCAAGGGCCGATTCCGCACGCCCACGCATCGAGGCCGCGCACCGATGAGCCTCCCATTTCTACAGAAAGCAAAACATCATGTCCGGACAATTGTTCAATAGGAATGTCGTCCTCACCGGGGTTGCCGATCCCCAGGGTATCGGCTTCGGAACCGCCCGAGTGTTGGCCCAGAAGGGTGCTGCGCTGACCCTTGTCGATATCTCCGAACAGGTTCACGAGCGACGCGATGATCTCGAACGGGAGGGTTTCGACGTCCGCTCCAACACCGTGGATCTGACGAACCACCAGAGTGTAGTTGCCCTGTTCGACCAGGTCGTCGAGAACGTCGGTGCCATCGACGGATTGGTGAACCTTGCTGGAATCGCAGCCCGCGCCAAGGCGGGTGACGAAGTCGACTTCGACATGCCGCTACTTGCTACGACGACGATCGAATCGTGGGAGCGCACGATTGCTGTGAATCTCAACACTCAGTTCAACTGTGTGCGTGCGGTTTTGCCGCACATGATCGAGAAGAGGTACGGCCGAATTGTCAACTTCTCCTCCGTGACCGGTCCAATCGGCGCTCTCGCGGGGTTGGGAGCTTATGCAGCGGCCAAAGCAGGTGTTGTCGGTCTCACCAAGTCAATCGCCCTGGAGAACGGCCAATTCGGAATCACGGCAAACGCGATAGCGCCTGGCTACGTCGACACTGCAGCGTTGACGCCTGAGATGCAGATCGGTGGAGAGAACACACCGCTCCGGCGTAGCGGTGAACCTCGTGAAATTGGTGCACTCGTAGGGTTTCTCGCATCGGAAGAGTCCTCGTACGTGACCGCGCAACTCATCACGATCGACGGCGGAAACATGATTCAGGAATACAAGGGCCCCGGGGAACCGGTCCTGTAGAACGTCGGCTGCCATCTAACGCGTGACACCTATCGCCGCCTCCCTGCCAACGCACCAGTTCGCGCCATAGAAGTCGCGTTCACCGCTTCCGATTGGAGATAGACGTGCATAAGTTCTCTGCAGAGGTTGGGGACATGTCGACGCCCACGCTGGGACTGATAATCAATCCCGTGGCGGGGATGGGCGGCAGAGTGGGCCTGAAGGGCACCGACGGAGCCGACATACTCCGCGAGGCTCTCTCGCGTGGCGCCCAGCCCGCAGCGCAGGACCGAGCCCGACTCGCGTTGATCGAAATCACCGCTGCAATAACAGGTTTCCGGATTCTTACCGGACCTGGAGAAATGGGTGAAAGGGCCGCACGCGCAGCCGGTCTGACGCCGCACGTCGTGTACGAATTGTTGACTGATCGCTCGACTGCTGTCGACACTCACGTGGTTGCATCCATCATGGCAGCGTATCCGGTCGACATGATCTTGTTCGTGGGGGGCGATGGCACTGCGCGGGACATTCTGTTGGCCGTTGGCGATCGCGTCCCTTTAGTCGGAGTGCCCGCCGGCGTGAAGATGCATTCGGCAGTGTTCGGCACCAATCCAGCCAATGCTGGCCGCCTCACCGGCCTGTACCTGTCCCGCAGTTCACATGTCAGATTGCGCGAGGCAGAAATCATAGATCTCGACGAGGCGGCGATTCGCACCGACACGATGTCAGCGAGACTCTACGGGTATGCATGTAGCCCCTTCGAGCGTCATCTCGTCCAGAACGCCAAATCCGGTACTCGACCGGGCAGCGAACAGGACCTGGATGCCGCAGCGCACCAGCTTGCGCGCGAGATGCAGCCTGATTGCCTGTACATACTGGGGCCGGGGACGACCACCCAGCGTATAGCCCGCGCCTTGAAGCTGCCCTCCACGCTCTTGGGCGTGGATGCTGTACTGGACGGAACAGTGATAGGTAGCGATGTAGACGAAGAGACTTTGCTTCGACTGATGAGCGGTCGACAGGCGCGGATAGTGGTCGGCGTTCTGGGTGGGCAGGGCAGTCTCTTCGGGCGCGGCAACCAGCAAATCAGTGCGCAGGTGATTCGCGCAGCAGGAATCGATAACCTCATTGTGCTTTCGTCCATCGACAAACTCATCGCACTAGGCAGTGCGCCGCTTCGTGTCGACACCGGCGATGCTCAGCTGGACGAAATGCTGGCGGGACATATCCGTATTCGAACAGGTCATGATCACAGCGTGGTCCACAAAGTCGCTTGACGAGAAATCAAACCGGCCAGGTAGAGCAAAAGGACATATCAATGAGCAATAAAACAGCGCATCCGTACATGGCGAATTCAGTCGACGAGCTACAGCAGGAAATGCTCGATGAGATAGGCGTTGGCACGATCGCGGAGCTCTTCGAGCAGATCCCCTCCGACCATCGAACGACCCGCCCGCTCGAGCTGCCCCCGGTCTTGAGCGAGGCCGAACTGCGACGGCATCTTGTAAAGACTCTCGCGAAGAACCGTACAACCGAGCAGAACCTAAGTTTTCTCGGAGCCGGTATGTGGCAGCATCATGTCCCAGCTGCGTGCGACGAGGTGGTACGCCGCAACGAGTGGCTCACCTCGGTTTTCGGCGAGCCGAGCTCCGATCACGGTCGCAACCAGACCTGGTTCGAGTTCTGCAGCCAATTGGCTGAGTTGTTGAAGCTCGATCTGGTGGGACTTCCGGTCCGAAGTTGGGGTTCGGCAGCGGGCCATGCCTTGAGGATGGCCGCCCGCATCACCGATCGCACGGAAGTCGCAGTCGTGCGCGCGATCGACCCCGAGCGGTTGTCGGTTATCCGAAACTATCTCGAACCAACCGAGATGGAAAGCCACATCACGGTCCGTTTGGTCGACTACGACCCCATCAGTGGATTGATCGATTTGGACGACCTTCGAGCGGCGGTAGGTCCGCACACAGCGGCGGTGTACTTCGAAACCCCCTCGTACTTAGGGGTAGTCGAGCAACAAGGGGCCGAGATTGCGGCGATTGCACGTGCCGCAGGTGCTGAAACGGTCGTCGGAATCGACCCCATTTCGTTGGGCGTACTATCGTCGCCCGTCGATTTCGGCGCGGACATCGTGGTGGGAACAATTCAGCCGCTGGGCATTCATATGCATACAGGCGGGGGAGTGGGAGGTTTCATAGCATCTCGCGACGAGGACCGCTACGCCCATCAGTACCCCACGCTGTTCATCAGCATTGCTGAAACGATCAAGCCTGGGGAATATGGCTTCGGACTGAGCTTGTTCGAGCAGTCCTCGTATGGGTTGCGCGACAAAGGAAACGACTGGACCGGTCATTCGGTCTACATGTGGGCCATCGCTGCAACGACATACATGGCGCTGATGGGGCCTCAGGGGTTCGAGGATGTCGGAGGGGCGATTCTCCAGCGCGCGCACTACGCGGCACAGTTGTTGTCGGACATCGACGGAGTCCGGGTCACTTTCCCGTCGGGTTTCTTCAAAGAATTCGTCGTCAACTTTGAAGGAACCGGACGATCCGTCGGTGAGATCAACGCAGCATTGTTGGATGTAGGAATCTTCGGTGGGAAAGACCTGACCGAAGACTTTCCCGAATTAGGGACCAGCGCACTCTACTGCGTCACCGAAGTACACACACAAGCTGACATCCACCGCCTGGTGGACGCTCTCAGAAAGGTGACCGCGAAATGAACACCAGCGTGAACGAAATTCAGGCCCCAGTCTGGAACGAACCGATCATCATGGAGATGGGCTACCCAGGCCGTCGAGGCGCGATAGTCCCCCGCACCGAAGACGACATCCAAGCACGGGTCGGTGCGCCGGCCGATCTGATCCCGCCGGCGATGCGTCGACGCGACCGTCCCGCGCTACCCGAGATGTCCGAGCCCGAGGTGCTCTACCACTACTTACGTTTGTCACAACAAACTCTGGGAATGATGGGAGTCAGCCTCTTCGGCACCTGCACGATGAAATACAATCCGCAGGTCAACGAGGCACTGGCCTGGCGGCCCGAGATCACCGAAGTGCACCCGCTACAGCACGAGGACACGCTGCAAGGAACCCTGGAGATCGTGCATGGAATGGATCTCATCCTGCGTGAACTCTCCGGAATGGACCAGTTCGTATTCCAGGCCGGCGGTGGCGCGGAAGCGGCGTTCGTCAACGCAACGGTCACCCGTGCGTACCATGCTTCCCGCGGCGAACTGGAACAACGGAACGAAGTCATCACAACCATTCAAACCCATCCTTGCAATGCTGCGACAGCTGCCGCCGCGGGGTTCAAAGTGATCACGTTGATGCTCGACGAGAACGGCTATCCATCTCTCGACGCGCTCAAAGCGGTTGTGTCCAACCGAACCGCCGCCTTGATGGTAGGCAATCCCGATGACATGGGCGTGTACAACCCAGAAATGAAGGAATGGGTGCGAATAGTCCACGAAGCTGGGGGGCTTTGTTTCTACGACAGCGCCAACTTCAACGGAACAATGTCAAAAATTCGACCCCGTGAAATCGGATTCGATGCATGTATGTTCATGCTTCACAAAACCTTTGGCGCACCGAAGAGTGGCGTGGGAGGACCTGCTACCGGCGCTTACGGTTGCTCGGCCGAGCTCGCACCGTTCCTACCTGCCCCACTCGTAAGTTTCGATGGTGAGCGATATCACCTCGACCATGACCGCCCGAACAGTGTCGGCAAGGTACGCGAATTCTGGGGCAACGTGCCAGTGATCTTAAAAGCCTACGCATGGGTACGGGCAATGGGAGCTGCAGGTATTGCTCAGGCGTCCGACATCTCCGTGCTGGCAAACAACTACATGGAAAAGGGCCTGCTGGCAATTCGGGGTGTGACTCGATCGCACCCCGACAGCACAAGCCCCCGCCTGGAGATGACCCGCTACAGCATGCAGACCCTGAAAGAAGAGACCGGAGTCGACGTGCACGATGTGCAGAACCGCATGACCGACTTTGGAATCGATGCAATGTGGACCAGTCATGAACCGTGGCTGATTCCCGAGCCCTTCACACCTGAAGCCGGCGAAATGTACGGCAAGGAATCCTTGGATCGATGGATCGCGGTACTCGCGCAGATTTCCGATGAGGCGTACTCCAACCCTGAGATTGTGAAGTCCGCGCCACACCGCCAAGCAATCCATCGGCTCAAGCCGGGCGTGACCGACGACCCCGGCACTCGCGCCATGACCTGGCGCGCTTACCAGCGATCGCGCGCACAGTCCCGTTCCTAGGCGCGATCCGAAAAGGTCCGACTATCGAGCGGTAGCAACGAATAGTGCGTCGCACGTCGAACACAAGATTGCCGTAGACGCCGTTCCAACCGATGTAGTCGACCGAAAACTCATGTGTTTTTGAAATCATAAAGACCGTATAAATAGAAGGAGCCGTTGTGACTGGACTGGACACGCCGTTAACGCCGTTGCAATTCCTCGAGCGTTCGGCTCAGGTTCACCCGAACAAGACCGCGATCGTGGATGGACAACGGCGCTTGTCTTACTCTGAATTGGCCTCTACGGTAACGCGACTTGCACACGGTCTCCGACGGTCAGGAGTCGGTTCCGGTGACCGCGTCGCCTACCTGGCAACCAACTCGGCCGAGTTGTTGGCGGCCCATTATGCGGTCCCACTCATAGGCGCAGCGCTGGTGGCAATCAATACACGCTTGTCGGCCCCGGAAATCGAGTACATATGCAACCACTCCGAGGCAGTTCTCCTTCTGGGCGAACCGGAGCTGCTTACACAGCTGCACGATGTATCGCTGACCACAGTTCGCGAATTGATACAACTGCCCCAGCAGGACGGTAGCTACACAGTCATCGAGCAGGCGCATGCCACATACGACGAACTCATGGCGCGCGGCACGGACGAGCCTTTGCCCTGGGGCGTGGATGACGAGACCCGGACGATCTCCATCAACTACACGTCCGGAACCACCGGCCGCCCGAAGGGGGTGATGTACACCCATCGCGGCGCGTACCTAAACTCGCTCAGTCAGATTCACCATCAACACTTCGACCTCGAGACCAAGTACCTGTGGACTTTGCCGATGTTCCACTGCAACGGCTGGTGCGGCCCCTGGGCTGTCACGGCTGCATGCGGAACGCATGTATGCATCCGCGCAGTTCGCGGCGACGCGATGTGGTCACTGATCGACAACGAGCAGATCGATCATATGAGCGGTGCTCCGACGGTGCTCACGACGCTCGCCACCGCCGACGCCGCGCATCCACTCGACCGCCGTATCACGATCACCACGGCAGGAGCTCCACCGAGCCCGACCACGATCCGGGCAGTCAGAGCCCTCGGTGCAGAGATCGTCCATGTCTACGGCCTCACAGAGACCTATGGCCCGTGTGCAGTATGTGAACCGCAGGCAGACTGGGCTGGGCTCGGCGAGGACATGCTGGCGACGCGGCTGGCACGGCAGGGGGTGGGAATGCTCGCCTCCGGCCCGGTCCGGGTGGTCCGCGCTCAACGCGGTGCACGCGGCGAACTGCTCGACGTCGCCAACGACGGTACCGAGATGGGTGAGATCGTCATGCGCGGAAACATCGTGATGAAAGGCTATTTCGGTGACGAAGCGGGCACAGCAGAAGCATTCTCGGGTGGCTGGTTCCACTCCGGTGACCTCGGAGTCATGCACCCCGACAGTTACGTACAGCTCATGGACCGCGCAAAGGACATCGTCATATCTGGTGGCGAAAACATCTCGACGATCGAGGTCGAGCAAGTCCTCATGTCGCATCCATCGGTGTTGGACGTAGCAGTGATCGGCGTCCCGGACGCGAAATGGGGAGAACGGCCCAAGGCATTCGTTGTCCTCAAGAGAGACGCCGGTATCTCCGACTCTGAACTCATGCAATTCGTACGAGATCGCATCGCCGCGTTCAAGGCGCCCCGGGAGTTCATGTTCCTGTCGGACCTACCCAAGACCTCGACCGGGAAGATCCGCAAGAACGAATTGCGTGACCGAGAATGGCACGGCGAACGCGAGCGCATCCGCGGCTAACCGGTCTGTCTGCATTCTGTACGGCCACCACCCCGACGGCTGCATTTCGATGTGGTCGTCGGCCAATCGGGTCCGGATCTACTCTGCCGCCGACCCCCAACCATCACATCGATTTGAGGAAGCGATATGACAGAGGATGCGGTTCGGCGGGTGCTCGCCACGATCGAACAGTCACGTGAACGAATTATCGACGACGTCATACGTTTGGTCGAGGTGCCCAGTGTGAATCCGAATTATCCAGGGGTTCGGTCCGATGACTATCTCGGTCAGGAATCCGCGGCAAATCTGTTGCTTCGGGACAGATTCGGCCATCTTTTCGACACATCTCAACTGGTCAAGAGCGAGGACAAGCGCGAGAATTTCGCCGGTGTCGTCAAGGGCGGTGGCACCGGTCGGTCCTTGTTGCTCAACGGACATATCGACGTAGTTCCGGCTGGGAATCTTGACACGTGGTCCGCTGACCCCTTCGCCGCACGTGAAGTTTCCGGCCGCATCCACGGTCGAGGGTCGAGCGACATGAAAAGTGGAGTCGTCGCTGCCTTCAGTGCGATCGAAGCTATCCGCACGTCGGGTATCGACCTCGCCGGCGACCTGGTTGTCCATTCGGTGGCGGGTGAAGAACTGGGTGAGCACGAAGTCGGGACAGGGTGCGTACTACAGCACGGATACACCGCGGACGCAGCGATCGTCGTCGAGCCATCTGCCAGCTTCGATACGCCACTGACTATCAACCCCACCGCTGCAAGCCTGTTGTGGGGTCGAGTTCGAGTCGATGGGCTCGCCGGGCATCCCGGACTTCGCCGCGAACTGGTACGCGCAGGCGGGGCCGGTGCACGTGCCGGCGTGAACGCGATCGACAAAGGTTACTTGGTCTTGCAAGCGCTGTACGGAATCGAAGAACAATGGGGTCTCAGCAAGCAACGCCCACTGTTCAAGCCGGGCCACTTCGTCGTCATGCCCGGTACGATTCACGGACGCGGAAAAGACATAGATATTCCGTTTGTATTCGCCGAATACTGCGAGATCGATTTCATCGTGTGGTTTCCGCCGGAGGAGGACTCGGACACTGTGAAACGCGAAATCGAGAACTTCGTCAATCACTGGGTCTCCCGGGACCCGTGGCTGGCTGAACACGCACCCACCTACGAATGGCCGGTCGAGTTTCCTGGGTTCAGCACCAGAGGTGACCACGAAATCGTGCACGCTCTTGGTAACGCTCACGAAGAGGGAACAGGCAACGTAGCGGTGATCGAAGCATTCCCCGCGGCCTGCGATGCGACATGGATAGCGCGAACGGACATACCTGTTGTCAACTACGGGCCGGGCCACTTGGCTAATGCTCACAAGCCGAACGAATACTGCGATCTCAACGAAATTATTTCTGCGACAGAAAGTTTGGCTCTCACTGCGCTCGACTGGTGCGGAGTGATGTGACAGCAGCGTTCAACCTTCCTTTGGCCAAGGAGGCATCAACTCGGCAAGTTGCGAACGCCGCACTGCCAATTTCTGCGATTGTTTCGAACGGAGCGTGACCAGAGCCTGCAGTTCGAGTGTCCTGGTAGCACAACCTCACCCTTCGACCAAGGGTCACGATGCCAACCCGCCGGGTACCCCCGAGCACACGCTGGCCAGCTCAAGCAAAGATGCGCCGAACAACACTCTCCAGTTGGGACCTCATACGCGGGGCCACCCTTTCTCATTGCACACGTTACGCAACGCACGTTCGCGTTCGACCGCAGAAGAGGACCGATAAAACCATGACCGATCGTGTTTCTGTTGGCGGTCTTCAGGTTCCCCGGGTTCTGTACGATTTCGTGCAGAACGAAGCGCTTCCGGGCACTGGCGTGGATCCGGAGAAGTTCTGGAGGGGCACTGAGGCCGTGATTACGGATCTGGCGCCGAAGAACAAGGCCCTGCTGGGCAGCATCGTCCGATGCGTTGCGCGGTGGGGAGCGGACCGTCCTTGACCGCGGCACCGACCTGACGCGCCGAAGCTCAGCAGCGATCAGATCGCACTCGCGCAACGCCTCTACGACGCCGGGGACCACCCCGTCGCACCTCGACCGCCGAAAGTCCATTATCACTCAAGAGTGATATCATCTAGGAATGATATTCTCCCGCGGTGGGGACGTGGACCGCAGAGGTGGGGCTGGTCGAACAGTGGCTGTTGGCACTGGATCAGTCGTCGTACGAGCAGGTGGTGGCCGCGCTCGAGTTACTTGCCGAGCGCGGACCGCAGCTCGGCCGACCTCAGGTCGACACGGTGAAGGCGTCGCGTCACAAGAACATGAAGGAGCTGCGGCCGGGGTTGAGTGGCCGCTCGGAGTTGCGGGTGCTGTTCGCGTTCGACCCCGGAACGGAAGGCGATCCTGCTGGTGGCCGGCAACAAGGCCGGACAGTGGAAGCGCTGGTACAAGGTCAACATCCCGATCGCCGACGACCGCTTCGCGGCCCATTTGGACGAGCTGGAAGGTAGGTGAACATGATGGTAAAGAGTCTCGAGCAGACGCTTGCCGGGCGCCCTGTCGATCGCGGCGCGGTCGACGCACACAAGGCTCGCATGATCGACGAGGTGCGTGCGTACCGGCTTCAGGAGCTGCGCGAATCGGTGGCGATGACGCAGAAGCAGCTGGCCGAGCGTCTCGGAGTCGGGCAGAACCGGGTGTCCAACATCGAGCACGGCGACCTCGAGCGCGTGCAGATCGACACGTTGCGCCGGTATGTCGAAGCCGTCGGCGGAGCACTGCGCGTCGAGGTCGAACTCGGCGACGAGCGCTTCCAGATCGCCTGATACCGCGCTCTACGGGGCAACCGCGATGGCGGCTGGCCCGGAAAGCTCAGGGTTCTTCCTCGATATCGCAGGTTCCGGTCATGGGGTCGTGCGCGCCGGTGAAGGCGGCCTTGGCGGTGCCCAGGTGGCGCTCGGCTTCCGTGCGGCTGCGGGCCTGGATGTCGTAGCCGAGGCGGGTGACGATCTCCGCGGGTGTGGTGGCGAACCTGTTTATCGCGTCGTGATCGTCCAGAATCCAGGCGGCGGCTTCCCGCTCGCCGGGCGACCAGGGTTCGGCGGCCGACCACCCGCACCGGTGCACGGCGCGGGCGCGGGCAACCCAGTCCGCGAGGCGATTGTCGCGGCGCAGGGCGTCGACGCCTCCGTTCGCCTCCGCGTCCATGGCCCAGATCGTTTCGACGAGGCGGCCGACCGGCCAGTCGTCCTCCGCGGCAGGCGCGGGCTGCGCATCCACCGAGTCGGTCGGATCGTCTGCGTTGGTTGCGGAATTTTCCACCGCGCGGAGCGCCTCGGAGAAGTCCGCTCCCGGGTGGGTGGCCTGATAGGTGTGGGCGGCCTTCCGGCGACCTCGCGGCCGCGGACCCCTACTTCCCCCGCCCGGACCTGCAAGCCGCCGGCACTGGGATCTGCTCCTACCGCAGCGAACCGCTGTACTGCTGCCCACCTCACCCGCGCAGGCTCTCACCCTGACCACCGGATGGCCGCAGATCGGGCTACCCACCGCCGTGACCACCATGCACCTGGACCCGATCACACCACCGCCATCCCGCCGCGCCTGATCCGCGCTGTTACCGCGGCCTGTCGGATCGCGCCCAGCGCAGCCCGGGACGGCCGTTTCCGTCCTTCACCTGCGCTAAACCACTGATCGAGACACTGCGATAGCGTTCTGCAGCGCAAAAAGCTTGCTGAGCAGGCGTTTTTACAAAGATGCTGCGGAAATGTCTTTTACCGCAGCCACCCCACAGACCGGGAGACCTTCCCTCTTCCCCAACACGACGACGACCTGGGGATACACGGGTGCTTCGGCGTCCGACCCAAGGAGTAGCCCGTTTTGGTGGGGTAACTATCGCTAATCGCAGTAAGCGCCAGCACCGGTCCGCTGACCACGGGGCACCGGGAACCGGAGTGCGGGCACCCGTAGGACCTGGTCCACTCTGATCCGACATCGTCGCACCGCGGGCGCGCCGGGTGCAATCGTCAGATGACGCGACGCGACCTCACATTCGAGAAGAACCGATGGCGGGGACATCGCAGCCGGACGCGCCGACACAGCAACATCCTGGACGATGTCCTCGCCCACGCCGAGCCCGCGGCGTCCGACGAGATACCTGGGTGCGCCGATACCATCGCCCGGTGACCGATCCGACAGATCTCACCGCCGAAGCCGCCAGGCCCTGGTCCGCGAGCAGCGATCAGAGAACTCAACCTTTCCGGGGACCGGCCTCACAGAAGAGAGCTGTACGACTAGGACGTCCCCGACGCGCAGCGGGAGCCGCTCGGAGCGGATAGCATCGCGGAGTTCGACTTCCGCGGACTCAACACCCCAAGGCGTCCGGCGAACTGACGGGGTGCGTTACGGGTGTGACGGCGCCCCGGGTCGACGGTGAGGACGCGGGCGTGTGGTTCGACCTCGCGGCCCATGAGAGCCACCGCGTCGGGGCGCCGGTATGACCCGTCTCCGGCTTTAGCCCGCCAGACGGCGCCGGTCGACGACCGTGATCCGGCGCTGGCATCCCTCGATCGTGTCCGCGGATCAGTTCGGCGCGTCGCCGGGTCCAGTCGGTGTGTCCTTCGACCCCGATTCTGCGACTATTTGTCCTCATACTCCACCATCGAGCTGACGACTTTTACCCCATCAACCTGCTATTTTGTTCCCACTCCCCTACTCCCCACCTTGCAGCCGCTCATAATCGATCGAGTGTGGGGAACCGACCCGAGAGACGGCAGGAGCGGCGCCGACTCATCCCGATCCTGGCAGGGACCTTCTCGACGGGTACCGCGGAGCAACCGGGGGACTCAGGCTTGGCTACCATCGGCGATCCGCTTCGCCTATCGACCTTCCGCGCACGACGCCGACGAATCAACCCTGTCCTTGAGTTGCGGATGCGACATGGGATCTCGCTGAGCTGTTGCAGACTGCTACACTGGATGTCGAGAAGGAGGTTCACGACATGGCAACTACGTCTCCGACTCGGATCGACGACGAGCTGTACGCATCGGCGAAACTGGTCGGTGGACGAATGAGTCGCAGCGCAGCACAGCAGATTGCGCACTGGGCGCGGATCGGCCGCGAGCTGGAAGCCTCACACAGCGTCTCCTACCGCGATATCGCCGACGTGCTGGACGGTCGACGCGACTACGACGAGTTGGCCGACCGGCAACAGGCTGTCGTCCGCGCGGAATGGACCGAGCGAATCACCGAGCGCCGAGAAGGACTCAACTTGGCAGAACAGTTCGCCCGCTCCGGCCGTTCCTACGTCGAGCTGGACACAGACGGCAACATCGTTCGGCACGCCGCACACGATGGCGAGTCGGCCGGCTCTTGAGCCCTGATCCCGTCCTGCACGCCATCGCTGGACCAAACGGTGCCGGGAAGACCACGTTCTACGAGCTCGTACTCCGCCCTGTCACACACATGGACTTCGTCAACGCCGACGTCATCGCCGCCGCACGGTGGCCGAACGAGGCGGCAACCCACGCGTACGAAGCAGCGGCCCTGGCAGCCGAGGAACGAGCACAGCGGATTTCCCAACGCCGCTCGTTCGTAGCCGAGACCGTGTTCTCCCACGAGTCGAAACTCGACCTGCTGCGCGACGCCGAACGGGCAGGATTCCACGTGACGTTGCACGTGATACTGATCCCGGAGGAGTTGGCCGTCGCTCGTGTGCTCGACCGCGTGGCGAACGGGGGCCACCACGTGCCCGAGGAGAAGATCCGGGCACGGTTTGGGCGGTTGTGGGACCTGCTGCACGCTGCGATCGCGACCGCCGATCATGCATATGTGTACGACAACACCACCGCAGCCACCCCGTTTCGGCTGGTCGCCAGCTTCACCAACGGCCATCCGATCGACGACCCGAGGTGGCCGTCCTGGACCCCGCCGGCACTCCGCCCGGACTCCTAGTTCCTCCGCACACCAACCGGAGCATGCCATTAAGCTCGGGGCCCGGCTGTGTAAGTTTGGCTTAGTGCCGACATCGACGGCCGCGGCTGCAGTTACACCGAACTGCTCATCGTCGACGAGGCCGACCGCCTCAAAGCCACCGGCCTCGAACAGCTTCGAGACTTCTTCGACCGCCACCACCTGGGCCTGATCCTGATCGGCATGCCCGGACTGGAACGCCGGCTCGAACGGGGCCACAGCTCTACAGTCGCATCGGCTTCGCCCACCAATACCGGCCGCTGAGCGATGACGAACTCGCCTTCGTGCTCGAGAAGCACTGGAACCGACTCGGCCTCGCACTCAACGCCGACGACTTCACCGACGCCGAGGCGATCGCCGCGGTCGCCCGCATCACCGGCGGCAACTTCCGGCTCATCCACCGCCTGTTCGGCCAGGTCCAACGCGTCCTCGAACTCAACGACCTGCACACCATCACCCGTGAGGTCGTCGACACCGCCCGCGACACCCTCGTCATCGGCACCTGACCACCGACAATCACCCCGAGGACGATCTGATGACCAGGAAGCTCGGATACGCCCGCATCACCTTGTCCGACCGGAGCCGCCTCGCGCTCCAACACGACACGCTCACCGCGGCCGGCTGCGAACGCATCTTCACCGACACCACCCCCGCGGCGGGCACCCCGCAACCACAGCTCGAGATCGCCCTCGCCGCGCTCGAACACCAAGACCTGCGCGTCGTGTGGTCCCTCGACCGGCTCGCCCACTCGCTGACCCACCTGCTCCGCACCGCCACCCGGGTCACCGACGCCGACGCCGGCCTCTGGTCGATCACCGAGGACCTCAACACCGCCGACCCGGACACCGGCAATCAGATCGTCGAGCTGTTCAACGAACTCAGGCTCTGTCAACACGCCCTCACCCGGGAGAACACTCTCGCCGGGCGCGCCGAGGCCCGCAGACGCGGCCGCGTCGCAGGCCGACCGCCCGCCCTGACCGACACCGCCGTCGCGCAGGCCCGCACCATGAAGGCCCACGGTGCCACCGTCACACAGATCGCCGAGGTGCTCGGCATCGCACGCTCGACCGTCTACTGCAGCCTCGCCTGATCGGCACCGCGCCACATCGCTTCGGCAACAACGTGCCAGATAGCGCTGGGAGTCACATTCAGGATGGGTGTCGGGTAAGGATCGATACTCGTCGGGATTTGAGGACTGCGGTGGCGGCCCCATCCGCCAGTCTCCACTCGCATCCAATCAGGTTTGTGGGGCTGATTCGGTCAGGTCGGCGTGGACTGGTCGACGGGCGGCCTCATCGGATGGGGTGGTCAGGGTTGGGCGAGGTTGCGTACGCATACCTCGAGGGCGTCCCGCAACGCGGTCACGCTGGGACCATCGAGTCCGTCGAGCATCTTTTTCTCGACGTTGCCGGCGGCGTGCTCGCACCGTGCCAGAACGGCGCGGCCGTCGCCGGTCAGGTAGGTGCACAGGATGCGCTGGTTGTCTTCCTGCGGACGGCGTTCGACGTATCCGGCCCGTAGGAACGCCGAGACCATCACCTGCATGGACTGGGCGGTCACGAAGGCCCTCCGGGCGAGCTGGGCGGAGGAGATCCCGGGATGGCGGCGCAAGATGCTCAACGCGGCGTACTGCGGGGTGGTGAGTCCGTGTTCCTGCATGACCGCGTCGAGGTCGCGGCGCACCGCCGACTCGAGGCGCTTGACGAGGTAGGTCACGCGCGGGCCGTCGGCAGCGTCGTCAGCATCGGGTTGCTCCTCGCGGGGATCTGCGTTCACGGTTGACAGCGTATCAGAGTCACTGATAAACCTTTATCAGAAGCTCTGACATGTACGCAGTCCTTCCATCACGCCTCGGCCAGTTCGGCCGAACCTTTCCGAGCAGACGGAGATCCGCATGACCACACACACCACGTCCGAGCCCTGGGGCACCACGGTCGACGTCGAATTCGACGACAATCGCATCGCGTGGGTGAGCTTGAATCGCCCCGACAAGCGCAACGCGATGAACCCCACCCTGAACCGGGAAATGTTCGCCACCCTGGACCGTCTCGAAGACGATGACCGCTGCGCGGTGGTCGTGTTGACCGGTGCGGGTGAGGCGTTTTCGGCTGGTATGGATTTGAAGGAGTACTTCCGCGAGACGGACGGTAAGCCGCGGTCGGTGCAGCACCGGGTGCGAGGTGAAGGGACCAATTGGCAGTTCCGCAAGTTGTACAACTACAGCAAACCGACCATCGCGATGGTCAACGGCTGGTGCTTCGGCGGCGCGTTTGTGCCGCTGGTCTCCTGCGATCTGGCGATCGCCGCCGAGGACGCCACTTTCGGTCTGTCGGAAGTCAATTGGGGTGTCACTCCCGGAAACCTGGTAACGCGTGCGCTCGCCGAGACCATCCCCACCCGGGACGCGATGTATCACATCATGACCGGTGAACCGTTCGACGGGCGCCGCGCCGCCGAGATGCGGTTGGTGAACGAGGCGGTCCCGGCCGAGCGGCTGCGGGAGCGGACCATCGAGGTGGCCAACAAGGTGAGCTCACTGAGTCAGTGGGTGGTGCGCTGCACCAAGATCGGGTTCCGGCACTCGCGTCTGATGCCCTGGGAGGCTGCCGAGGACTTCCTGTACGCCAAGCACGACCAGGCCATCCTCTTCGACTCCGACGCCCGCACCGAGGGCATGAGCGAGTTCCTCGACACCAAGGCTTACCGCCCGGGACTGGGTACCTACGCCGGCGCCGGACAGGAGTAGGACCGTGACCAGTATCGACGACATCGACGTCGCCGCCGTGGGCCTGCACATCGGGGGCGCGGTGAGCGACCCGGTCGACGGCCGCTACATCGTCAAGACCCAGCGTCTGACCGGCGAGGAGATCGCCCGGGTCGCCGCCGCCGGCCCAGCCGACGCCACCCGGGCGGCGGCCGCGGCGGCCGCGGCCGCCCCGGTGTGGGCCGGGATTAGCCCCGCCGGGCGGCGTGTGGTGCTCAACCGGGCCGCCGACCTGCTCGACGAACGCGGCGCGGAAATTTCGGCGACGATGGGCCGGGAGATGGGTGCGGCCGCGGCCTGGTGCGGCTTCAACGTCATGCTCGGAGCCAACATGCTGCGCGAAGCCGCAGCCCAGGTCTATGCCACGGTCGGGCAGGTGATTCCGTCCGACGTGCCGGGACTGACCGCGCTCGCCGAACGACGACCACTCGGGGTCGTGGTGGGTATCGCCCCCTGGAATGCCCCGATCATCCTCGGTGTCCGCGCGATCGCGATGCCACTGGCCTTCGGTAACACGGTCGTGCTGAAGGCGTCCGAGGAAACCCCTGTCACCCATGCGGCGATCGTGCAGTGCCTCGTCGACGCCGGGGCGCCGGCCGGCGCGGTCAATCTGATCACCAACGCTGCCGACGATGCCGCCGAGGTCGTCGACGCGCTGATCGCGCATCCGGCCGTCCGGTGTGTGAACTTCACCGGCTCGACCCGGGTTGGACGCATCATCGGTGAGACCGCCGGGCGGCACCTGACCCGCTCGGTGCTCGAGCTGGGAGGAAAGGCCCCGTTCGTCGTCCTCGCCGACGCCGACCTCGACGAGGCGGCCGCCGCCGCGTCGTTCGGTGCCTTCATGAATCAGGGCCAGATTTGCATGTCCACCGAGCGGCTCATCGTCGATAAGGCGGTGGCCGACCGGTTCGCGGACAAGCTCACCGAGCGTGCCCGCGCTCTGGTGGTCGGTGACCCGCAGGATCCGGGAACCCATCTCGGTCCGCTGGTGCACGAGGCCGCGGTCGCGCACGTCGACGCCCTGGTCACAGACGCGGTCGCACATGGTGCGACGGTGCTCACCGGCGGCACGGCGGACGGATTGTTCTACCCCCCGACGGTGCTCACCGGTGTCGGCCCCGATGCGCGGATCTACACCGAGGAGTCCTTCGGCCCGGTGGCGCCGATCATCGTCGTCGACGGCGTCGACGATGCCGTGCGGGTGGCCAACGATTCCGAGTACGGGCTGTCCGCGGCGGTGTTCACCGCCGACGTCGACCACGGCCTGCGGGTGGCACACCGGATCGAATCCGGGATCTGCCACGTCAACGGCGCGACCGTGCACGACGAGGCCCATATGCCGTTCGGTGGTGTCAAGGCCAGCGGCTACGGGCGGTTCGGGTCGGCGGCATCGCTCGAGGAGTTCACCGAGTTGCGGTGGGTCACCGTCTCCTCCGAGCACCGTCACTACCCGATCTGAGCGGAGAAACTGCCATGACGAGCACCATTGAGCCGGACACTATGCACATGCTGACAGGCCTGCGGTACGGAGAACTGGTCGAACGCCGCGCCGAACGCCAACCCCACCGGGTGGCGCTCGTATACGGCGATCAGGAATGGACCTACGGTGAGTTCCTGCAGCGGATCCGGGCCGCCGCCACCTTCCTCGCCGAGCGCGGCATCGGACCGGGTGACCGGGTGGTGTGCTTTTCGGAGAACCGGCCCGAGCTGCTCGTGGCGGTCTACGCCTGCGCCCGGGTGGGTGCGGTGTTCGCCCCGGTCGGTGTGGCGTCCACCGTCGAGGAACTCGTGCATGTGATCGACGATCTGGCGGCCCGGGCGCTGCTGGTGTCCCCGTCGACGGTCGAGCGGATCACGGGGAACCCGCGGTGCGGGCAGATACCGCGGTATCTGCTCGCACCGGCCGCCGGTGTGCCGTTGAAGGTGTTTCCCACCCGCGCGGTGGCGGTGCCCACAGCGCACTGCCCCGCCCCGGAGGATGCGGCGCTGATCGTCTACACCTCCGGAACCTCGGGACGACCGAAGGGGGTGGTCCTGAGCCATCGCGCGCTGCTGTTCAACGCCGTCAACACGGTGCTCGGCCTGGACATCGTTTCCGACGACGTCACCCTGGTGAACACTCCGTTCTCGCACACCGCAGCACTGAACACCCTCGCGATCAACACCTTGCACAAGGGCGGGGCGGTGGTGATCGACCGCGGTTTCGACGCCCGCCGCTGCCTCGAACAGATCCGCCGGCACCGCATCACCACCCTGTTCGCGGTGCCGTCGATGTTGGCGCTGATGACCCAGGCCGACGGGTTCGACGACGCCGATCTGTCGAGCCTGCGCTGGATCCTCGGTGGTGGGGCACCGATGCCCTCCGCCCTGGTCACCGTGTGGGCCAAGCGCGGGATCCCGGTGCTGGCCAGCTTCGGGATGACCGAGGCCGGACCCTCGGTCAGCTTCCGCCGCCGAACCGATGCCGCGGACAAGTCCGCCTCCTCCGGGCCGCCGGCGCTGCTGACCGATGTGCGGATCGTCGCCGCCGAGGGCACCGACTGCGCCCCGGGCGCCGTCGGTGAGGTGTGGGTGCGGGGACCGCATCTGGCGTCGGGATACTGGCGCAACCCCGAGGCCACCGACGCGGCGTTCCACCAGGGCTGGCTGGTCACCGGCGATCGCGGGTTCGTCGACGAGGACGGCGATCTGTGTATCAGCGGACGGTCCAAGGACACCATCATCACCGGCGGCGAGAACGTCGACCCGGCCGAGGTCGAGCACCTGATCGCCCAGTACCCCGGCATCAAGGACGCGGCGGTGATCGGCCGGCCCCACCCGGTGTGGGGTGAGGTGGTGACCGCGGTGATCGTCTCCGACACCGCGGTCACCCTCGAGGACCTGCAGCAGTTCCTGCGGCCGCATCTGGCCAAGTTCAAGATCCCGCGGACCCTCGAGGTCCGCCCCTCGCTGCCGCGCAGTTCGGTAGGCAAACTCCTGCGCCGCGACCTGACCGATCCCGGTGCTCCGGCCACCGACTCCTGACCGACGTCCTCTCCGGCAGATCCTGACGATCCGGTATCGCTCCCTCTCCACATGAGCTGCGCGCGAACATCTTCCGGCTCCGGCGTTCCCTCCCCAGAAAGCAGACAAACCGATGACCAGTTCCGCATCCGCCGGCACGTCCGGCACCTCTCCCCGCATCGTCGTGGTCGGCGGTGGTATCGGCGGCCTCGCCGCCGCCGCCTTCCTCCACAAGGCCGGGATGAATGTCCGCGTCTACGAACAGGCACCCCAGCTGGGCGAGGTGGGTGCCGGACTGGTGATCTCCCCGAACGCGGTCAGGCTGCTGCGGCGGCTCGGCCACCTGGACCGCTTCCTCGAGTCCGCCGTCGAACTCGAGGTCGGCTGGGAGTTCCGGCGCTGGGAGAACGGTGTGGTCCTGTCGGCCGAACAGATGGCCGGCCGCTGCGAGGACCTCTACGGCGAAAGCTCGTACGTCAGTCACCGCGCCGACCTGCTCGAGGCCATCCGCGCAGCGGTGCCGCCGAAACTGGTGGAGCTGGGTAAACGCTGCACCGGTATCGATCACCATGATGGCGGGGCGCGGGTGCACTTCGACGACGGCACCGTCGTCGACGCCGACGTGGTCGTCGGCGCCGACGGGGTCCATTCGGTGATCCGCGGCGCGATCACCACCCCGTCCCCGGCGGAGTATTCCGGCATGTGCGCCTTCCGGGCACTCGTTCCGGCCGAGAAGGCTCCCGATTTCGCGCGCCGCCCGGTGCAGACGCTGTGGATCGGCCCAGATCACCACCTGGTCCACTACCCGGTCTCGGCCGGTCGCAAGATCAACATCGTGGCGTTCGCGCCCGCCGGGGACTTCACCGACGAATCCTGGAGCAGCCGCAGCACGGTCGCCGAACTGCTTGCCGAGTTCGACGGCTGGGACCCCCGCCTGATCGAGTTGATCGAGCGCGCGGGAACTCCGGGACGGTGGGCCCTGCTCGATCGCGCCCCGCTGTCGCAGTGGAGCAAGGGCCGGGTCACCCTGCTCGGCGACGCCGCACACGCAATGTTCCCGTTCTTCGCGCAGGGCGCAGTCCAGGCCATCGAGGACGCCGCCGCGCTGGCCCAGTGCCTGGCCGCCCAACCCGGCGATCCCGAGTCCGCGCTGGCCGTCTACGAACAGGTCCGGCGACCACGAGCATGCCGGCTGCAGGAACTCAGCCGCGACCGTAAACACATCAACCACCTGCCCGACGGCCCCGAACAGCAACAACGCGACACCGCACTCGGCGACGGTGACGCCCTCACCCGCAGCGGGTGGATCTACGGCTACGACGCCGAAGCCGCGGCCCAGGAGGCACTGACCCGATGCTGACCTTCACCCACCGCACCCTCGGACAGCGGGTGCTGTTCGGGGCCGGCCGCGCTGCCGAAAACCTGCTCTCCGAGGCGGACCGGCTCGCCGCCCGGTCGGTCATGCTCATCGCCGACACCCCCGCACGCCAGCGCGCACAAGACCTCGCCGCCCAGCTGCCCGCGGCGATCGTCTACGACGACGTCGTGCCCCACGTACCGATCGAGACCGCCGACCACGCGCGCCGCACCGCCGCCGAACACGACGTCGATCTGCTGATCAGCATCGGCGGCGGCTCCGCCACCGGCCTCGCCAAGGCGGTCGCCCTGACCACTGCGATTCCCATCGTCGCCGTGCCCACCACCTACGCCGGCTCCGAGGCCACCAACGTGTGGGGCATCACCGAGAAGTCCCGCAAAACCACCGGCATGGATGATCGGGTACTGCCGGCGGCGGTGATCTACGACGTCGAACTGACCTACTCGATGCCGGTGCCGTTGTCGGTCGCCTCCGGGCTCAACGCGCTCGCGCACTGCATCGACTCGATGTGGGCCCCGCGCACCGACCCGATCGATCAAGCCCTCGCAACCGAGGGCATCCGCGCACTCAGCGCGGGACTGCCGGCGGTCACCGCGGACCCACGCGACCGCGACGGCCGGGAACAGACGCTCTACGGCGCCTACCTGTCGGCGGTGGCCTTTTCCTCCGCCGGCTCGGGTATGCACCACAAGATCTGTCACGTGCTCGGCGGTGCCTACAACCTGCCGCACGCCCAGACCCACGCGGTGATCCTGCCCTACGTCCTGGCCTTCCTGGCCCCGGCCGCGCCCACCGCGGCGGCGCGCATCGCGGACGCATTCGGCACCAGCGACGCCGTGTCCGGGCTGGCGGCGCTGCGCGCACAACTCGACGCCCCCACCGCCCTGCGCGACTACGGCTTCACCGAAGAGGCGATCGACGAGGCCGCCCACCTGATCCTGCCGGCGATCCCCGACAGCACGCCGCGCCGTGTCACCGAACGCGATCTCGCCCGGTTGCTGCGGGCGGCGTGGGCCGGCGCCCCCCTGACCGAGGAAGCGATGACATGACCAATTCCGACACCGAACAGCACCGACGCGAACGCGAACTCACCGAACGGGTGACGGCGAGTTTCGACGGCTGCGACAACCCACGCCTGCGGCAGTTGATGCAGTCGCTCGTGCAGCACCTGCACGCGTTCATCCGCGAGGTGCGCCTGACCGAGCAGGAGTGGCAGAGCGCCATCGACTTCCTCACCGCCGTCGGACACATCACCGACGACCGGCGGCAGGAATTCATTCTCCTCTCGGATGTTCTCGGTGCCTCGATGCAGACGGTCACCGTCAACAACGAGGCGCACGGGAGTGCCACCGAGGCAACGGTATTCGGACCTTTCTTCGTCGACGACGCCCCCGAGGTGCCGATCGGCGGCGACATCGCAGGCGGCGCGGCGGGTGAGCCGTGCTGGGTCGAGGGCACGGTCACCGACACCGACGGCACCCCGATTCCCGGGGCCCGCATCGAGGTCTGGGAGGCCGACGACGACGGGTACTACGACGTCCAGTACGACGACGACCGCGTCGCCGGCCGCGCCCACCTGTACGCCGACGCCGACGGACGCTACGCGTTCTGGGGTCTGCGCCCGACGCCGTACCCCATCCCCCACGACGGTCCGGTCGGAAAGATGCTCGACGCGGTCGGCCGCTCACCCATGCGCGCAAGCCACCTGCATTTCATGGTGTCCGCCGAAGGCCACCGCACCCTGGTCACGCACATCTTCGTCCGCGGCGACGAGTTGCTCGATGCGGACACCGTCTTCGGTGTCCGCGACTCGCTGATCAAGGACTTCGTGCCACAGCCCGCCGGCACCCGCACCCCCGACGGCCGCGACCTCGCGACCTCGCCGTGGTCGCGGGTCCACTTCGACATCCGGCTGGCCCCGTCCGCGGCCGCTGACGGGGACGGTGAGCGCGACAGAGACGACATGATTGACGCCATATAAGAGAAACTGATACGTTGTCAGTAATCCTTACATCCTTTGGGGTTGTGGACAGACCCCAGGCCCGAGAATAGAGAACCAGGCCGATGAGTCACTACCGCAGCAACATCCGAGACATGCAGTTCGTGCTGTTCGAACTGCTCGGCAGCCACACCGTCTACGGGAAGGCGCCGTTCGCGGACGTCGACCCCGACGCCGCCCGCACCATCCTCGCCGAGGGGGCGCGCTACGCCACCGACCGACTCGCTGAGACCTTCGCCGACACCGACCGCGCCCCGGTCTTCGACCCGGCCGACCACAGCGTCCGGCTGCCCGTCGCCTACCGCGACGCCGCGGCCGACTACCTCGACTCCGGATGGCTCGACCTCGACCTGCCGGAAGAGATCTCCGGGCAGAACGTGCCCCCATCCCTGCGGTGGTGCATCACCGAGATGATGCTCGGAGCCAACCCGGCAATCCCCCAGGGCCTCAACGTCATTCCTCAAGTAGTTCGGTTGCTGCGGCAGCAGGGCACCGAGGACCAACGCCGGATCGCCGAGCTGATCGTGCAGCGTCGCTGGATGGTCACCATGATGTTGACCGAACCGGACGCCGGATCCGATGTGGGGGCAGGCCGCACCCGGGCGTTACCCCAACCGGACGGGAGCTGGCATCTCGAGGGCACCAAGCGGTTCATCACCTACGGTGACCACGACCTCACCGACAACATCATCCACCTGGTCCTCGCTCGCCCGGTGGGCGTCGACGGTGCCGGCGGACCCGGCACCCGGGGGCTGTCGCTGTTCGTCGTCCCGAAGTTCCATGTCGACTCGGCCACCGGCGACCTCGGCGAACGCAACGGGGTGCTGGTCACCGGGATGGAACACAAAATGGGCCTGACCGGCAGTCCCACCTGCGAGGTGACCCTCGGCGGGGATCGCCCGGCGGTCGGCTGGCTGCTCGGGGACACCCACGCCGGCCTGCGGCAGATGTTCGAGCTGATCAAACATCTGCGGATGCTGGTCGGGGTCAAGTCGACGGCGGCGTTGTCGACCGGTTACCTCAACGCCCGCGAGTACGCCACGACCAGGGTGCAGGGCCGCCGGCTCGTCGGCGGCAACGACCGGCCGGTCGCGATCATCGAACATCCCGACGTGCGCCGGTCGCTGATGACACAGAAGGCCTACGCCGAGGGGATGCGGGCGCTGATCCTCTACACCGGCACCCAGCAGGACCGGGTCGAGGCCTCCCGCGCCGCCGGCGACCTCGACCGGGACGCCGACGCCTGCCACCAGATGTTGCTGCCGGTGATCAAGGGCTACTGCGCCGAAACGGCGTGGCGCGTCCTGGGGCAGGAAAGTCTGCAGATCTTCGGCGGCTCCGGATTTCTCACCGACTATCCCCTCGAGCAGTACGTCCGCGACACCAAGGTCGACGCCCTGTACGAGGGCACCACCGGCATCCAGGGCCAGGACCTGTTCTCCCGCAAGATTCTGCGCGACAACGGTGCCGCCCTCGAACGACTGCTCGCCGAGATGGAGAAAACCGTCGGTGATACCGCCGCGTCGCGACTGGCCGGTGACGGCGAGATCCTCGGCTCGGCGATCGAGGCGGTCCGGGGCATGGTCGAAGTGCTCACCGCCCGATGGGGAAGCGCCGGTGCGCGGCCGGTGGCAGCGCTGGACACCACACGGTTCCTGCTGCGACTGGGTGATCTGGTGTGCGGGTGGCTGCTACTACGCAGTGCCCTGCTCGCGCAGTCACGCCTCGACGACAGCGGCGCCGACCGATCGTTCTACCTCGGCAAGGTCGAGGCCGGATCCTGGTTTACACGCCAGGTCCTCACCGGTCTGCCCGCCGCACTCGACACGATGCGGCGCACCACCGGGCAACTTCTCGAGCTGCCCGTCGACGCGTTCTGACCCCACAACCGCACCGCCGCCCCGCACCTCGCTCACCCGGGGCGGGTGACGCCGCCGATCACCCCATCCACTCGTGCGGCGTCGCGTACGCCGCAGAAAAGGACACTCCCTCATGGACGTTCGCGAGTTGATCCGAACCCACACCTTCGCCGCCGGCCAATCGACACCGAGCGACCGCGCGTTCACCAACGCGTCCTGACCTCACCCGACCCACTGGCCACCCTCACCCCACCCTGTCTAGCCGCTCGACGCCGAGCGGGGCAGGCGTGGGGTGATCGGGTTCGCCGGCCGGGTGTTGCTCAGCGCATGTGCCAGTCCGCGCGCCGCCGACTGCACCAGCATCGTCATCTCCCGCATGTCCCGGGCCCCGGGCGTTCCCAGGATCGACACCGCCACCGATCCGACCTCCGGTGGGCCGGCCGCGAGCGCCGCGCACGACGCCGATCCGGGGGTGAGCTCGTCGATGGAGGTGGCCGCCCCTGTGCGACGCACCCTTGCCAACTCACTGCGCAGTGCGCTCGGATCGGTGATCGTCGCCGGGGTGTACCCGATGAGCTCGCCCTCCAGCACCTGGCTTTGGAACTGCGGATCCGAGTGTGCCAGAAGAACTTTACCGACCGCGCTGGCATGGAGTGGTAGGCGCCCGCCCGCCCGCCCGACCGGTGGCACATCGCGTGTTCCACTGATCTTCTCCACCAGTAACGCCTCGGTCCCGTCGAGGACCGCGAGCAGAATGTGGGCATGGGTCATCTCCCACAGCCCCTGCAGAAACGGCAGTGCCCGCTCCCGTAACCCGTAGGTCCGCGTCGCCCGCGCGGCCACCTCCCACAGCCGCACCCCGATGACGTAATTCCCCTGCGGCGTGCGTTCGAGTCCGCCCCATTCGACGAGGTCCCGCAGCAATCGGTGCACCGTACTGCTGGGCAGGCCGGTCGCCCGCGCGATCTGTGACATCGACATCTCGGTGCGCTCACCGGTGAATGCTTCCAAGATCGTCAGCACCTTGCTGGTCACCGACCGTCCCGGCATCGAATTGCGGCCCGACACAACGTCCTCTCTCCCGCTCACGCGCAGACCGGTTGCCCACTGGACGGGAAACCTGTGGCTGGCATCACATAAGAGAGTCTTACATAGACCGGACGGCGGAAACCTGCCGGATCGGAAATTTTCAGGAGTGAAGACAATGACGGAAACGATGCTCGCTGCCCGTATGCACCATGTGGGTGAGCCGATGACCCTCGATCGGGTCCCACTGCCCGAACCCGGCCCGCACGATGTCCGGGTCACGGTCCGGGCCTGCAACATCGTGCCCAATCTGGCCAACATCCTGAAGAACTGGACCACCTGGTTCCCGCAGAACCCTCTGCCCGCGCTGCCCGCGATCTTCGGCCTCGACCCCGCCGGCATCGTCGACGCCGTCGGCGCCGATGTGCACGGCTTCGCCCCCGGCGACCGGGTCTACGTCAACCCCGGAAGGCACTGCGGCGACTGCCTGGCGTGCCGGCGCGGCGAGCACATCAACTGCACCAGTTACGCCTTCTCGGGGTACTTCGGTTTCACCGCCTCCGCGCCCCGGATGCTGGACAGGTACCCGTACGGTGGTCTCGCCGAACACATGATCGCACCCCAGTACTCGCTGGTGAAGTTGCCCGACAACGTCTCGTTCGAACAAGCCGCCCGCTTCGGATATCTCGGGACCGGCTACGCGGCCCTCCGCAAGGCCAGAGTCGGCACCGACACCACCGTGCTCATCAACGGCATCAGCGGCACCCTCGGCCTCGGAGTCGCCCTGTTCGCGCTCGCCATGGGCGCAACCACCATCCTCGGCACCGGACGCGACCGCGACCTGCTCACCCGCGTCGAAGCACTCTCACCCAACCGCATCCGCACGTTCTCGACGCTCGACGGAGCCATCGACACCTGGGTCCGCCAGACCATCGAGGGCGGTGTCGACGTGTACATCGACGCACTCGGTCCCGGAGCCCCGCACGAACCGTTCCAGCAGGGGATGAAGTCACTTCGCCGCGGGGGACGCGCCGTCAACATCGGCGCCACCGCCGGCGAGGTGCCCATCGAGGTCCACCACATCATGGATCAACAACTGCAATTGCTGGGCTCGTGCTGGTTCACCGCCGGCGAGGGACAAGACATGGCCGCCATGGCCGCCGCCGGCCTGGTCGATCTGTCCATCTTCGAACACATCACCTACCCGTTGGCGAAGGTGAACGACGCCATCAACGGCGTGGCATCGCGCCACGGCGGATTCAGCAACTTCATCATCACCCCGGACGAAAAGTGACCACCATGACCGAACGACGATTCCCGTACCCCCTCGACCCGTCACGGACCGCCCTGATCAACGTGCACTGGCAGGAAGACATCGTGACGCCGACCGGCGCCTTCGCACCCTTCTTCGCCGAATCAGTGGCCCGCCACCACATCATCGACACCACCCGCATCCTGCTCGACGGCGTCCGATCCGCCGGGGCCCACGTGATCTGGACCCGCGCGGCCTTCGCACCCGGCTACCCCGAACTGATCCTCAACACCGCACTCAATCGCGCCATCGCAGACATGGGAGCCCTCGTCGAGGGCTCCCATGGCGCTCGCATCATCCCCGACCTGGAACCTCTGCCGACCGAGGCAATCATCAGTCATCCCGGCACATCCGCGTTCTCGACCTCGCCCCTGGATTCGATCCTGCGTCGCCACCGCATCGACACAGTCCTCTTCACCGGGGTGGCCACGAACGTGACCGTCGAAGGAACCGCTCGCGATGCGGTCAACCTCGGCTACAACACCATCATCGTCACCGATGCGTGCGCCGCCGCGACCGACGCCGCACACCAGGCAACCCTGGACACCTTCGAGCTGCTCGGCCACTGCGCCACCACCGACGAAGTTCTACACAACCTGACCGAATCAGAGCCACAGACAGTCGGGGCACCCGCATAGCCGACTGCGCCCGCAAACCTGTCCGCAGGCGCAGTCGGGTCGAGGAGGAGGTCCCGGAATGGGACGAGGAGCCGCTGACATCCGGGAAGGTGCCGGCGGCTCTCCTCCGGACCGCCTCCAAGTCCTCCGCCCGGGACTGGCGGTAGGGAGCAATTCGAAACCTGCAGTATTTAGATACCGTCATCGCGTTCGCACCTCGTGACGCCTCATGCGTGGTCCGGGCAGAGAGGAGATCGGGCGTGATGGTCCATCCGGCGCCTGCGAGTCGTTGTCGAACCGGGCTGGCCAGCTCACCCGCTTTCGGCCAACTCGGCGAAATGCTTGGCAAGGATGGGTCCGCTCGTCGCAGGGCCAGGGCACGACCCGGTGCTCAGCGGCTACGGGGTGTGGCGCGAGACCATGCCGCGCGACCCGTCGGTCTCCAACACCCTTCTCTTCCAAGGTGATCGGACGAGACCGGAGTCATTCTGCTGTCCGAGGACTCGATGTATCTGTTCCTGGTCACTCCCGACCCGGGCACCCCCCCCCGCCACGACCGGGCCGACTTCGGAACCCCGCTCACCGGGCGCCTCGCCGGCTCCAAGGGACTCATCGGCGATCTCCAGGATGCCACCGACGGACCCGATGGCATCGTCTACAGCCGCTGAGCGAGGTCCTGCTCCCCGCACCCTGGAACCGCGGCCACCTCATCGTTCTCGGCGACGCCGCGCACATGTGCGCACACCCCACCTGACCCAAGGCACCGGCATGACCCTCGAAGACGCAGTCGTACTGGCCGAGGAAAGCGAGCGCGGCACGACGATGCCATGACCATCCACCGCCCGATCCCAGCGCGTCAAACTCGTCCACGACGCCCCGCATGCCATCCTCGCCGTCGAAATGCCTTTCGACGTCGCGTCGATCCCGGCTGTGTGCGAGCACATGCGCGAAGCACCTCCCCCTCAGACCGCCGCAGGCGAGACGTCCTCAATCAGCCCTTCTCCTCAGTATGAACGCAGGAATTGCGGACACCAGGACTGCCGTCTGCAGAGCCTGCCGAACGTGAACACCACGCGGGCTCCCCCCACGACACTCGTTCCGCCACCCACCAGGACTGAAAACCCATGAACATGAAGGAGCACACCTCACGATGTGCCTGAACTGCAACGCTCACGATGCAACGTCAATGCCTTCGATCAACCGGAGGTCCCTCTTGATCGGGCTTGGCGCACTGACCGCCACGGCGGGATTGACTGCGTGTTCAACATCGACCACCGCTGCATCGGATACCGGAGTCGCGTCCGAAACCGCAGGCAACGGCACAGCCGCCGAACCAAATCTCGAGCTGATCCTGCTCGGTACCCAGGCCGGCCCGCCAATCCAACCCGACAGAGCGGGCATCAGCACCGCGCTGACAGTTGCAGGACGCACCTACCTGGTCGACTGCGGCCGGAAGTCAACTACACAGTACGTCAACTCAGGCCTGACTCTGAGATCACTCGACTCGATTTTCATCACACACCTCCACGCCGACCACGTGTCTGACTACTACAACTACTTTCTTCTGGGAGGCATGGTCCCGAATTCGCTCGGAGACAATCTCTCCGGGCCGGTGAAAATCTACGGTCCGGGCCCGGCCGGAGGTCTTCCCGAACGATACGGCGGAGGAGTCGCCCCTGTCGTGTCACCGAATGACCCCACCCCCGGCATCGGTGCGATGACGTCGAGCCTCCACGATGCGTATGCATACTCGTCGAACGTCTTCCTACGCGACACTGGTATACGTGACATTCGTACGTTGACCGATGTACGCGAGATCGCCCTACCCGAGGTCGGTTCAAGCTATACATCACCTCATCCCGACATGGACCCATTCGTCGTGATGACCGACGACCGTGTCACCGTGTCAGCCACCCTGGTACCTCACGGCCCGGTATACCCTGCGTTCGCGTTCCGCTTCGATACCGAGTTCGGATCGGTCACCTTCTCCGGTGACACGACGTACAGCGAGAATCTCATCAAATTGGCGACTGGGACCGACGTGCTCGTCCACGAAGCAATCAATGTCGAAGGAGCTGACCTCGACGAGACACTCAAAGCCCATCTGCTCGAGGGTCATGTCGAAGTGCAGCAAGTCGGTTCGATTGCCGAGCGCTGCGGTGCGAGCCAGCTCGTCCTGTCTCACATCGGGGACATGGCAGGACTACTCGATGATGGCCAGTGGAAATCCTGGGCCTCCCAAGGCTATTCCGGATCAGTCACGGTCGGCCACGACCTGCAGCGGATTCGACTGGCGTAAATCACGGCGACATCGACGGTAGTCGACGAACGCGCCCCGGATCCCCTCCCCTACCCTGCGTTGCTGGTCGAGCCGCCAGTGGCGAATGGGCGGCGAGACGTGTGGGCCCGTCCGGGAAGCCGCACGGGCGAGCCCCCGTCAGGGGACCTGACATGTGCGGCTGGCGGGGGCCACTGCACCGGTGACTTCGAGGGGATGCGAAGGATCGGTGCCTATCCCAGGATATTCATGAGAGGCGGGGCTGCGGCAGACCTGTCGGGCAGACCCACTGTGGCAGCACACTCTTCCGGGCGGCCGCAGCGTGTGGGCCACCGCGGACCGCGGATACCGGAATCGTCAACCTTGCCCCTCCGGCTTCTGCGTCACCACGAAGTCATACGCGGCGAGCGGTCCGAGCAGCTTCATCTCCACCCGGCCGTCCCAGTTCTCGGCGAGTTGCCCCACGGCCTTTTCGAGCTCTTCCTGACGCTCGACGTCGGCGAGCACCGCCACCTGCACAGCCTCCTCCTCGTGCGTGGGTTCGCGCATATTGACCGACTCGACGAGATCCTCGAGCGCCTCGAGTGTCTTGCGGGTGTCCTCGTCGCGTTTGGCGACAATCGCGTTGCTCACCAGCTCACCCAGGGCCATCCGCGCGTCCCGGCCGGCGTCCTCCGACTTGTCGCGGATCGCGTCCCGCAGTTGCGCGGCCTGGTCGCTCTCGTCGATGATCTCCTGCAAAATCGCCTTCTCCACGTACCGACCCTTGACGACGTACTGGGCCTTACCCTCCAATTGCTCGAGGGCGGACGCGAACTCGTCCGCATGCGCCGACAGCAGTTCCTCCTTCACAGCGTCGGCGTCGCTGAGCACCGCACCGAACCGCAGGGGCAACACCGGCGCCACCCGGGCCGTCCCGTCCAGCACGTCCGCATGGGCCCGCAGGTCCTCGGGTGTGCCGAGCGCGCGGTCGACGGACAGTTCACTCACCAGCGCCGCGATCTCACCCTGCGCGACCACGCTCACCGTGCCGTCCGCGACGCCGGTCGCGCCCTCTTCGGGTTCGACGTCCGACGGCACGATCCCGTAGACATACACCCCGATCGTCGGCTTCTTCTCGTCCTTGCCTGCCGTCTCCGATTCCGCGGCCTTCTCCGATGCGGCCATCACCTGTCACCTCGAGTCGATCTGCGCGACACTCGTTCCCGCTCCGGTTCTTCCTCTTCTTCCCTGCCACCCAGCAGGCCGCCAAGTTTCTCACCGGCCGCCCCGAGTGCGCCCTGGGTTTTCGATTCGGTGTCGCTCTCGCCGCCGCCCCCGGCCAGGTCCGTCAGGCCCTTGGGTTCGCTGCCGATCTCGAGCCGGTTCACCGCCTCCGCGAACCGGAGGTAGGTGTCGACACTCGCGACCACGATGCGGGCGTCGATGGTCAGCAGTTCAATACCGACCAGCGAGACCCGCACGTACGCGTCGATGACCAGGCCCTTGTCGAGGATGGTGTCGATGACGTCGGCGAGGCTGCTCGAGCTGGGTCCACCTGCCGTGGTCATGCTCGTGCTCCTCTCCTGCGCCGCGCAGGTGCCTTCTTCGCCGCGGCCCCGGTCGACTTCGTCCCGCTGCGCGTCGACTTCGCCGCGGTCCGGGTGGACTTCGCGGCCCCGGTCGACTTCGCCGCGGTTCGGGTCGACTTCGCGGCCCCGGTGGACTTCGACGCGGCCCGGGTGCGCTTCGCTGGGGTTCGGGTCGACTTCGTCCCGCTGCGCGTCGACTTCGCCGCGGTCCGGGTCGACTTCGCGGCGGCCTTACGGGGACGGCGCCGAGGTGGTTCGGGCTCCTCCTCCGCCTCGTCGGGTTCCTCGCCGCTTTCGCCCTCGTCGGTTTCGTCGTCGGGTCCTTCGACCTCGCCCTCGTCCTCCGGTTCTTCGTCCTCGGGCTGTTCGTCCTCGTACTCGGCGGTGTCTTCGTCGGCCTCGTCCTCGGGCTGTTCGTCCTCGTACTCGGCGGTGTCGTCGCCCTCGCCCTCGTCGGTCTCGTCCTCGGGTTCCTCACCCTCGTCGGTCTCGTCCTCGGGTTCATCGTCCGCGTCCAGCTGCGCTTCGTCCTGCTCGTCCTCGTCGGGCTGCGCTTCGTCCTCGGCCGGCCCCTCGTCGTAGTCCTCGGACTCCTCGGGTTCGACTACCTTGCCGTCCCGGATTTCTCCGCGCCAGCCCTCGATTTCGTCGGGATGGAGGATCGACTGCGTCATCACGTGGCGTCCGAAGTGCTTCAGTTCCAGGCGCGCTCGTCGTCCCTGCGCCCGCCACAGGTTTCCCGTCTTCTCGAACAACCCCTTCGGGTGATATTCGAGGATCAGAACGATGCGGGTGAGATCGGGGGTCACCTCGTGGAACGTCACCGCACCGTCGATGAAACCCTTGGCACCCTTCGACCGCCACACGATCCGCTCGTCGGGAACCTGCTCGAGAATCGACGCTTCCCAAGTTCGGTGCGAGAGGAAGATCTGAGCCTTCCACTCGAGCTTCTCATCCGCCTCCTGCTCCACCCGCTCGACCTTCTTCATGAACGACGGGAAGTCGGCGAACTGGGTCCATTGGTTGTAGGCCAGCTGGACCGGGACCCCGACATCGATCGTTTCGACGATATTGGTGAGCTTGAGTTTCTTGCCCTTGCCACCGCCACCGCCACCGGTGATCTTGTCCTTGAGGCCGGACGCCTTCTCCTTCACGGTGTCGGTCAGCCCGGAGAGGAACGACTTGCCGTCACCGTTGCCGTCGTCGTTCCCGTCCCCGTCCCCGTTGCCGTTGCCGTTGCCGTTGCCGTTGCCGTTGCCGTTGCCGTTGCCGGTGATCGCGGACAGCAGGCTTCCGCCGCCGCCCTCGGCGTAGTCGTTGAGCCGACCGGTGGCGCCCGCCACCTT
>NZ_JBHURF010000038.1:0-76210 GCF_042674125.1 Rhodococcus sp. NPDC056960 | reverse complement strand
ACAGGCATTCCCTCGTCACTACTGCGGTAATCTCACGCTGCTCCCCATCAGGCGACCAGCAGATTTTCGCCCGTCTGATGCAATTCCCGAGGGTTGTCGTAGACGAAGGCGGTCCGCAGGCTGGGGTGGTGGCCGAGCAGGCCGGCCGCGGCGGCGCGCAACCGGCCGGCGTCGACCGTGCCCGCGAGGTCGAGGCGCAGCTGCGCGGTGTAGACATCGACCTCCCCGGCCGCGAAGGTGGCGTGGAAACGCAGCCCGGACTGCAGCGGAGACAGCGCCCAGACCTCCCGCAGGCCCGGGTACCGCCGCTCCCAGTGTTCGATCTGCCGCTGGCTGACCGACACCAGGGGCAGGTCGGACGGGGTGAGACCGCCCGCACCGGGTAGCACGGCATGTGCGGCGAGTCCGTCGAGGGCGCGGCGCCACAGGTCCGCGATCTCCGCGACGTCGACGTCGCGGAGCACCCCGTTCGGGTACGCGAACGACGCCATCAGGCGGGGACCGTCGGGGCCGTCGACGACGACCGCGTTGATGTCGATCGCCGCCGCCACCGCCATGCCGGATCCGCTGGCCGCGAACAGGTCCGGTGCCTGCGGATCGGGCACCCAACCGACCTCGCGCAGTTCGGCGGGCAGGTGCCCGCCGCCGAGTCGGCCCAGGTAGTTGAAGCTGATCTGGGGTGCCGGCGGCGCCGCGAGGATCGGCCCGGCGGTCTCGTCGAGGTACCGCAGGACCCCGAATCCGACGCCGCGGGCGGGCACCGCGGCGAGTTGCTCCTTGACGGCCTTGATCAGTTCCCCGGCGGCGTGTCCACCGTCGAAGGCCTCCGCGAACTCGATCGGGGGCAGCTCGAGACGGACCGGGAAGGCGCTGGTGAACCAGCCGACGGTGCGGGCGAGGTCGGCTCCGGCCACCGCCTCGTCCTCGCGCCCGTGTCCTTCCAGGGTCAGCAGCACCGATGCTGCGTCGACACCGTGGCCGCGCCGCCACTCCGCCAGCGCCAGCGCCAGCGCCGCGAGCAGTCCGTCGTTGACGCCGCAGCCGAAGACGTCCGGCAGCCGGGAAAGCACCGCGTCGGTCGTGGCGGGACTCATGTCGAGGTGCACCCGCTCGGTGGTGCGCATCGTGTCGATCGCCGGCTCGATCGGGCGGGCGCCGATCAGCGGGTCACGGCCGCCGAGCGTCCGCTGCCAGTACGCGAGCTCGCCGGTATGCGCGGCCCGGTCGGCCGCGTCCCGCACTCCGTGCGCCCAGCGGCGCAGCGAGGTGCCCACCGCCGCCAGAGCCGGGGTCTGCCCGGCGCCGAGCTGCAGCCACGCCGCGGCGAGATCCGGCAGCAGCACCCGCCACGACACACCGTCGATCACCAGGTGATGCGCGACGATCAGCAACCGCCCGCGCGCACCGGAGGTGGGGGCACACCACACCAGCTGCAGCATGATCCCGCGCGCCGGGTCCAGCCGGCGGGCCGCGGCGGCGTACTCGGTGCCGACCACCTCGCCGAACGCGGGGCTGCCGGGTGCCGCGGTCGTCGGCACCTGCGCGATCATCGGACCCGCCGCCACGGTGCCGGCGGCGGCGGTCTCGAACACCCAGGTGTCCCCGTCGCGCCGGAACCTCGACCGCAACACGTCGTGGTGATCGAGCACCGCCGCCAGCGTCGCGGTCAGTTGATCGAGGTTCGTCTCGGCCGGCGCGGTGAGCAGCAGCGCCTGCGAGAAGTCGTCGAAGGGGCCCCGCTCGAGCATCGCATGCACGATGGGCGTCAACGGGATACGGCCGACGCCGCCGCCGTCCAGCTCCGCAAGCTCCACCGTGGGTTGCGCCGCCACCGGCACCGCCGCACGGGCGATGGCGGCGACGGTCTTGTGCTCGAACACCGTCCGCGCGGTGAAGCCGAGACCGAGAGTCTTGGCGCGGGCGGCGATCTGCATCGCGACGATGCTGTCGCCGCCCAGCGCGAACAGGGAATCGTCCACACCGACCCGGTCCACTCCGAGAGCCTCGGCGACCAGGCCCGCGAGCAACTCCTCCGCCGGTGTCGCCGGAGCGCGGAAGGCGTGCTCGCGGAACCCGAACTGCGGGTGCGGCAGCGCGCTGCGGTCGAGTTTTCCGGCCGCCGTCACCGGCACCTGCTCGAGCCGCTCCACCACCGCGGGCACCATGTGCGCGGGTACGACCCGAGCGACACCCTCGACGATCGCCGCCGGATCGAACTCGTGGCCGGTGTCCAGGCGCACGTAGGAGACCAGGGCGGTGGCCCCGCCGGGGGTCGGATGCACGACGGTGGCCGCGAAGTTCACACCGTCCTGGTCGAGCAGGGCCGCGTCGATCTCGCCGAGCTCGATGCGGAAGCCGCGGATTTTGACCTGGGTGTCGGACCGGCCGATGAACTCGAGGGCATAGCCGCCCGCACCGTTGTCGGTGCTGGGCACCCAGCGCACCTCGTCGCCGGTGCGGTAGAGCCGCGACCCGGGTTCGCCGAACGGGTTGGCCACGAACCGGTCCGCGGTCAGCGCATGCCGGTGGTGGTAGCCGCGGGCCAGCCCGGGGCCGGCGAGGTACAGCTCACCGACCACCCCGACCGGTACCGCCCGGAGCGTGCGGTCGAGCACCACGACCGAGGACCCCTGGATCGGGCGACCGATGGTGATCGGCGCGCCCGGCGTCAACGGGGCGCCGGCGGTGATGATGATGGTCGTCTCGGTCGGCCCGTAGCTGTTGGTGAATCGGCTCACCGCACCGAATCGTTCGACGAGGTCGGGGGTGCACACGTCCCCGCCGACCACCACCGCCTCGAGGCTGTCGAGGCCCCGCGGGTCGACGGTGTTCAGCACCGTCGGCGCGGAAATGATGTGGGTCACCCGCTCCGCGCGCAGCAGGTCGACCAGTTCGCCCCCGCCGTACACCTCGGGTGGGGCCACGATCATCGTGGCGCCCGCACTGAACGCCTGGAGCATCTCGAAGATCGACGCGTCGAAGCTGGCGGAGGAGAACCGCAGCACCCGGGACTCACGGGTGATGCCGAGTTCCGGCCGGGCGTCGGCCGCGAAGTTCGCCAACGCCTGGTGGGTGACCAGGACACCCTTGGGGACACCGGTCGAGCCCGAGGTGTAGATCATGTACGCGGGGTGCTGGACCGACAGCGGGGTGCGGCGATCCGTGTCGGTGATCGGCTTATCCGGCAGACGGTCACGGTGCGTGCGGACCGCGTCGTCGTCGAGGACGATCCAGTCGGTGCTCGCGGGCAACGACCCGCGCAGCGCTGCCACGGTGACCCCGACCAGGGCACCCGAATCGGTGAGCATGTGCGCGATCCGCTCGGCCGGAAGCGCCGGGTCGATCGGGACGAACGCGGCCCCGGTCTTGGCGACCGCCCAGAACGCGAGCAGTGCTTCCGCCGACCGGGGCAGGCTCAGCGCCACGCAGGTTTCCGGCTCGGCACCCGCGGCGATCAGCAGCCGCGCCAACCGATTCGACACCTCATCGAGGTCCCGGTAGCTGATCTCGACACCCGAGGCCCGGATCGCGGTGCCGTGCGGGGCGGCGGCCACCCCGTCCGCCAGCAGGTCCGGGAGCAGCCGCGCCGACGCGATCCGCGGGCCGTGGAACGGCACCAGGTGCGTGCGTTCGTCGGCGTGCAGCACGTCGAGCGCGGCAATCGCCTCGGTGGCGGCGGAGTCGGCGAGGGCCGCGAAGAACTCGAGGAACCGCGCGTGGTGGCTGCGCAGCTGCTCGGTCGAATACAGGTTCGGGTTGGCTTCGAAGTCGATGTGCGCCGGATCGCCCGCGACGCCGGGGTAGATGTTGACCGCGAGGTCCTCGACCGGCCCGGTGGTCAGGACGTGGAGTCGGCCCACCGAGGATCCGAGCCGAATCTCGTCGTGGAACATCATGATGTTGACCGACGGCCCGAAGAACCCGCGCTGACCGCCTCCGACACCGGCGTCCCGCCGAATGTCCTCGTGCCGGTACCGCTGATGGCGCAGCGCGCCGGTCAGCTCCAGCTGTGTGTGGGTCATCAGCTCCGCGAAGGTCGTCTCGGCCCGCACCGGCAGGCGGATCGGGACCACGTTCGAGACCATGCCCCCGGAGTTGCGCAGCCGGGCGGTGGTGCGGGCCGAGACCGGCAGGCTCAGCACCACATCCTCCTCGCCGGTCAGGCGGGACAGGAACGCGGCGACGGCGGCTACCGCGGCGGTCGTGAACGTCGTATCCGGCCGCCTGTCCATCAGCCGCCGGACCGCGGCCTCCGCGGCGGGGGGCAGCGGTGAGCTGATCACCCGGGACGGGGTGTCGAGGTCGGCGGCGCGCCCGGCGAGGCTGATCGGGTGCGGGAAGTCGCGGCTGTGCTCTGCCCAGTGCGTGCGGTCCTTCTCGAACCGGGTCGAGGTGCGGTACCGCACCTCGTCCTCGACGATTTCCCGAAGCGAACTGGCCCTGAACTCGGCAGGTTCGCGTCCCTCCACCGCCGCGGTGTACAACTCGGCGGCACGGTTCATGAACGTCATGGCGCCGAAGCCGTCCAACGCGATGTGGTGGATCCGCGAATACCAGTAGTAGTGGTCCTCGCCCAGGCGCAGCATCGCCGAACGGATCAGCCGATCGTTCACGATGTCGATCGGGGCGCTGTAGTCGGCGCGCATCCACGCCCGCGCTGCCGCCCGCGGATCGTCCTGCGACCGGAAATCGAGTTGAGTCATCTCGAAGCCGAGCGACTCGTCGATCAGCTGGAACGGCTCACCGTCGCGCTCGACGATCCGCAGCAGACCGGTGCCGAGTTCGGCGAACGCGACCGGCCCGACCTTCCCGAGCAGGTCCACGTCGAGGCGCAGATCGGCAAGATCGACGTACTGGGCAATGACGATCGGCACCTGAGGGAGGAGGTGCTGGGCGAACCAGATGCCGCGTTGAGCAGCGGACAGAGGAAAGAGATCGGACGATTCCGACCCGTCGGTCATTACGGCGGGTCCGAAACCGGCAACGAGATCATCCAACGAAGCCACCAGTGTCCCCAACTCTCTCCATACATCGAAACCGGGCACGCTGGGTTGAAATACCCCGGGACCCCGTACCGCCTACCTGTTTTGCCAGAGAATTTACTCTCTGACCTCCACCGTCGCCGACGAGACCCCTACCCAACGTTTACATTTGGCCGAATTGAACCAACAAGTATCTGTTACTCCGAGTTTGTCTGGTACCCATCGTCTCAGCGAATCGAGGGCACCCGGCCTTCCAGATCGCAAAAGTCCAGGAGGGGCGAAGGAGTGCTGGTGATCGATCGTGTATCTTCTCGTCCCGGCGGCGGCGTCAGCAGACGATCAGCAATCCCGCTCCCGTCCTGGCCGCAGACCCGTTCCATGTCAGGTTCAGGAGATACCTTGCCGTTCACGCCTACTCGCGCTCGACACGCGGCCACCAAATCTTTTGCGGTAGCGGCAGGCATCCTGGTGTGCGTGTGCGCCGTGGCGGCACCCGTCGCGGCAGCCCCCTCGACACCGAACCTGATTCCGCCACGGGCACACGTCCTCGAGGTGATCGACGGGGATACCCTGCTGGTGCGCTACTCCGGCGCGCGCGAGAAATTCGTCGTCGACATCGTCGGCATCGACGCACCCGAGGGCGAGGAATGCTGGGCTGCACAGTCAGCGCAGTTCGCCGCCGACACCCTGACCGGGCGGAACATCGGGCTGGCACCGGAGAAATCTCTGCCGGACGCCGAACCCACCGGCGCCGTCCTTCGCCACGTACTCCTCGACAACGACATGGACGGCGACTATGCCCTCACAGCCGCCCGGCAGGGTGCGGCGCGGGCACACACGGCCGACGAGATGGGCCTCGGCCGGCAACTGGTCGCCGCCGAGGAAGACGCCCGCAATGGGCATCGAGGATTGTGGACCTGCGACGGAAGCGCCCCGGTCGCCGCGCCCCGATCCGATCCCGGGCCACGGCCGGCGCCGTGATCGAGCAGCACTCCAATCGAGAAGCACCAGCCCTCCCCAGAAGGAGGCGGTCAGTGGTGACCACTGACCGTTCTGCAGCGCCCGTCGATCCCGCGATCGTGGTACCAATTTGCGGCATCAGCCACACCGATCGCCCGCGGACCGCGCCCGACTCGATCGCGCCGTCACGGACACGACGGCAGCGCGTCTGCATCGGTGCCCCGCTACAGGTGAACGCGCGCTCCTGATCGCCGTCACCCTCGACTATGTCATTACGGAGATGCCCACTCCTCGGCGTATCCGCGACAAACACCCAGGGGCACCGCCACTTCCACCCGAGTAGACCCGCCACGGCGGACCGCGCGCTGGTCGGAAAACTCAGCCCCTTCCTCATCCGCACCGGACGTGACGCACCGCGAAATCCGAATTGATCTTGATCGGTGCGACATACGCATTCATTCGGCGCGCAGACCGGTACAGCCCCTGCCGAGTCGGCGTGTGCGCCTGCCGCCCCAACGGGCGCGACGGTCGAGGCCGATTCGCCCACTAGCACGAGGCGGCATGACAACAGGTCGACGACGGAGTGCGTATGGGCACGAACAAACTTCACAGACCAGCGATGCACTTACGAGTAACCGCCGCTGGGATATCCGACGCGCGCCGAACACCTCCCCATTCGTGGCTTCGGCGCACGACCCGCCGTGGATCCACCACGTTACGGGTGTACGAGGTTGAGGGGCAATGGCTTTCCTCACGTGCCCCGGCGCGGTGTGCGACCCACGATCACCAAGCCATGCGGCGACACGCTGTTGACGAAGTCAACGTCCTCGATGTCGAGGGACTGGTGATCCATCCACCATCCGGGGCGGCGTACCGATCAGACACCCAGCGGCACGACCACGACAACTGTGAGCGCGTGACCACGCTAGCCCGGGGCACACGGCACAGTGAAATGCACTACTCGCCTTGGATTCAGGTGATGTGTGTCCGACTGCTCGATCGTGAATGGACCGTGATCTCCTCCGGGAACGAACCCTGACGTCGGGAAGTCATCGAGATACCAGGATGGGTGCTGGGAACTCGCGATCACGCACTCCGACTGACCGACTCCACGTCGTGCGCCGGGTAGGCGTGGATGAGGGCGGTACTCAGCTTCGGGACCGTGTGGGTGAGCGTGTGTTCGGCGGTGTGCGCGACGCGATGCGCGTCGCGCAGGCTGGTCGACGGGTCGACGTCGAGTTCGGCGTCGGCGTGCAGGCGGTGCCCGATCCAGCGCATCTTCAGGCTCCGCACACCGACGACCCCGGGTTCGGCGGCGAGGGCTCGTTCGGCGGCGTCGACCAGTCCGGGGTCGACGCCGTCCATCAGCCGCCGGAACACGTCGCGGGCGGCGGTGCGCAGCACGAGCAGGATCGCGGCCGTGATCATCAGGCCCACCACCGGATCGGCGAGGGGAAATCCGGCGGCGACGCCGCCGGCTCCCAACACCACGGCGAGAGAGGTGAATCCGTCGGTCCGCGCGTGCAGTCCGTCCGCGACGAGGGCCGCGGAGCCGATCTGCCGGCCGATCCGGATGCGGTACAGCGCCACCCACTCGTTGCCGGCGAATCCGATGACACCGGCGAGGGCCACCCACCCGAGATGCTGGATGGGAACGGGATCGAGCAGGCGCCGGGTCGCCTCGACACCCGCGACCACCGCGGACAGCGCGATCATCGCGACGACGAACAGGCCGGCGAGATCCTCCGCCCGGCCGTACCCGTACGTGAACCGGCGGGTGGCCGCCCGCCGGCCCAGGGCGAACGCGATCCACAGCGGCACCGCTGTCAGCGCGTCCGAGAAATTGTGCACCGTGTCGGCGGCGAGCGCGACGGAACCCGACAGCACCACCACGATCACCTGGGCGAGGGCCGTGACCCCCAGCACCACCAGGCTGATCTTCACCGCCCGGATTCCGACCTCGCTCGCCTCGAGTGCGTCGTCGACGCTGTCCGCGGAATCGTGGCTGTGCGGAGCGAAGATCTCGTGGAACACCCCGCGCACGCCGCCCGGATGTCCGTGACCGTGTCCGTGGCCGTGGCCGTTCACGAGGCACCTTCCTCCGCGGCGAGATCCGCGCCCTCGTGCAAAACCTGCAGGTCCCCCGACGCGCGATGGTGCCCGGGGATGCCGGGGCCGGCGTGCTCGGCGTTGAACACGGCGTCCGTGACCAGCTGCTCCACGTGCTCGTTGGCGACGCTGTAGTAGATGGACGTGCCCTCCCGACGCGTGTGCACCAGCCGAGCCATTCGGAGCTTGGCGAGGTGCTGCGAGACGGACGGCGCCGGTTTCCCCACCCGGTCGGCCAGCTCGTTCACCGACAGTTCGCCGCCCACCAGCTGCCAGAGCACCTGCACCCGGGTGGCGTCGGCCAGCATCCGGAAGACCTCGACCACCAGCCCCACCTGGTCGTCGTCGAGCCGGCGCCGACATGCGCGCTTATCTGCATTCATACGCAGATAATAAACCCCTTCAGGTTGTGATGCATCAGACACCGAAACGACTTACTTGCTTGCACTAACGATGTATATAGTTGCTTGCATCAAGTAAGTCGTCCTTCAGGGGTTGCCATGTCCGTCACGTCAGTGCCTTCCGTATCTCTGGGCACCACCGAAGCGCTCATCGACGAGGTATTCCTCTTCGGCCGAGTGCTTCGCGACGCCCTGATGTCAGAGGTCGACGGCCACATTCCACGCGCGCTGACGGGGGTCCTCCTCGTCCTCGCGGCTCGGGGGGAATGCCGGCAGAACGAACTCGCCGCCGAGTTGTGCGTCGGCCAGTCGTCGCTCAGTCGCCAGATCACCGATCTGGTCGAGGTGGGCTACGTCACCCGCCACCCGGACCCCGCCGACGGGCGCGCATTCCGAATACGCGTCTCGGAGGAGGGAATGGCGTACGTCAAGCACGTGAGATCACAGCGTGCCGCGCGAATGCAGAAATTGTTGACGGGGTGGAACGAGACCGAGGCAGCGATTGCCCTCGACTCCATCCGGCACCTGAAGGAAACACTCTTCGATCCAGAACACCGGATCGTCACGAGTTCGAACCCGATTGGAACACAAAGCGTATGACCGAAACACAGACTCGGCCGCCGGTTGAAGAGACGACGGCCATGACGCACCGCGAAATCCTCGAAGCCCTCACGGGTCTGCTCGCAGCGCTGTTCACCGCACTGCTGAGCAGCACGATCGTCGCCACCGCCCTCCCCACGATCATCGGCGACCTGAAGGGCACCCAGACGGCGTACGCCTGGGTCATCACCAGCGCATTGCTCGCGAACGCCGCCTCCACCCCCATCTGGGGCAAGCTCGCCGACCTGTTCAACAAGAAGGTCCTCGTCCAGAGCGCGATCGTCATCTTCGTCATCGGTTCGGTGATCGCCGGTTTCGCGCACAACGTCCCGATCCTGCTGACCGCACGTGTCATCCAGGGCATCGGCATGGGTGGCCTGACGGCGCTGGTCGTCGCCATCATCGGAACCATCGTCTCGCCCCGTGAGCGCGGTCGCTACTCCGGCTACATGGGCGCCGTCATGGCCGTGTCGATGTCGGGCGGCCCGATCCTCGGCGGCGTCATCGTCGACAGCCCCCTCGGCTGGCGCTGGTGCTTCTTCGTGTGCGTGCCGCTCGCCGTCATCGCCCTGATCTTGCTGCAGCGCACACTGCACCTCGCGACCGAGAAGAAGGACGACGTCTCCATCGACTGGCTCGGCGCCCTGCTGCTGACCGCCGGTGTGTCCATCCTGCTCATCTGGGTCTCGTTCGCCGGCAAGGCGGGCTACTACGAGTGGTTCTCCCGCGAGACCGCCCTCTACGTCGGATCCGGTGTGCTCCTGCTGGCCGCGACGATCCTCGTCGAAGCCAAGGCCAAAGCCCCGATCATCCCGCTGAAGATCGTCACCGAGAAGACCACCGGACTCGCCATCATCGCGTCCATCGCCGTCGGTGTCGGCATGTTCGGTTCCACCACGTTCCTCGGTCAGTACTTCCAGACCGCACGCGGTTACACCCCCACGATGGCCGGTGTGCTCACCATCCCGATGGTGGCCGGCATGCTCATCGGCACGGTCGGATCCGGACAGCTCATCACCCGCTTCGGCAAGTGGAAGCCGTTCGTCGTCGGCGGCGCCGTTCTCATGATCATCGGCTTCGGACTGCTCGGCACCCTCGATCACGAAACCAACCTGGCCCTGGTCGGCACGTACATCGCGATCATCGGCCTCGGCATGGGCATGCTGATGCAGAACCTGGTGCTCGCGGTGCAGAACACCGTCAGCGTCCAGAACATCGGTGCCGCATCCAGTTCCGTCGCCTTCTTCCGCACCTTCGGTGGCGCGATCGGCGTCTCGGTTCTCGGTTCGGTGCTCGCCACCCGGGTCGCCGACCTGTCGGCCGACGGCTTCGCGAAGATCGGCATCAAGACCGGAGGCACCGGCGGCGGAAGCCTGGACCTGGCGTCCATGCCCACTCCCGTCCAGGGCGTCATCCGCGCCGCCTACGGTGACGCAACCGGCCGGATCTTCCTGATCGCCGCCGTCGTCGCCGTCATCACCCTGATCGCCGTCATCCTGATCCCCAACCGCCCGCTGCGTCGCACCATCGACCTGTCGAGCGAGCAGGAGCCCGTCCAGGAACCCGAGTACGCCCCCGTTCCGGAGTTCGCACCCGAGCTCGACACGGCGCCGATCCAGTCGTCCGACATCCGCGGCGGCAGGCACGAGGCTCCGGCCGGTCAGCACCAGCCCTTCGCCGGGCTGAGCGCCGACGCCCGCGACCGTCTCCTCTCCATGCTGCTGCCCCAGCCGGAGCAGACCCTGGAGGCGATCGACGAGGCCGAGAGGATCCGCGACGAGGTCAACCGCCTCCGCAACGATCTCAATGCCAAGCTCGTCGAGTTCGACGCAGTCTGGGATCGCCTGCGCGAGCTGGGACTGAGCGAAGAGCAGGTGGCCGGCGTCCTCGGCGGCGGCCAGGTGACGGACACCGGCAACGGCGCCCTCATCCGCTGAATGCGATGATCGTCCAGTTCCACGACGCCGTCGGCCCGTCCACGTATCCCCCTCTACGTGGACGGGCCGGCGGCCTGTTCGCACAGTTGACCCGGTTCACCCTGGTGGGCACGTCGAGCAATGTGCTCTACGCTCTCGCGTTCTTCACCCTCGACGTGTACGGGTCGTTCGTCGCCAACCTGGTCGGCGTGGTGACCAGTTCGATGCTGGCCAACGAACTCCACCGGCGGCTCACCTTCCGCGCCGCCGACCGCGTCCGCTGGTTCGTCGCCCAGTGGGAAGGCGGCACGCTCGCGCTGATCGGCCTGGCCGTCAGCACGCTCGCACTCGCCCTCCTGGGCACGCTCTTCCCCGGTGCCGACGGACTGGCGCAGGTCGCACTCGTCGTCGCCGTCAGCGCGGTCGTCGGGGGGCTGCGCTTCCTCGCCCTCCGCGGGTGGGTCTTCGCCCCGTGAGTACTTGTTAACCGCCCGCGGTTAACAAGTACTCACGGCTGGAGGTCAGGACCCGAAGATCGAATTCGTGGGCCGGTGCCACGGACCCGTGATCGCCAGCGTCAGACCCGGCGACTGGATGTTCGCGAACAGAATCTTCCCGTCCGCACTGAACGCCGGACCGCAGAACTCACTGTCGTTCAACTCGTTCCGGGCCATCGCGAACGGCTCCCCCTCCGCCGTCACGCCCACGAGGTGGCTGATGCCTTCGCCGTCCTCCGCGAGGATCACACCGCCGTACGGCGAGACGGTGATGTTGTCCGGACCGTCGTAATTCCCGGTATCGACAGCGGGATCGGGATTGACACCGAACAGCGTCTTCAACGTGATCGTCTGCTTCGCCGGATCGAAGAACCACACCTGGCCGTCGTGCTCGGCGACGCTGCCGTCGCTGGTCCGTGCGTAACTGGCGACGAAGTACGCGCCACCGTCGGCCCACCACTGCCCCTCCAGCTTGCGGCTCCGGGTGATCGCATCGTCCCCGAACTGCTTGCGCACCGACGTGCTCGTCGCGTTCCGGTCCGGCACACCCACCCACTGCACGGAGTACACGGTGCCCGGTTCGGTGGCCTGGGACAGGTCGGGGACGTGCGTTCCGCCCTGGAAGCACGCCATCGCCTGGAGAGCACCGGCGGTGTCGCCGCCGGGCGACTGCGCGAGTTCGCGCAGCGCGTTCGGCCCGCCCCGGAAACCCTGCGGCGGCGTCCACCGGTAGTACAGCCCGTTCGGCCCCGACGCGTCCTCCGTCAGGTAGATGGTGCTCGACGACGGGTCCACTGCCACGGCCTCGTGCGCGTACCGGCCCAGGAACTTCAGCGGTACAGGACTTTTGCCCTTGTTCGCGTCCTGACTCGCCGGGTCGACCTCGAAGACGTAGCCGTGGTCGTGGAGGAATCCGCGCGTTCCCGCGCGGTCTTCCGTCTCCTCGCAGGTGAGCCACGTCCCCCACGGGGTGATGCCGCCCGCGCAGTTGTTGACCGTGCCGGCGACGCTGACGTACTGGCCCTGCCAACTCCCGTCGGCGCCGACCGTCGTCGTGGTCGTCCCGCCGCGCGCGCCCGTGTCGTACGTCAATCCGTCGAGCGCGGGCACGCCGAACGGCTCGTCGCTGCCGATCTCGTGATTCGTCACGAGGGTGGAACCGCCCGCACGCGCGAACACCCCGTTGGCGTCGGGATCACTGGGCACGGGGACGCCACCGTCCAACTGCGTCTCACCCGAGCGCGACACGACCGTGTACGAAAAGCCCACCGGCAGCGAGAGAATGCGGTTCGGGTCCGGCACGAGCGGCCCGTAGCCGATCGCCTGTCCGGGCACCGCGGACGCGAACGCCGGACGGACCAGGGCATCGACGCTGCCCGCGAGTGCCACACCGAGGCCGGTGAGCGCGGTGCGACCGAGGAATCCGCGGCGGTTGAGTGGTGCAGTGGTCACTGTGTGAAACCTCCATGTGGCTGACCGGTTCCTCCGGACGGTAGGTACCGGAATGCCTCGCTTCGTGGACGCACCGTGGCCCGCGCGTGAACCGCGTGCGAACTTCCCCTGTGAGTACTTCTCAACCGCCCGCGGTTAACAAGTACTCACAGGCGTTGACATGTGACTAAATGGTCACCTATTCTCGATTCATGGACGACGATCACGTCTTCAAGGCGCTGGCCGATCCCACCCGCCGGCTGATTCTCGACCGATTGTTCGCCCACGATGGTCAGACGCTCACCGAACTCGAATCGCAGGTCGAGATGACGCGATTCGGGGTCATGAAACATCTGCGCGTGCTCGAAGACGCGGGGCTCGTCGTCACGCGCCGCTCCGGCCGGGAGAAGCTGCACTATCTCAACCCCGTGCCGATACAGCTGATCCACAACCGGTGGATCGACAAGTACACCGAGCGTCATACCTCGGCGCTCGCTCAGCTGAAATCCGAACTGGAGGAAGAGAAATGACAACCGCCGACGCAATCCAGATCTACGCCGTGTACATCAAGGCGACACCGGAAGCGATCTGGGACGCCATCACGAAACCGGAGTGGTCGCAGCAGTACGGGTACGGCGGCCTGGTCGATTACGACCTCCGGTCGGGCGGCGCCTTCCGTGTCCGCCCCGACGAGGCGATGAAGGCGTACCCGGGTGTGCCCGATGTGATCGTCGACGGGGAGGTGATCGAATCCGATCCGCCGAAGAAGCTGGTCCAGACGTGGCGGATGCTGATGGACTCCGACAACGTGGAGGGGTTCACCACGCTCACCTACGAGATCGCACAGTCCAGCAGGCCGGGTGTCGCGAAACTGACTGTCACCCACGACCTCACCAACGCACCGGGCACGGCCGAACTGGTGGCGGGCAGGCGGGAGCCCGAGGGTGCGGGCGGCGGCTGGAACGAGGTGCTCAGCGGAATGAAGACGCTGCTCGAGACGGGTCAGCCGATGGTGAACTGGGGCTGAACGCCGGGTCGGCGGGCGCGAGGGCCCGACATCTGTCGGGGTGCCGCAGTAAGCTCCAACCATGACGGCTGCGCAGTCGCTCGACGATGATTTCCTCGCACTCGCCGACCCTTACCGGCGCGAGTTGCTCGCCCACTGTTATCGCATGATGGGGTCGCTGCACGACGCCGAGGACCAGATGCAGGAGACGTTCATCCGGGCCTGGCGCGGGTACGAGGGGTATCAGCAGCAGGCGTCGCTGCGGACATGGTTGTACAAGATCGCCACCAACACGTGCCTCACGGCGTTGCAGAGCAAATCGAAGCGCCCGCTGCCCAGCGGGCTGGGCGCTCCCGACTCCGACCCCACCGCCGACCTCGTCGAACGACACGAGGTGCCGTGGCTCGGACCGCTCCCCAACCGGCTCATCGACGACGACGCGAGCGATCCCGCCACCGTCGTGACGTCGCGCGAATCGGTGCGCCTGGCGTTCATCGCCGCTCTTCAGCATCTTCCCGCACGTCAGCGCGCCGTCCTCGTCCTGCGCGACGTATTGCAGTGGAAGGCCGCGGAGGTCGCGACGGCTCTCGGCACCACCACGACAGCGGTCAACAGCCTGCTGCAGCGGGCGCGGGCGCAGCTCGAGTTGGCCACGCCGACCGCCGACACCCTCGTGGAGCCGGAGTCCCGCGAGGAGCGCGAACTCCTCGACCGGTACGTCGCCGCGTTCGAGGACTACGACATCGACGCGATCGTCGAACTGTTCACCAAGGACGCCGTGTGGGAGATGCCACCGTTCGACGGCTGGTACCGCGGAGGTCCCTCGATCGGCGTCCTGATCAGCGGAAACTGTCCCGCGAAGGGGCCGGGCGACATGCGCCTTCTGCCCGCTGCGGCCAACGGACAGCCGGCGCTCGGCCTGTACATGCGCGGCGAGGACGACGTCCACCGGCCGTTCCAGGTCCATGTGCTGGATGTGACGGCCGACGGAGTCTCGCACGTCGTGTGCTTCTTCGACGTCGATCTGTTCGAGAAGTTCGGACTGCCGGAGACCCCGCCTGCCTGATCCTTACGCCGGGACGGCGGTGGGATCCATCCACATGACCTCCCAGACGTGCCCGTCCAGGTCGCGGAACGCGCGCCCGTACATGAAGCCCTCGTCCTGGAGCTTGCCCCACGACGTTCCGCCCGAGGCGAGGGCCTTGTCGACGAGGGTGTCCACCTCGTCGCGGCTCTCGGCCGAAATGCACATAAGGGCCTCGACGGCCTTCGAGGTGTCGCAGATGCCGCCCTCGATGAAGTCCTTGAACCGGGACTCGACGAGGAGCATCACCGAAGTGGATTCGTTGATCACCATGGCGGTACAGGAGTCGTCGCTGAACGTGGAGTTGAACTCGAAGCCGAGTCCACCGAAGAACTGCTTGGTCGCGTCGAGGTTCTTGATCGGCAGGTTCACGAAGAGCATCCGGGACATGTGATTCTCCTTCTCGGCTTCCGCTCGGTGCGGAAGGTCATCGGTACAGACTGCGGCGGTCCGCAAAACTCATCGGGCGACCGCTCCCCCGGCCCGTCAGTCTGCGGCGAGGTCGAGGAACACACGCCCGCGAGCCTGATGGCGCCGTCGGGGAGGTCGAAGGTGCCGCCGTGCCAGTGGACGACGGGCACCTCGGCACCGACCGACCCGAACACGGGGTCGCGCGTTCCGTCCTCGGACACCGTTACCGTCCCGGGACCGTTCTCCGGGCTCGGCCCCCGGCGGATCGCGCTGCCGAACGAGGCCGCGAGAAGTTGCGCGCCGAGGCAGATCCCGAGCATGGGGAGCCCGGCGTCCACAATCTCTTTGATGAAGTTTCGCTCTCGCGGAAGTTGCGGGTGGGTAACGTCGTCGAGCGCGCCCATCGGACCGCCCATCACCACCAGTCCGCCGATGTCGTGCACGGACGGGAGTTCGTGCGCGCGGTACATGGGGTACTCGATATGCCGAATTCCCTTCTCTGCCAGCAGAGTTCCAATGAGCGCGGGACCTTCGAACGACACGTGTTCGACAACTGCCCACGGCTTGTTCATGGCACAATTCTTACCGAGTAGGGACTTTCGGCCCTAGTCAGGTTCGGAAACTCGAATTCCGCACTGAGTGCACAAAATTGGGATGTTCACACGGAGTTCATCTTCGGTGTCGATCAGCCGAATGACATCCTCCCAACTGGACGCTTGTCTAGTGGCATGGCTCACCTGAAACCTGTAGAAATACGGGCGTCACGCTTTCGTGACCCGTCCCATATCGAATAGTTATCCGGTGGTGGTCCCTGACAAACGGAACTTCACCATCTCCCGTTACCTCAGACCACAGACGAACCTTCCCGCGATCCGGAAAGACGTCTACGGGATGGAAAGGGCCACAGATGCCGCTACCCATGTCCCCCCTCGACTCGATGTTCCTTCTCGGCGAGTCCCGCGAGCACCCGATGCACGTCGGTGGGGTGGAGATCTTCCAACTTCCGGACGGCGCCGATACGTACGATATGCGCGCGATGCTCGACCGTGCGCTCGCCGACGGCGACGGCATCGTCACGCCGCGGCTCGCGAAGCGCGCCAGCCGGTCCTTCTCCTCGCTCGGCCAGTGGAGTTGGGAGACCGTGGACGACATCGACCTCGGTCACCACATCCGGCACGACGCGCTGCCCGCCCCCGGGGGCGAGGCCGAGTTGATGGCGCTGTGCTCGCGGTTGCACGGATCGCTCCTCGACCGCAGCCGCCCGCTGTGGGAGATGCACCTGATCGAGGGATTGAGCGACGGCCGGTTCGCCGTCTACACCAAGATCCACCACGCGGTCGCCGACGGCGTCACCGCCATGAAGATGCTGCGAAACGCGCTCAGCGAGAACTCTGAGGACCGGGACGTGCCGGCTCCGTGGCAGCCGCGGGGCCCGCGGCGGGAGCGGACGACGTCGTCGAAGGGGTTCAGCCTGTCGGGTCTGGCCGGTTCCACCTTCCGCGCGGCCCGCGACACGGTCGGTGAGGTCGCCGGACTCGTGCCCGCGCTCGCCGGGACGGTGTCCCGCGCGTTCCGCGAACAGGGCGGCCCGCTCGCCCTGTCCGCACCGAAGACCCCGTTCAACGTCCCGATCACCGGTGCCCGCCAGTTCGCGGCGCAGTCGTGGCCGCTCGAACGTCTCCGGCTCGTCGCCAAGCTGTCCGACAGCACCATCAACGACGTCGTGCTCGCGATGTCCTCGGGAGCGCTCCGCAGCTACCTCGAGGATCAGAACGCCCTTCCCGCCGACCCCCTGATCGCGATGGTGCCGGTGTCGCTGAAGAGTCAGCGCGAGGCCGCGACCGGCAACAACATCGGCGTGCTGATGTGCAACCTCGGCACCCACCTGCGCGAACCGGCCGATCGCCTTGAGACCATCCGGACCTCGATGCGTGAGGGCAAGGAGGCGTACGGGTCGATGACGGCAACGCAGATCCTCGCGATGAGCGCTCTCGGGGCGGCACCGATCGGCGCGAGCATGCTGTTCGGCCACAACTCGCGGGTGCGCCCGCCGTTCAACCTCATCATCTCGAACGTTCCGGGCCCCAGCTCACCGCTGTACTGGAACGGCGCGCGGCTCGACGCCATCTACCCGCTGTCGGTGCCCGTCGACGGCCAGGGCCTCAACATCACGTGCACCAGCAACGACGACATCATCTCGTTCGGGGTCACCGGCTGCCGCAGCGCGGTGCCCGACCTGAAGTCGATCCCGGCCCGGCTCGGGCACGAACTGCGGGCGCTGGAGCGGGCGGTCGGAATCTGATCGTCAGGGGTTCTTACGGTCGCTGTGCCCGAGATCGCGGTCGGGCGCCACGCGGTCGCGCACCAGTTGCTTGAGCACGGTGATGTCGGGGAAGCCGCCCTGCTCTACGCGGTCCCAGATCAGCTCGTCGTCCACGGTGATCCGGAAGATGCCTCCGGTGCCGGGGACGAGCGCGACCTCGCCGAGTTCCTGCCCGAACGTGCCGAGCAGTTCCTGCGCCATCCACGCTGCCCGCAACAGCCATTGGCACTGAGTGCAGTAGGTGATCGCGACCCGGCCGTCGGCGCTGCTCGTCGTCATCGTGCCAGGTTAACCGAACGCGCTCCGCCGCTTGCTGTTCGAGTTGCACGCGCGACACCTGTTCGTCATGCGGACGTCAGGATCCTGGTGCAGACTGTCGATCGCCATGCTGTGACCCTCGAGGAAAGGAAGCCGCCATGTCCACCGCGCTCGAAGAATCGCGTCGCCACGCCATCGAACTGACCAACGAGAAGATCCAGGCCGTCAAGGACTTCTTCACCAACATCTTCCGCCTCGACACCACGCACCAGACCGAGGCCTGACCCACCGGGGAGGCCTTCTGCTCGAAGGTCTCCCCCGGGTTCAGCGGAGGGTCTCGAAGAAATCCACGACTTCCGCGGTCCGGAAATGGTCTTCGGAGACGTGTTCGCCGCTCACCTCGACGAGTTCGACGGAGACCGAGTCGCGGCGCAGCATCTCGACCCACGGTCCGGTGACACCGGCGATGTTCGCCACCTCGTCCTCGCTCGACGCGTATACCCGAATCGGCACCCCGGCATAGTCTTCCGGGTGGTGCCGGACGGCGTCCCAGCCCGCGGTCCTCGGTTCGAGATCGTGACCGTCGGCCGCCGGCCCGAACGCGTCCCGCACGGTGTCGCGTCCGTGCTCACCCAGTTCCCACACCGCGCGCAGCGACAGCGACGGGGCGACGAGCACCAGGCCGTCCCACGCGACCTCCCGCAGTCGCACGGCGTTGGCGGCGGCGTTGCCACCCATCGATTCTCCGATCAGGAACCGGCGCGTCACCGGCCACCGCTGCGAGACCCACTCGTCCAGCGCGACGACGGCGTCCTGCGCGCGCCGGTTTCCCCACAGGTCGCCGTGCAGGTAGGGCGCGGCGACGACGTAGCCGGCGTCGAGCAGTCCGTCCCGCAGCCCGAACCGGTCGTCGATCGACCGCTCGTCACCCGTGCGGCCGTGCAGGTAGTACACGACGGCCGACGGCGTCACCCCGTGCGGCACCGCGACCACGGCCCGGTCGTCGGCGCGAGGGACCGTCACCGCGTATTCGTCGTACCGCGTGAGCTGTGCCGTGCGGCGTACCGGCACGTCGCCGGGCTCGTCACGAACGGTCACCCCGCCACGCTAACAAGCGGGCCCGGCCCGGTTTCGCCGAGTCGAGCAGAACCCCGAGGGCGCGCTCATATACTTCCTAGCGTGAGCCCTACCTGCGAGGGGGACCGATGTTCGGCTTCCTGCTACGACGAGCGCTCAACTACCTTGTGCTGTTGCTGCTGGCCTCCTTCCTGACGTTCAGCCTCGCCTCCCTCACGTTCCGGCCGCTCGACAGCCTGGAGCAGCGCAACCCCCGGCCCCCGCAGTCGGTGATCGACGCTAAGGCCGACGAACTGAATCTGGACGAGCCGATTCCGGTGCGATACGCGAGTTGGCTCCGCGGCGTCGTCCACGGCGATTTCGGCACCACCATCACCGGACAGCCGGTGTCGGACGAACTGGGGCGCCGGATCCTGGTGAGCCTGCGGCTTCTGATCCTCGGTTCCGTGATCGGCGCCGTGCTGGGGGTGCTGATCGGCGCCGCCGGTGCGATCCGGCAGTACAAATTCAGCGACTACTTCAGCACCGTCGTGTCGCTGCTGATTCTCAGCGCGCCCGTGTTCCTCGTCGCCACCCTCCTGAAATACGGTGCTCTGCAGATCAACTCGGCCACCGGCAATCAGATCTTCCTGTACACCGGCGAATCGTCGGCCAGCACGATCACCGGCTTCTGGCCGCAACTGGTCGACCGGCTCCAGCATCTGGTGCTGCCGACCATCGCGCTGGCGTTGGGCAGCATCGCCGGTTACAGCAGGTATCAGCGCAACGCGATGCTCGACGTTCTGGGAAGCGACTTCATTCGGACCGCGCGGGCGAAGGGGCTGACCCGGCGGACGGCGCTGCTCAAGCACGGGCTGCGGACGGCGCTGATCCCGATGGCGACGCTGTTCGCCTACGGTTTCGGCGCGCTGGTCGTCGGTGCCACGTTCACCGAGAAGATCTTCGGCTGGCACGGAATCGGCGAGTGGATCGTGATCGGCATCGACACCCAGGACACCAACATCGTCGTCGCGATCACCTCGTTCACCGGTCTGATCGTGCTGCTGTCGGGGCTGCTGTCGGACGTGGTGTACGCGGCCCTCGACCCGCGGGTGCGTGTCGGATGACCGAGATCCAGATCGCGTCGACCGATGCGGCGGTGTCGGCCGTCGGTCGACGGACCCTGCTGTGGCGGCGGTTCCTCCGGAACAAGCCCGCCATCGCCGGCGCCTGCGTGTTGCTGCTGCTGTTCGTGGTCAGTTTCGTCGGGCCGTACCTGCTGCCCTACGACTATCAGCAACTCGACTACACCGCGCTGCTGCAGCCGCCCAGTCCGCAGCATCCGTTCGGCACCAACCAGATCGGTCAGGACGTCCTCGCGCAGACGCTGCGGGGCCTGCAGAAGTCGCTGATCATCGGGATCTGCGTCGCGATCTTCTCGACCGCGATCGCGGCGCTCGTCGGTGCGCTGGCGGGGTATGTCGGCGGCTGGCCGGATCGGGTGATCATGTGGCTGGTCGATCTGCTGCTCGTCGTCCCCAGCTTCATCATCATCGCGGTGTTCACGCCCCGGTTGAAGGCCGCGAGTTCGATCGTCCTGCTGATCGTGCTGCTCGCGGTATTCGGCTGGATGATCACCGCCCGGATGGTGCGGGGAATGACGCTGAGCCTGCGTGAGCGGGAGTTCGTCCAGGCGGCCCGCTACATGGGGGCTCCGACGCACAAGATCATCACCAGCCACATCGTCCCCAACATCGCGTCCATTCTGATCATCGACGCGACGCTGAACGTCGGTGCCGCGATCCTCGCCGAGACGGGCCTGAGCTTCCTCGGATTCGGCGTCCAGAAACCCGACATATCCCTCGGGTCGCTCATCGCCGACGGCACCGCGTCCGCCCTCACCTACCCGTGGCTGTTCCTGTTCGCGGGCGGGCTGCTGGTGCTCACCGTGCTGTCCGCGAACCTGGTGGGCGACGGTCTGCGCGACGCGGTCGACCCCACGTCGAAGCGCGCCCGCTCCCGCCGGAAGAAGGCAAAGCGGTGACGGGGGAACCGCTGCTCGAGATCGAGAACCTGCGGGTCAGCTTTCCCAGCGAGGAAGGCCGGATCGACGCGGTGCGCGGCGTCAGCTACGGCGTCTCCGACGGCGAGGTGCTCGCCATCGCGGGCGAGTCGGGCTCGGGGAAATCGGTGGCGTCGCTGGCCGTGATGGGTCTGCTGCCCGAGCATGCGCGGGTCACCGGGTCCATCCGATTGCAGGGCCGCGAATTGCTGGGGATGGGCGACCGGGAGCTGTCGGCGCTGCGCGGCAAGACGGTGAGCATGGTGTTCCAGGACCCGCTGTCCGCGCTGACGCCGGTGCACCGGGTGGGCGATCAGATCGCGGAGGCGCTGCTCGTGCACGGCCGGGCGAGCAACAAGAAGGACGCGGCGCAGCGGGCGGTGGACCTGCTCGACCTCGTCGGGATACCCGATCCTGCGGTGCGCGCCAAGGCGTTTCCCCACGAGTTCTCCGGCGGCATGCGCCAGCGTGTGGTGATCGCCATCGCCATCGCCAACGACCCTGCCCTGATCATCTGCGACGAGCCGACCACGGCACTGGACGTGACCGTGCAGGCGCAGATCCTGAACCTGTTGCGCAAGGCCCGCGACCTCACCGGCGCCGGCGTCGTGATGATCACCCACGACATGGGCATCGCCGCGACGCTCGCCGACCGCGTGGTGGTGATGTACGCGGGCCGGGTGGTGGAGTCCGCCCCGGTGCGTGAACTGTTCGCCGAACCCCGAATGCCCTACACCGCCGGGCTGCTCGTGTCCGTGCCCCGGATGGACGCGCCGATCCGGAGCCGCCTGGTTCCGATCGCCGGCGCACCACCCGCGCTGCATTCGCTGCCACCGGGGTGCACGTTCGCGCCGCGCTGCCCACTGGTCGTGGACGATTGCCGACTCGCCGAGCCCGACCTCGTCGCGACCGGGCCGGGCCACCGGGTGGCCTGCATCCGGGTCGACGAGGTGGGCACCCGCGACCTGTTCACCGCCTACCGCCGGAGCCAGCCCGACCCCGCGGCCGCGGATCACCCGGCGCCCGAGCACCGGGTGGTCCTGCGGGTGACGGACCTCGTCAAGACGTATCCGATCACCCGCGGCCTGGTGTTCCGCCGCACCCGGGGCGAGATCCGGGCGGTCGACGGCATCAGCTTCGACATCCGCGGCGGCCGCACGCTGGCGTTGGTCGGCGAATCCGGCTCCGGCAAATCCACCACGCTCACGCAGGTCCTCGAACTGGCCGCGCCGGAATCCGGTTCGATCGAGGTACTCGGTGCCGATGTCGCGGCGCTGAGCAAGCACCGGAAACGCGAGCTCCGCCGCAAGATGGCCATCGTCTTCCAGGATCCGACGGCGTCGCTGGATCCTCGGCTGCCCGTGTTCGACGTTCTCGCCGAACCGCTGCGGCTGGACGGGCGCGGACGCGAGGAGATCGGGCGCCGGGTGCCGCAGTTACTCGACCTCGTCGGATTGCGACGCGAGCACGCCGACCGGTATCCGGCCGATTTCTCGGGGGGTCAGAAACAGCGGATCAGCATCGCGCGGGCGCTCGCCCTCGATCCGGAACTGCTGATCCTCGACGAGCCGGTCTCGTCCCTGGACGTTTCGATCCAGGCTGGGGTGCTCAATCTCCTGCGCGACCTCCAGGAGCAGCGGGGCATGTCGTACCTGTTCGTCTCCCACGACCTGTCGGTGGTCCGCAACATCGCTCACGACGTCGCGGTGATGTTCCAGGGCAGGATCGTCGAGTCGGGGCCTGCGGAGGCGATCTTCGCGGACCCGCAGCACGAGTACACCCGGGCACTGCTCGAGGCAATTCCCGTTCCGGATCCGACGTTTTTGGCACACTAGGGTTTTTGACACACCAGGGTCAGCGAACGTCGAGGAGGGCCATCGCCATGAGGATTCGTTCGGTGCGCACCCGCCTCGCGGTATCGGTCCTGGCCGTCGGCCTGATCGTCAGCGGCTGCGGGGGTTCGGACAACGGTGGTGTCGACGCCGGATCCGGCTCGATCGGCAGCACCAACGACATCAATCCGCACGATCCGAGCGAGATACGCGACGGCGGCAATCTGCGGCTGGCGTTGTCGTCGTTCCCCGCCAACTTCAACGCCCTGTCCAACGACGGCAACGACTCCGAGATCGCCGGCCTCCTCAAGCCGATGATGCCGCGCGCATTCAGCACCGACGCGGCCGGAGCCCTGTCGGTGAACCACGACTACTTCACCGACGTCGCGCTCACCGGCACCGACCCTCAGCAGGTCACGTACACGATCAACCCGAAGGCGGTGTGGTCGGACGGCACCCCGATCACGTGGGCGGACATCCAATCTCAGGCCGCGGCGCTGAACGGTAAGAACAAGGAATATCTGATCGCGAACACGTCCGGGTTCGAGCGGGTCGATCGGGTCGAGCGCGGCGTCGACGACCGGCAGGCGGTGATCACGTTCGCCGAGCCGTACGCCGAATGGCGGGGCCAGTTCGCGGGCAATTCGATGCTCTACCCGAAGTCGGTGACCGCGACGCCCGAGGCTTTCAACGCGAGTCTGCGCGACGGAATCCCCCTGACCTCGGGCCCGTTCCGCATCGAGTCGACCGACAAGGCGCAGAACCGGATCACGCTGGGCCGCAATCCCGCGTGGTGGGGTGACACACCGAAACTCGACACCATCACCTACAGCGTTCTCGACGACTCGGCCCGCATTCCGGCGTTGCAGAACAACGAGATCGACGCGTCGGGGCTGGCCACGATCGACGAGGTGAAGACGGCGCAGGGCTCGGCCGGCATCGCGATCCGCCGGGCACCCGGAAACCAGTTCTCGCACATCACGTTCAACGGAGCGGAGGGCTCGATCCTCGCCGATCCGGAACTGCGGGTGGCGGTCTCGAAGGGTATCGACCGGCAGGGCATCGCGACCGCGATCCAGAACGGACTGGTCGACGATCCCCAGCCGCTGAACAATCACGTGTACCTCGACGGTCAGCAGGGCTATCAGGACAACAGCGAATCGGTCGCCTACGACCCCGAGGAGGCCGCGCGGCGGCTCGACGAACTCGGGTGGAAACTCAACGGCGAGTTCCGCGAGAAGGACGGGCGCAGGCTCGAGATCCGCGACGTGATGTACCAGTCGACCACCTGGGTGCAGATCGCGCAGATCGTGCAGCAGAACCTCGCCCAGATCGGTGTGAAACTGAACATCGACACCCGCGGCGGCAACGGATTCTTCACCGACGTCATCCAGCCCGGCGACTTCGACGTCGCCCAGTTCTCCTGGGTGGGTGATCCGTTCCCGCTCAGCGGCCTGCCGCAGATCTACGCGTACAACCCGGACGATCTGCAGGGCAACTACGGCCGGATCGGATCGCCCGAGTTGAACGCTCTGATCGAGCAAACCATCTCGGAACTCGATCCGCAGAAGGCGATCGAACTGGCCAACGAGGTAGACACCGCGGTGTTCGAGGAGGGATTCTCGCTGCCGCTGATGCAGGCGCCCGGCAATGTCGCGGTGCGCGACAACCTGGCGAACTTCGGCGCGCCCGGTCTCGCGTCGTACGACTACACCACGATCGGGTTCCTGAATCAGTAGTCCCGTGGCCGTGCGCTACCCCATGGTCGCCGGCGTGTGCGCCGTGCTGGTGTGCGCCGCGTTCATGCCGTTCGCGGACGCCGATCAGCTCAGCGCTCTGGTCGTCGTGGCGGCGGCGGTGCTCGCCGTCACCGGTTACACCTGGTTCGCGGCCACGCGGACGGGATCGGAGCCGGGTCGACCCGTCATCGTGCACCGGGTCCGCCAGCAGCACCGGCTGACCAGCAGGTCCTGGATCGAGATCGACGAGAAACCGAGACCGCGGTGGATTCCCGTGTTCTTCGATCCGGCCCTGGTCACGATGCCGACGCCGACGGCGGCGACGGTGCGCGACGCCGGCAGGCGCAGCGTCGTGACCTGGAACGGGCGACGGCTCCTCCCGTCGGGCCGTACACGTCGGTCGGAGCCGGTCGGCCGGCTGATCGACAACCCGTCGCGGCCGGACCCGGACGGTCCCGTGCGTGCCCGGAACGCCGCCCGGCCGCTGCAGCGAATCGTCCTCGACGCACAGTTCGCGGTCGTGGCGCCGTTCGCCGGCGCACTGTGGGTGTACGTCGCGGGCGGCGGATTCACCGCGTTCGCCGGAGCGACGTGCGTGGCGGCCGTCGTCGCGGTGTGGTTCGCGGCCATCAGGGGATCCGACCCCAGCTGACCGTCACGACATGGTGACGCCCGACGTCACGAAGCACGGGAGCAGTCCGGCGACCTCGCTCAGCACCGGCCCGAACCCGACGGCGGCCGGTACCGGGTCGTTGACGAACGCGACACCCCGGAACCCGGTGGTGAGGTTCGTGAACTGTACGACGGCGCCGTTCCACTGCGCGAGGGGCGCCGCGGTGGTGTACCGGATGCGGTCGGGTGCGACCCGCTCCGCGTTGAACGTCAGCCACGCGCCGGGGGCGCACGTCGACATCGAACCGGGAATGAACGGTGCTGCGGAGACTGCCGAGGGCACTGCGAACGACAGTGCGCCGGCGACGGCGATCACTGCTCCCAGCCGACCCACCAGTTGTCGAGTAGACATCGGAATTCCTTTCGGGGCGCGACAATCCGTCTCCCCGAGTACGGCGGAACCGCGTCACTGAGTGTGAAATACCAGCTCCGAGAATTATATCTCCGCAGGTACCTCCCACCGCTAGGGCCGAGAGGCGTCGCCGAGGTCCAATTCCAGCCGGTCGCCGTCGAGCCGCACTACGCGAACGATGCGCGATTCCCCGGCCGCCGTGGTCACCTCGAGACTCCCGTCGTCGTCCGCCGACACCCACGTGCCCTCTCGTGGTTCACCGGCGTCTCCCCGGCCGATCGTCCAGTCGACGAAGGAGCCGTCCGGCCGGAATTCGATACCGCCGCGGCCCCGTGCCCGCGGGAAGTCGAATCCCGCCGGCCGGTACACGCGGAGCCCGTCGTGGTCTTCCTCGAACGAATGCCCCCAGCGGCCGTCAAGCGCGGCGGACGATGCCGGACTCGGGGCCCGCCCGGTCCACAACGCTTTCCGGACCCCGTCGAGGCAGGCACCCATCCGGGCGCCCTGCCCCTTGGTGAACATCACCATCCCCGCGTCGTCCGTGTAATCCATGTAGTCCATGAACAGGTCGCCGTGCGGACCGTTTCCGCAGCTGACGTGCGGGAATCGCGGCATCCCGACGTTCTGCCCGCCCTGGTTGGGCGTGTCGGCCACCTCGTCGGAGCCGCGGCAGCCGGTGCCGTCGTCACCCCAGATGTGGAAGAGGTTCAGGTAGTGGCCGATCTCGTGGGTCGCGGTGCGCCCGAGGTCGAACGGGGCCCGTGCGGTGCCCGTCGTCCCGAACGCGGTGTAGGTGATCACGACGCCGTCCGTGTCGACCGGGCCGCCCGGGAACTGCGCGTACCCGAGCAGTCCGCCGCCGAGCGCGCACACCCAGATGTTCAGATAGCGCTGCGTCGGCCACGGATCGGCGCCGCCGCGGGCCGCGGACTTGACGCCGTCACTCTGGTCGAATGCGGCGACTTCGGTTGTGGTGCGGGTTATTCCGCTGGTGAGACGTCCGGACGGGTCGGTGTCGGCGAGGAAGAACTCGACTGCGGCGTCACCGACCAGATACGCGAAGACGTCCGGGACGGTGTCCACGTCGTCGTTGGCGGCGCGGAAGTCCTTGTTGAGCACCGCGATCTGGCTCTCGATCTGCGCGTCGGAAATGTTCTGCGCCGCGGTGTTCGACACGACGTGCACGACCACCGGAATCCGGGCCACCCCGCGGTCGGAGATCGATTGCAACGCTTCCAGTTCGATGGTCTGGTTCTCGATCTCCGACCGGGCGATCCGATACGACTCCGACTCCGTCAGCAGCCGGCGGTGCACGTCCATCGTGCCGCACGTGCGGCGAGTGGGCGGTTCGAACAGTGGTTCAGTGCTGCTCATGATGACGTGGGTCCTTTCCGGCGTCAGAGAACGAGGTCCTGGGGACGAACGAGTTCGCGGGGCAGGCTGCTCGCCTCGATCCGTTCGAGTGGATCGGCCGCGACGTACGGGCCCAGGTCCAGACCGGTCAGCTGGGCGATTCGCCGGACGGGAACCTGGAACGTGCGGTAGGCGCCGTAGGAGAACTCCTCCTCGCCCGCGGCGAATTCGTCGAGCAGCGCGGCCTGGCTGAGCAGATAGCCGGTGACCGACAGTGTGCCGTCCTGCTTCACCATGGCCACCGCCTTCCAGAATTGCCGCGGCAACGACACCCCGCGGTACACCGGGTCGTCCGGCGCCAGCACGGGACCGGTGACGACGCTGACGGCGAGATCGGCGGTGTCCGCGTTCTTCAGGACGTAGTCCTCGAGCCCCAGCCACAGTGTCTGCCCGGCGTTGAAACTGTGGTGCTGCGGGGTGCAGTTCGTGAAGTGGAACGTGTCGTCGTTCGCGGCCTTGGCAAGCGGACCCCATGCCGGGTCGAGACGGCGCACGAGGTGCCCGCGGTCGAGGGGGTTGTCCCGGTACACCTCCTCGCCGGTCTGCTGATCGGCCGGAAGCCGTGGGTCGAGAATCCACCGGTCGCTGTCGCGCCTCGGGCTCTGCGACTGGGTGCCGTCGATGTTCACGGCGGTGAACAACGCAAGCGCCCGCTCACGGTGCATCACGACGCTGAAGTGGTGATATTTCAGCTCCGGCGACGCCACCGCCGGCACCCCGGGCCGCGGAAGCGGCAGCGGCACCCGCAGGAAGTTCGCGTCGTACCCAGTTCGGGTTCCGTAGTCCGGATCGATCGAGATCGCCTCGGGCGCAGCGGGTTGCGCGGCCGCAACGGACTCGATGGATCCGAGGCGCACCGTGATCTCGAGCGGCACCCGCACCGTCACTTCCCGGTCGCGTGCGGCCTCCGGCGGGGAAGTCGGTTCGGTCCGCTCGGCGGTGCGGAGTTCGTCGACGAGGCCGCGCGAGTGCGGTGGCAGGTTCTGGGCCCGCACGAATTCGAGGATCCGGCTGATGCGTACCCCCTCGTTGAGGAACCCGCCGAACTCGGTGTGCTGCGGCGCCCGCACACTCGCATGATGCAACGCGACCACCTCCCACTGGTCATTGAACACCGGTGATCCCGAGGATCCGGGTTCCGTGTCCGCCGAGTAGTGCAGAAATTTTTCCGGAATGTCGACGATGCGGTTCTCGCGCAGGGCGACCTGCTTCTTCTCGCCGCGGGGATGCTGCACGATGGTGACGAATTCACCGATGATGGCCTTGCCTTCCGCCTGGATCAGCGGGGTGAACCCGAATCGGGCGAGTGTCCCGGGCTCGGCACCGACCGCGACGAGGGCGAAGTCGCGTTCCCGGTCGGCGAGATAGAACCGGGCCGGGTCGAGGGGAAACATCTGCACGGGACGCGGTGTGCCGTCCACACCGTCCTGGTAGTCGAACTCGATGGCGCTGCTTCGGGCGGTGCCCGCGTCCGGCAGTACGTGATGGTTGGTCAGCAGCAGCGTCGGCGAGACGAGGAAACCCGTGCCGTACCCCTGCAGGACGCCGCGTGCGTCGCGGATGTTCACGCGTCCGACGGACCGGGCCGCGGCGACGCCGGCCTCGAGGTACCGGGCACCGACGTAATCCGCTGTGCCTACGATCTTCTCGAGAAGCTGATCCGGGATCGCGTCGGCCGCCCACTCCCCCGACGCGTAGTAGCGGCCGAGTCGGTCCACCCGTTTGGCGATCCGTTCGGGAGTGTCGGCCGCGGCAATGCCGCCGGGTCCGATGAGCGCGTCCACGTGCTCGCCGCGCTCCGGTGCCCGTTCGCGGGCACGCAGTTCCGCCGCGTCGTGCTGCCGTTGCCGCTCCGCCTCGAACGTTCCGGCGCGCATGTCGCGCTGCGACTGCCCGTCTCCGATGCTGTCGACGATGGTCATGACGCTGTCCTCACGTAGTCGGCCGCTGTGTGGTGTGGCAACGAGCCTCGTCGACGCGGGCGTCGCGGTCATGCGTAGTCGGCTACTCGTTTCTCGGGCCGGCGTCGTCGTCGACGCATTCGTATTGCTCGACACCGTTGCGGACGACCCGCCGGATTCGGGTGCCGTCCGCGACGAGGTCGTCGAGGATCGGGACCGCCAGTTCCGGGCGGATCGGGGTCTCCGCGAGGAGCTGCCCGAGTTCGAGCGCGTCCGATCCGATCGCGCCGACGATGACCGTGCGCCGTGCGCGGTCCAGTGCCGCGTCGACGTCGAGTTTCCGCGCGGTGTCGCCGCCCCCCGCCGGTATCCGCGCCGCCGTCTCGACCAGCAGTTCCCGGACCTCACGCGCGGACAGATCGCGGTCGGTCGCCCACACCAGCATTGCCGCGACGGCCACGTACAGCGCGGCGAACGTCGTGCCCTCCATCTCCGGTCGGTCGACGAGTCGGTCGCAGGTCGTCCCGGTGATCGTCCGCGGCGCGTAGACGTCCGGTTTCCCGAGGTCGGCGAAGTACGGGGTTTCGTGAGTGAGTGTGCCGTCGTCCTCGATCGCGCCGACCGCGAACGCGTCCGCGGTCCAGGCGGGATAGACGGGCTCGTCGGAGTGATCGCCCGACGCGATTACCAGTCTGCCGTCCCCGACCAGGCGGGCGATCACCGCGTTCTGCTCGTCCGAGGGCACCGCGTTGCCGTAGTCGAACACCAGGATGTCGGCATCGGCCGCGGCGGCGTCCTCCATCCACCGGCAGACGTCGCGCTCCGCGGGGACACCGTCCGCGAACACCAGCTCCTGTGGAAGCAGTTCGGCCAGAGCCGATTCCCCCTCGCCCGTCTCGCCGGCGACCACCCGTCCCGGAACCCCGTGCTCGATGGCGCACTGGGTGACCGCGACGGCGATCTCCTCGCGCCTGCCGATCGTGAACGGGCCTGCCACCGCCAACCGCAACGCGCGCCGCACCGGAGCGGGTTCCGGCTCGGCCACCGCCGACACCGCGGTCTCGGCCCCGAAGAAGTCGGATCCGGTGTCCGGCTCCGGGGGTTTCGCGGTGCCGACGCCGAGTTGCCGGACGAGGTTCGGCAGATCCTGCGGGTCGAAGGTCCCGTTCTGGGAGGCGAGATCCGCCAACTGCTCCCACAGTTCCAGGTGCCGGACATCGGTGTAGAGCAGGGAGAGGTCCTTCTCCGGGTAGCGGGTCAGCGCCGGCAGGTTGCGCCGGATCCATTGCCACACTTCCGGCCACGACAACGCGTCCAGACGGATCGTCCGCACCTCCGAGGGCCGGAGCGACGCCGTCAGTTCGACGAGGTCCCCGGTGGTCGCGACTGCCAGCCGCGCACACCCGCGACGCTCGGTCAGGAGGATCAGCGCGGTGAGCAGGTCGGCGGCGCCCGGGGTGTCGGCGAGGAGCAGGTCGCCGTCGTCGATCACGATCGCGGCGGGGACTTCGGTGAGGTCGCCGAGCAGTCGCTCCCACCAGTCGCCGGCGCTGAATCTGCCTTCCCGCACGGTGCGAACCCCGGCGTCGCCTATCAGTTCGGCGACCAGGTGGGCGAACTCGCGCATCGGATCGGGCTCCGCGAGAAGACGTTTGGCACTGATGAACAGAAGCGCGATTCGCGGGTCGAGTTCTTCGAGAATCCGGTCGAGGAGGGCCGTCTTTCCCGTGGACGGCATCCCGACGACGTGGAGCAGTCGCGCGGACGTCTGCCCCGACAGCACATCGACTCCTTCGCGCAGTTCCGCGAGCCGGGAGATGAAGCGGAGTTCGCCCTGACGGATCCCGAGTCGCAGTTCGTTCCGGCGCGGGGCGGGCTCCGGTCGCGCCTTCGCCTCGGGGTCGATGATCGCGCCGGGCTCACTGCCGCCGACGAACAGGCACGGCACCGCCCAGTCGAGAAGGGGTTCGCCGCTGTTCTCGTCCCCGTTGACCGCCAGCCGTGCCAGCCGCAACGCCTCGGCCACGGGTTGGCCTGCGGTCAGCGCCTGGTAGAAGAACCGTGTCAGCAGCCGCTCCGTCCGGAACGGCAGCACTGCCTGCATCCCGATCACCATCGGGCAGGCGTCCCGCACGCAGATGTCCGCGGACGACAGCGGTCCCGGCCACGGGTCGTCGTCGACGACGCCCGCCGGCGCGCGCGCCGTCTCGCAGCCCGCGAACACCGCCAACCGCAGGTCCGGCAGTTGCTGCAGCAGCAACGCGAATTCCTGGCTGGGCAGCAGCCTGCCGCGGCCGTTGCGGCGCTCGAGCTTGAGCCCGTCCGGATTGGCGTGACCCAGGTAGTGGAAGAGATGAAAACCGCGCCGCTGCGTGGCCATTCGACTGCGGAGCCGTTCGACCGACGGACGGTCCTCGACCACCACCCGCAGCAGACCGCGGGCGATCAGCGGCTGCAGTTCCGACAACAGACTGCGTTTCTCCGCGTACAGGTCGAACGGGGCCTCGGAATCCTCGGGACCCGCCCGCAGGGGGCTCGACATCACCAGCAGAAGATTGAGCGGCGGCTCGATCGGGGCCTGCCGAATCGGGTACGTGCGGGACCGCCCGGACCGCACCACGTGGACGTCGCGGGCCATCGCGAGGAACCGGTCGGGTCGCTGCGGATCGAGCAGCAACTCCCACGGCCACGCGCACACGTCCTGCGGCGCGGCGAGAACCCGCAGCAGCAGCCTCGTTCCCGACGTCTGCGCGATCCCCCGGCTCTGCTGCAGCAGCGTGACGATCTCGGGGACCCCGAACACGAGGTCCGTCAACACCTTTCCGACGTCGAGCGCCGGGGAGGCCGCGTCGGTGCGCGCATGCCGGACCGTGTCGGTCAGCCAGTCGGACGGCGCGTCGATCGACTTTCCGGTGACGTCGTTCGGCAGTTTCCATTCCGGGATCGATCGCCGCACCGCGAACACCGATCCCATCCGCGACTGCGCCGAGAGCCAGACGTGGTCGCCTGCCCGCAGCACGCTGATCTCCAGTTCCTCGAATCCGGGTACGGCCTGCGGTCTCATGTCTCCGCGCTCCTCTAGACGTCGACCGACCGGGCGATCTCGTCGAGGTCGACCACACTCGCGACGTCCGTGACCGGGTGCACCCCCGGGGCGCGGACGGTGATCCGGTAGTCCTGGGCGGTGAGCCCGTCGAGACTGGTCTGCTGCCAGCCATCGACCGTGGTCGCCAAAGGGTGCTGCGTGACGGGGCCGCCCGCGACGGGCTCGACCGTCGCGGCGAGCCGCGCCCCTTCGGCGTCGGTGCGGGCGCGGATCACCAGCGGCTCGGCGGTCGTGACGTCGTCGACGTCCAACGCGACCGATTCGCTCACTGCCGGAAACACGTTCGGGGGCGCGAGCACTGCGGTGGTCAGGATGCCGCCGACGTGGTCGATCACCGGGTCGTCGTTCTGCAGGGAAGCGTGTTTCTGGCTGAAGAAGGCCGCGTTCTTCCATCCCGTCATGAGTTCGTGCGGGATCGACGACAGTTTCGGCACGGTGCCGTCGCCGCCGCTCTCCCCCGGTCCGCGCACGGTGAGCGTCTCGACCCGGTTCCCGGCCAGCCGGGCGGCCCATTTGGTGGGCTGGAAATCGCCGATCACCGGGCGGATGTCGTAGCCGTCGTCGCCCGACTTCAGCCGGTCGTTGATCGTCTCGCGCAGATCCCGGTGCAGGCGCACCGCCGCAGCCATCCGGTCGGCATCGAGACCGGTCCCCGACCAGTCGAGTGTGTCGTCGTCGAGTGCGAGCCACGCCCCGTCGTCACCCGCCATGCACCGATACGACGGCAGCAACTGGTAGGCGGAGGTGAACGAGCGGATCAGTGCGCCGAGGTCGACGGTGAACGGACCCCAGCCCTTGCGGAACCCGTTGACCAGGAATTCGAGCGCGTTGACCGACCCCGAGTACGGGGTGCCGAATGTGACGAGGGTGCGGGTGTCGCGCCGGCCGTCCAGCAGTTCGAGGAAGAGGCGAGCGACGATCCCGCCCATCGAATGGCACACCAGGACGAGTTTCGCGTCCGCGTTGCCCGACTTCTCGCGCCACCGCGCCAGCCACTCGTGGGTCCGCCGGGCCAGGGCGCGTGCCGCCACCCGGTTGTCGCGTCGCCAGTCGTACGGGAACTCGAAATAGTTGTCGCCGGGAACCACCCCGAACCGCCGAATGACGTCGTTGCGGAACTTCGTGTACCCGTCGATCTTCCAGTCCAGCCCCGGGACCAGATGAAAGTCGGGGACCAGGCGGGTGGCGACGACGCCGTCACCGAGGTCGTCGACGTCGGGATCGTCTCCGTCGAGGCGCAGACGCTTGATGTTCCCGCCCAGCGACAGCACGCCCGCCAGCGCGGCACCCGGCGTCGGCGCCCACACGTCCTTGCCGTCGCGGGCGAGCACCGACCCGCCGATGCCCGGCAACAACACGACTACGTCTTTCATGGCGGCCTCCGGGATCGAACGCCCAGGAGAGGGCGGCTTCGAATCCCAGTCTTCTCTTCCGCGCCGCAATGCACACGAGTAGCGGACCACTCGGTTTGCACCGATGTGGCCGCCCGCGCGGGCTCAGCGCTGCGCGAAGTTGAGGTAGGCCTTCGACGGCGTCGGACCGCGCTGGCCCTGGTACTTGGACCCGACGGCCGAGCTGCCGTACGGGTGCTCCGCCGCGCTCGACAGGCGCAGCAGGCACAGCTGCCCGATCTTCATGCCCGGCCAGAGCGTGATGGGCAGGTTCGCGACGTTGGAGAGTTCGAGGGTGATGTGCCCGTTGAAACCGGGGTCGATGAACCCGGCCGTCGAGTGCGTCAGCAGACCGAGGCGGCCCAGCGAGGACTTGCCCTCGAGGCGTCCGGCCAGGTCGTCGGGCAGCGAACACACTTCCAGCGTGGACCCGAGAACGAACTCGCCGGGGTGCAGAACGAACGGCTCCCCCTCCGCCGGCTCGACCAGCGTCGTCAGCTCATCCTGCCGCTGAGCTGGGTCGATGTGCGTGTAGCGGGTGTTGTTGAACACCCGGAACAGGCTGTCGAGGCGCACATCCACGCTCGAGGGCTGGACCATCGAATCGTCGAACGGGTCGATGCCCAGACGTCCAGAGGAAATTTCGGCACGGAGATCGCGATCGGAGAGGAGCACACGTAGAGGTTAACGGGTGTGGATGGCCATCGAGAGCAGCAGTTCCGTGCAGATGTCCACGAGCTCGTCCTCGGGGAGGGTCACGGTCCCGTTCAACCACGCCGTCAGGGTCTCCGCGAGGCCGCCGACCATGAAGTGCGCGGCCAGGTCGAGGCGCGGGCTCTCCGCCACCTCGTAATACCCGACCGTCTGCTTCGTGACCAGGCCGGCGAACAGCCGCGAACTGTCCAGGCGACGCTGCGCCAGCACCGCGCTCGACTGCGCCACCGAGAACATGAGCCGGCCGTGCCGTGGATCCTCGGCGACTTCCCGCACGATGTTGCGGACCCCCGCCCGGACGATCTCGCGCTCCCCCGGCCCGGCGTTCGTCACGGCGTCCAGGGTGCTGGTGGCGATGCGTTCCACGACGTGGTCGTAGACGGCCACGGTCAGCGCGTCGCGGTCGGGGAAGCTCTCGTAGAAGTAGCGGGTGGCCAGTCCGGCCTGCTTGCAGACTCCGCGCACGGTCAGGGCGTGGTCGCCGTCCGCGCTGCCGAGCAGGTCGAGTCCGGCCTCGATGAGCTGGCCGCGTCGTTCCGATCGACGCTGGTCACCCTCTTGGCCGCCGTAAACCCTGTCCGACGCGATTGCCATGGAAACATCTTCGCACTTGACTCTGGACTCCTCACATATATGTGAGTACGGTCGTATTCAGATAGGGAATTCACCGCTTGCGACAGGAGTGCACATGTCGACATCACTCGAGGTGCCGGACCGACTCGATCTGGTCATGGACGGCGCCGGCCTGCTCGCCGGCGCAGCAAACGTGATCATGCAGCTCTCCCACCCCGCCGTCGGATACGGCGTCGTGGAAAGCCGCGTCGAAAGCGGACAGATCTTTCGGCACCCGATCAAACGAACCCGGACCACCCTCACCTACCTCGTCGTCGCGGCACGCGGCACCGAGGAAGAGAAGGCCCAGTTCCGCAACGGCGTCAACCGCGCCCACGCCAAGGTGAATTCGGGGCCCGACAGCCCCGTGCAGTACGACGCGTTCGACCCCGAACTGCAGCTGTGGGTCGCCGCCTGCATCTACCGCGGGTTCGAAGACGTCCACCGCGCCATGCACGGCGAACTCACCGCCACCGAGAGCGAATACTTCTACCAGCAGGGGGCCACCTTCGGCACCACGTTGCAGGTACCCAAGGAAATGTGGCCCGAGAACCGGGCCGCCTTCGACGAATACTGGGAGAAGTCGCTCGCCGACGTGTCGATCGACGACACCATTCGCGAGTACCTCCTATCCGTCGCGAAGGTCGAGTTCATGCCCGCCGTCGTGTCCCGCCTCTTCGGCCGCCTCAACCTGTTCTTCACCACCGGATTCCTCCCACCCCTGTTCCGCGACCAGATGCACCTCACCTGGACCGACAAGGATCAACGGCGCTTCGACCGGACGATGAGCACCATCGGCGCCGTCAGCCGACGCATCCCCGTCACCATCCGCGAACTCCCCTACATCCTGCTGATGCGCGATCTGCGACGCAGAATGCGGACTGGCAAACCCCTCGTATGACACTCCGGGCGTGTGCCCGGGTAGTCCGGATCACCATCTGATACTGTTTCCGCCGCAGGGTGTTGGGCCTGCCTACGGGCGCCCAATATCGTGCGCGCCGATGTAGTTCAATGGCAGAACATCAGCTTCCCAAGCTGAATACGCGGGTTCGATTCCCGTCATCGGCTCTCACGGAACACCGCTGGTCACACCGCATTTCATGCGGGGTCGACGTTACGGCAGCGGGTACAAGGCACGTCGCGAATGCGTCGCCGTGCCCACTATGTGCCCACGCCGACCGGAAAGATCCCGATTCCATGCCCACACGACGCCCCGTTCGTTCGGTTCCCTTCGCCGCCTGCTGTCCGGCAAGTGGCAAGCGCGCTACTCGACGCCGGACGGTTCCCGACACGCCGCACCGCACACCTTCGACACCCGCCGCGCCGCCGACGACTGGCTGTCGGACACCCGCGCCGCCATGCTGCGCGGCCGGTGGGTCGATCCGGCCGCCGCCTCGATCACGTTCGGCCGATACGCGCGCGAGTGGATCGCCACACGCGACCTGTCCCCACGAACCCGCGACTTGTACGAATACCAACTGTCCCGGTGGGCCGACGTCGACCTGACCGATCCGACCGGCGGCACGATCCACCTTGCCGCCCTCGACGTCGGCCGCCTCGACCTGCCGACGATCCGCCGATGGTTCGCTCACCCAGGCCCCAGCCGCGCCGCCCACGTTCGCCCTGTCGGCTCGCTGATCCGCCCGGACAACTACAACCGATGACCGCACCGACCATCGACCCAGCAACGACCGAACCCATCGACCCGCGTCTGATCGCCGATCGCTGGCTGACGATCGCGGAAGCCTGCGAGTACCTGAACATCACGCGCGCGACACTGCACAAACTCGCCTTGACCGGCAACCTCACGATCTATCGAATTGTTAATGGCCGCAATACTAATCGCATTCGATTGTCGGATATCGAAGCAATGATGATTCCGGTCGACACGTCCGAGGGGACGACCGTGCACCCGCGCGACCCGGCCAACCACGCCACCCGGAAGAAGGGCACCCGCAATCCGGAACGCGACGCCCGCGCCCAGGCTTGGACGAAAGGGGCCAACTGAAATGGCATCGGGAACGATCGCGGCTCTACGCCTTCCACCACGTCGACACAGCTACCCGTGACGGCCGGTCATGACCCGGCCGAGGCGGTGGACGGCCGCCGACCGTAGAAGCTCGACGCCGACTATCACGCGACCGTGCGGCGGTTGGTGGATCTGCTGCCGCGTCGGCTCGACGCCGTGCACCTCAACAGGTGGATTCGGCGTGCGGTAGGTGCGCCCGTGTTGCACGCGTTCCTGCTGGCTGCCAATCCCGGCAACGTCGAAGCCGGCACTGGGGCCGTGTTGGTCGCATTGTCGGTCGACAGCATCACCGCGACGACCGACGACGCCTGCCGAGCGGCTGGCCACCAGTCGCGACGCGTGGCCGAACGGGCGATCGCTGAACTCACCCGGTTAGGCGTGCTCGACGGCCGCACCGCCCACGCGTTCGTACTTGCGCACAACACGCCCCACGGCCGGCCCGGCGTCGAACGCCGATTCGCCGTGTCCCGCGCGGGTGTCGCGAACCGGAATACCGCCGTCCGCCGGTTGCTGCCCGACATGACGGCCGGCGAACGCGCGGTGTGGTCGTCCCCTGGTCGCATGTACGCGGCGATAGTCGGGAACGGCTACCGCGAAGACGCCGACGCGTTCCTGACACAGAGAGCGGCATGGCTTCGCCAACGACACCGCCGCGACGACGCCGACACCCGCACCGGGACGCGTCGGCACCCGCCCCGCCCGTCCGGGACGCGACCCGTCGACGACACCGAACACAAGGCGGAACTTGCCCGTGTCCGCGTAGCCCAGAACAGCCGTATACAGGCGTCGAACCCGGTTCCCGACGGGTGCAGGTATCCGCCAGACGTGGCGGACGATTGTCCGCCATAAGCGGCGGACACTCAAAACTCTGACCAGCGAAAACCGCACAAATCTCCCCGCGCGTAGGTACACCCATTCGGGGGGTGTGGTTACGTCCGGGCCGGGTTCGACCGGTCCCGGCCAAGCGACCGTGAACAACTCCGGGGCGATGGTCGGCATCGGTGGCGATGCGCCGCCCGATCCGCGCCTGCGTAGGTGGCAGGCGAAGAACTGGCGATTACTCAGGCAATGTGTCCTGGTGCCCAATCCGGCCACGCTCGACGAAAATGGCGATCCCCTAACGGGATTCGTCGCCGATGTCCGTTCCGGCGATGACCGCGACCCGAGGGCCGATTCTGGGGCCGCAGGCAACGAACGCCGGTTGTCGCTGTGAGGGGCGTCGTGCCCGTCGTGCGCGGCCGGCCGACCTCCCAGGCGGGGTGATTGCTGGTGATCGGCCACCCGAACTCGACGACTTCGCACGTCGCCGCGCGCCCCGTCTGCGCATACCTGCCGAGCACGACAAGTGATGCCGAACCACACTGTTGTGCAATTAGATTCAAATATGGAACGATGGAACGAATAGTCGACTGACACAACAACATCCAACGGATCGAACAGCGCTCTGACCTGCGGCTATCTTTTTGACACAGGCAGACAGTCGGCCCCGCGCCGCCGATCTAAATTTTCCCGGGGAATACTCCACAAGGGGGGTCAAAATCCGGGGTCTATCCAACAAAATGCACTGACACACAAACGATTTGATGACAACCGATGGATATGGAGATGGGTCACTGGAACCGCGCTATCCGAACCAGTTTCGGGACGGTGTGACCTTCGGACGTTCGGCAAGGAGGATCGCCCGGAACCTATCGGCGTCCATGTCGCCGCGTCGGTAGCTGCAATTCGAGCAACAAGGCCGCAGATTCGCCAAATCGTCGACCGCGCCGCCCTTCGACAGGGGCGTGACGTGGTCGATCGTCACTCCCGGCGCACGCTTGCACAACCAGCACAGTTCGCCGTACTCCGCCAGGACAATCGGCCTCAGGCGGCGAGAGATTCGATCCCAGTGTCGGCGCTTCGCGGCCAGGATCGCCGCCTGTTCCGGCGCCGGCCGGGCCGCAGCACGCGCTGCGGCCCGGCCGCATCGATCTTCGGGTCGTAGTTGTTCGCAATGTCGACGTTCCGGTTCCGGCCGCCCGGACCACGCCGAACCGGGTCCGCCGCACTACGTCGAGGTGTTCCGCCGCCCCTGGTCGTCATACCGCGATCGGTACCACACGCCACCGACAACAATCCGCCGAGAAGACAGGAACAACAGCGATGAATGATTGGCACGCCGCCCTGTACCCGATCCGCGCGAATTGGTCCGCATCCCAGATCGCTGCCACCCTCACGGCGGCACTCGACGCCGCCACCGGCCAACTCACGACCGACCGGGCCGCCGTCGACGCGTTCGCCACGATCGCCGCGCGACCGCCAGGGAACGCCACGATCGCTGCCGCCCGCCGGTCCATGCACGACGCGGCCGGGCCCGTCCATGACGGGCCGCGTCTGATGGATCTGCTGCGTCACGTTGGCCTATCCCGCCCGACGATCGCCCCGGCAGATATGACGACGATGCCGGCCGACGAACGCCGCGCCCTGGCCGCGATCCTGTCCCGCGCCGCCCGGATCGACCGCAAACTGCGCCGCCAACCCGCCGCCCCGCCGCTGGGACCCGCGAAGCTACCGGCCACGCTCGACGCCGCCCGCCAGGTCGTCGAATCCAGCGGCCGGGCTGCCGACGCCTACCGGGCCGCCGTCGACGCCTGGACTACCGACGTCGAGCGGTCCGCATCGAACCTGGTTCGCGACGTCGAGCCACTGCGGACCCTGTACGCGATCCGCGCCGAACGCTTCGAACACGCCGCCCGCCGGGCCGGTCTGCCAACCGATCCGCCCGCACCGATCGCCCGCGCGTGGACCGACTATCAGACGATCGGCAAGGGCGGCCGGGACGTCGTCACGGCCTGCCAGCGACTGCGCGCCGCCCGGTGACCCTCCGCGCGGCGTCACACCCTGCCGAATGGCGATCGACCCCATTAGGGCTGAATACTGACCGACAGCGGCAGGATCGACTCCGCCAGGCAAGGTCGACCCCGCGAGCAGTCCGACCCGGACCGTCTACAGTTGCCGTGAACAGCTAGCTCGCCGCGCTCGGAGCGGGTATGCCACCAGATTCAGGAAGCTCGCCATCCCGTTGGCCGACAGTCGGGCGGGGACAGCGCATATCGGCCCCGCGCCTTCAAACCACTAGGGGTGAATTCCTGCACCGTGCACACAAGGCCATCGACGTGCTGTACGGCCAAGATCTCCGCGCGGCCGGACGGCACTCACGATAACCTGCGACACCGTAACGTGCCTGTGATGACCGTAGGCAGATTCGCTGAAATGACCCTTCAAAGCAACACTGAGCGCAATGGCGCTGTGTTCGTCCTTCGCACTGGACCAGTTCAAGATGCGGAGATCGAACTCGACGGCTGGACAGTGAAAGTAACTAGAGGAGTGAGTGCGGTTGTCGCGTACGGGTCTGCTGGGCAGAGCTTCAACGAGACCTACGATGCCGCACTGACGGCGGCGAATCGTGGCCTGGACTATATGTCCGCCCGAGGCCTGTGTGACGTCGCGATCCGAGATGCTCAAGACGATTGCCTGGTGTGGTGGGCTGACGACGCGGGTGTCGTCGTTCGAGCCAACGCGGTCTCGACGACTCTTTCGCATTCTTCGGCAACTGTGGTTGTGAAAGACGCTGCCGGCAACGTAGTCCCCCCGAATCTCCCGTCAGCGACGAAGCATGACGCATTCCGGTTCATTCGAATGTCCCGTACCTCAGAGTATCTATTCGATTCGTATCGAAACATGTTTCTCGCGTTCGAGGCGCTGCTGAGCGATATTCGCCCCCGACAGACGACAGCGAAGGGACGGTACGAGGGCGAGGGCGTGTGGTTTAAGGCTGCACTGGGAGTCGCCAACACCTTGGTTCCCGTTGCGTCACTGGCACCGAAGGGAGAAGCCTCTCCGGTCGACTGGGTCTATACGAACATGTACGGCGATGCGCGCTCCGGCCTTATGCACGCGAAGCAGGGACGGCCGTACCACCTTCCACAAGATGAGCAGAGTCGCAAGCAGTTGCAGGAGTCACTCAACGACCTGTGGCTCTACGTCAGGCAATTGATGGAGAAGCACCTCGGAGTAGGGCACAAGTCCGGGGGGCTCATGCTTGGGGGATTCCAGATGCTGGCAGAGGGCGCCCTTTCCGAAATGATCGCTGCAGTATCGGCGGACACAACTCCCGTGAACCCGCAAGACGCACTATTCGCCCCGACTGGCGGAGCGATTGTCGAGTTGGCTTCGGGTCCAGTCGAGATGACCGAACCGTTCTTGGGGACAGTCATCGCGTCATGTGACACAGCGGAACTAGCAGGCCTACCCGTCATCGGTCGAATCGGTTCGATGGACAAGGCGGGCAATGCACTCTTCCTGTCCGCACTGCCGGGATTGCTTGAACTGGGTGATTGGGTCACACGGTTCGAGATCATGCTCGGCCTCAGGGCCGTCAATGCGGCTGGTCCGCGAACCCACTTCTCCGCGTAAATCCTCGTCGCCATTGGGTACGCCCGCGCTGCGCGGATCGCCACGGGAAACGCGGCTGCTAGTGGTCCGACCCCTCCGGACACTAGCGGCCGCGCACACCCGTCGAACGCGGATTTCATGCCCACTGTGTGCCCACGCTGATCATGCGTAGCGCTGTAAACCTCTGTATAGCGTCGTAGTACATTTGCGCAGCTAGACACCACAATAGGGCGTCTACCGGCGACTACTCTCGACATGCACAAGCGGTTCCCAAGCTGAATACGCGGGTTCGATTCCCGTCATCGGCTCCACGATTCATTCACAGGGTGTTCACCCATTCGTGCACGTTGTGTTCACCTACTGGCCCGCGATTTCATTCCGGCGCGGATTGCACCTCCTGTCGGCGCTCGTCAGCCGGATCGCCTCGTTCGACGGGCCACGATCCAGCCGCTTCCGGACCGCACGGCGGCGTCCGCTGCGCATGCGTGGGCTACCAGCGACTCGAATTCGTGGGTTGGCCGCCGCCGTGCTGCGGAATCCGTGGATTCTGCAGCCGGGGCAGGGTAGCTATCTACCGGATCCGGTGACTGCCGGGGTATCGGCGTGGCGGGTGAACCGTCGTGCACTATCAGCAGGTTCGACGCATCGGGGGTGAACCCGGCAAGCAGGGGTAGCGGCGAATCCCGAAACCTCGGACGAACCTGGCCCGCGTGTCGGGTCAGTTCGCGATTACGGGCAGCAGCAGGTGCGAGTCGTAATCGCCGCCGGTGTGGATGATGTGGGTGCCGGCGTTGACGGTGAAGGCATGTGATTGGGCGAACAGCCTCTGGGCGTAGGTGTTGACATCGTGGCCCTGAATGAGCAGTCGCAGCGACTCACCGGCGTGGAATACGGTTCCGGCCGGCCAGATCTCGATGTCGACGGGCACGATCTCCCCGGGCGCGAGGGGCTGGTCGCTCTGGTGGGTGTAGCGGGGTTGTTCGGCGGTGGAGTCGAGGTCGAGTTCGCGGCGGCTCGCGCGCAGCCACCCGAGGGCGACGTTGCCGTCGTCGAAGGTGGAGAAGAACGGGAAGTGCACGATGTTGCCGTCCCGGTCGATCTTCTGCAGGGCCACGAACAAATCCAGATCGCTCGCTCCCTCGGCCTCGACCCACAGCCGCAGCTTCGCGTAGCCGGTCAGCTCGGTGTCGGTGTCGAAGGTGTGCTCGAAACTCGTGCTGCCCTCGCGGGCGTCGTAGCGGGCGGTCGCGGCGGTCGGGGCCTGGGCAGCATCCAGGGTGCGCTCGGTGGCATCGAGGTACAGCGGGGTGTAGTCGGTGCGGGCGAGTGGCCATTCGGTTTCGTCGCGCCACGTGCCGGTGTAGGCGCGGTCACGGATTTCGAGCCGCACCGGAGGCCAGTCGGTGACCTCGGTGTCTTCACCCTTGAGCACGTGGTCGAAGAACGCGACCTGGCGGGCCAGGCTCGCCCGGTCGTAGTAGTAGGCCCACTTCTTGCGGCCGTGGACCTCGAGCCATTTCCGCGGTGAGGAGGCCTTGCGGAACCCTTCGAGGGTGCCGCGGGTGTGCAGGCCGTGGTCGGACCAGCTGGCAACGATGTAGGCGGGGACCTCGATGGCCGTCAGGTCGGGGGCCTTGGACTGCCAGTACTCGTCGTAGAACGGGTGATTCATCGCGTTGGCGAGGACGTTTTCGACCTGGCCGTGGGAATTCGCGATCAGCGGGGCCAGCGCGGTGGTGAACTGGGTTTCGGGGATACCGCCGTGGGTGCCGACCTCCTTGTACTGGTCAGAGAATCCCTCCCACGGGTTGATCGCGGCCAGATGCGCGGGCCTGCGAGCGGCCACCGCCCACTGGATGACCGAGTACCAGGACACCCCGGCCATGCCGACCTTGCCGCTGCTCCAGACCTGTTCGCCGGCCCAGTCGACGAGATCGCAGCAGGCGTCGACCTCTTCGGGACCGAACATGGTGACGTTGCCTTCCGAACCCCAGGAACCTCGTGCATCGGCCAGGATGACGGCATACCCGTGGCCGACCCAGAACGCGGGGTCCGGGGTCTCGAAGGCCGTGTACTTCGACAACTGATCGAGGTCGACGTCGTGGCCGGGCCAGCCGGCATAGTTCAGGGCACCGTGCTTTCCGTAGGGCGCCCAGGCGATCAGGGTCGGCAGGTCGGTGGTGGCGTCCTTCGGGCGGTAAAGGTCGACCAGGAGGGTGAGGCCGTCGCGCATCGGGACCGCGACGTTGCGTTCGATCAGCATGTCGCCGTCGATCTCGCGGCTGTAGTCGGGTCCGGGCCAGCCCGCCTCTTCCGGCGGGTTTCCGGGGGCGAAGACGACGGCGTTGTCGGTGTGGGTGGTCATGGGAAGTTCCTCCGGTCAGTTGGTGGTGGAGTAAGTGGGAGTCGGGAGCTGCCAGGCGCGGGCGACCGCGAACGAGGCGAAACGCCACTCGTTGTGGTCGTGGATGAAGGTGGCGCGGTAGTCGCCGATCGCGAGGAGGGTCGCGTCGGGGTCGATGGACCAGCGGGAGTAACGGCAGCGGGCGGCAGCCTGATCGGGTCCGGTGACGTCGATGATGGTGTTGGTGAGCAGGTGTCGGCTCGGGGGTGCGGTGGCCAACAGTGCCGTGTAGTGAGCGCTGATGGCGTCGCGGCCACGCAGGGCGGTGCCGGCGAATTCCACTGTGGCGTAGTCGAACAGTGCGGCGACAGCGTTTGCGTCGCGGTTGCCGGCGTGCTCGGCGTAGGTGCCGAGCAGGTTGTGCACGTGGAGGCCGAGGGCGCCGAGATCGATGTCGGTCACATCGTCCACCAGTCCAGCCGGGTGGAGCAGATGTCGCGGGCGGCACCGGGATGCAGGCGGGAGAGTGTGCCGCGGTGAAAGACCAGCGGCCGGTGGTCGCTGTAGTCGACATGGTGGACGCGTCCCAACATGCCCAGGTGGTCGCCGGCCTCGAAGACCGATTCGCGGGTGCATTCGATCCACGCGGATGCCCCGTGCAGGCGGGGGGCGTCCGAACAGCAGCGTTCCCACTGCCCAACTTCGAACTTCGCTCCGGTCCGGGCGGCGAATCCGAAGCACACGTCGCCCTGCCCTTCGGCGAGGACGTTGATGCAGAACTGATCGAGCGAACGCAGCTGCGAAAACGTGTGGGAAGTGGCGAGCGCAAAGAACGCGACCAGCGGCGGGTCCGAGGACACCGAGGTCAACGATCCCACGGTCATTCCAATCGGGCCGTCCGCGCCGGCGGCGGTCACCACGGCCACCGAGGTGGGTATCCGGCCGAGGGTGCGGCGCAGCGTGGACGGGTCGACCGCGTGCGGGTGAGTGACTGTGAGCGACATCTACCTTCTCCGACTCTGGGAAACCGTTCGAATACCGATAGTGAAGCGCGCCACACCCCCTTGACGCTTGTGCGCGGAGACGCAGTGAGGTGGGTCACTTTGTGCTCAGAGCTCAAAACGGTGCCGCCACTGGGCGAGGAACCCCACCTCCGTTCCAATCTTTGGCGGATGAGCACAAGCCGGGAGAGCCACCGGGAACGAAGTATGTGATGCGCACCGCATTTCCTGCCCGATGAAGAAGGAACTCCCCATGACTCTTGCGACCGACCTCCCCGCCACCACCGAGGACGTGGATCTGTCCGTCGAGCTGCCCCGCCGCGCCGCCGAGCTGACAGACCTGCTGCGCTCGAATGCCTTCCGTGCCGATACCGAACGGCGGGTCCCGGAGGAGAACATCGAGGCGCTCGCGGCCGCCGGATTGTTCACGTTGTCGGTGCCGCGCCGGTTCGGTGGCCACCAGGTGGACTTCACCACCTTCTTGAAGGTCACCTCCACGCTCGGTCAGGCCTGCGGGTCGACCGCATGGGCGGCGACGTTGATCAACGTGTGCGGCTGGCTGATCGGCCTCTACCCGGACCAGGCGCAGCGGGACGTGTTCGACACCGACCCCGAGGCCCGGATCTGCGGTGTCGTCGCACCGAATTCGACCACCGAGGCCGTCGACGGGGGTCTGGTGGTGACCGGCAAGTGGGGCTTCGCCTCCGGTTGCCTGCACTCACAGTGGGCGATGCTCGGCGTGCCGGTCGTCGACGAGAACGGCACCCAGATCGACCAGGGCATGGCGTTGATCCCGATGAGCGAGCTGACCGTCGAGGACACCTGGTACGTCGCCGGGATGCGCGGCACCGGCAGCAACACCCTCGTCGCCGACGAGGTGTTCGTCCCCACCCACCGCATCCTGTCGGTGACCAAGGCCATCGAAGGGGTGTACCCGACCGAGCACAAGGACGAGGAGCTCTACCGGGCCGCGTTCGTGCCGGTGCTCTCACTCGTACTCGTCGGACCGCAGCTCGGTCTGGCGCAGGGCGCCCTCGAGCTGGTCAAGGAGTCACTCGCCAAGGGCCGTGGCATCTCGTACACCTTCTACGACAAGTCCACCGACTCCGGATCCACCCAGCTCAACATGGCCCACGCGGCATCGCTGATCGATACTGCCGCGCTGCACTGCTTCCGGGCCGCCGCCGACATCGACGCGGCCACCCGAACCACCGACTACCTCGACTTCGCTACCCGGGCCCGTGCGCGGATGGACGTCGGGGTGGTCGCCACCCGTGCCCGGGAAGCAATGGATCTGCTCCTGAGCGTCCAGGGTGCAGGCAGCTTCGCCGAGGTCAGTCCGTTGCAGCTCAAGTGGCGTGACCTCGAGACCGGATCCCGGCACGCCGTGGTCAACCCGGCGATCGCCGCCGAGGCCTACGGGCGCGCCCTGATCGGGGTCAGCGAGCAGATCACACCCTTGATCTGACGCTTCCTTCCCTGCCCGCACGAGCGACGAACTTCAAGGACTGATACGACGTGAGCATCCCCCACTGCGGCTCCGGCCCGGCGCCGTCCCTCCCCCTCGACGGCATCGTGATCGCCGACTTCTCCCGGGTCCTCGCCGGCCCCTACGCCACCATGCTGCTCGCCGACCTGGGCGCCGAGGTGATCAAGGTCGAAGGCCCCGGCGGAGACGACACCCGATCCTGGGTGCCCCCGGTCCGCCCCGACGGCGTCTCCACCTACTACGCGGCCATCAACCGCAACAAGAAGTCGATCGTCCTGGACTTCAAGGACACTGACGACCTTGCCGTCGCCCACGCCCTCTCCGCCCGCGCCGACGTCGTCATCGAGAACTTCAAACCGGGCGGGCTGACCCGGTTCGGTCTCGGCTACGACTCGGTCCGCGATCGCAACGAGACGGTGATCTACTGCTCGATCAGCGGATTCGGTTCCGCCGAGGGCGCGTCGCTGCCCGGGTACGACCTGATCGTGCAGGCGATGTCCGGGCTGATGAGCCTGACCGGAGACCCGGACGGGCCCGCCTACCGCGCCGGGATCAGCGTCTTCGACGTGATGGCCGGACTGCATTCGACGATCGGGATCCTCGCCGCCCTGCGGCACCGGTCGATGACCGGCAAGGGCCAGAACATCGAAACGAGCCTGCTCGCGTCGGCGATGAGCGGGCTGGTCAACCAGACCTCCGCCTACGTCGCGGGCGGGGTCACCCCGAACCGGATGGGCAACGCCCACCCAAGCCTGTTCCCCTACGAACCGCTGCCCACCGCCGACAACGCCCTGATCATCGCCGCCGGCAACGACGGCCAATTCCGCAAACTCGTCGAGGTCCTCGGCGTTCCCGAACTCGCCGACGACCCCCGCTTCGCCCGCAACGCCGACCGCACCCGGCGGCGGGAGGAACTGCGGCCGCTGCTCGTCGGGCGGCTCGAAACCCAGTCCGCGGAGCACTGGTTCACCAAACTCAACGAGGTCGGTGTGCCGAACGGGCCGATCAACAGCATCGCCCAGGGCGTGCAATACGCCGAGAAACTCGGACTGCGACCGATCGTGGAAGTCGGGCAGGCCGGGCACACGGTACCCGGGGTTCGTAACCCGATCTCGTTCTCGGGTATCGAACCCCGCTACGACCTGGCGCCGCCCACCCTCGGCCAGGACACCGACGACATCCGAGCCTGGCTGGCCGCCACGGCAACCGCCGCGAACGGAGCGACATGACCACCACCGACCACACCACCCAGTACCCGACGTCGCTGGGCACCTCCACCGCCACCGAGATCAACCTCCTCGGCCACGACCTGGCCGGCGACCTGATGGGCAAGGTCAGCTTCGGGGAACTCGCCTTCTGGCTGGTCGCGATGCGCCGGCCCGGCCCCGGCGAGCTGCGGGTCTTCGAATCGGTTCTCGTTGCCCTGGCCGACCACGGCTTCACGCCCACCGCTATCGCTGCCCGCGTCACCTACCTCAGTGCCCCCGATTCGCTGCAGGGCGCGATCGCCGCCGGTTTGTTGGGCGGTGGCTCCCGTTTCCTCGGTGTCACCGAGGATTGCGGTCAGTTCCTCCACGCCGCGATCGAGGCGCACCAGGGCGAGCTTCCCGGCACCGACGACGAGTGGGATCAGATGGCCCTCGACGCCATCGCCCGGCAGCGCAAGCTCGGCAAACACGTTCCGGGCCTGGGACATCCGAACCACAAGGACGGCGACCCCCGCACCCCGGTGCTGATCGGCATCGCCGCCGAGGAGGGCCTGCGCGGCCCGCACCTGCAACTGTTCGAGGCGATCGGCCGGACGAGCGAACGCGGCGTCGGCCGCAAGCTCCCGCTCAACGGCGCCGGCGTCTGCGGTGCAGCGTTGGCCGACCTGGGCCTGCCCGTGGAGCTGCTGCGCGGCTTCGCGTTGCTGGCCCGCTGCGCCGGACTGCTGGGGCAGATCGCCGAGGAACGCCGCAACCCCATCGCCAACCAGATCTACATGAGCATCGACCGGGGCGCCGTTTACGTCGATCCCGACACCGCCGCCGACCCGGCCCACTGACCACAACCCTCATCGAGAAACAATCAAGGAGACGACGATGGCCTTCGTCAACGAGGACAACATCACCGACCTCGCCATCAAACGCTGGTCCACTGCCCACTCGCCGCGAGTGGCCGAGTTGATGACCGCTCTCGTCCGGCACATCCACGACTACGCCCGCGAAGTGGAACTCACGGACCAGGAGTGGATGGCCGCCATCGAATGGCTCACGGCTACAGGACAGATCAGCAACGACAAACGCCAGGAGTTCATCCTCGCCTCCGACGTCGTCGGCCTGAGCATGCTGGTGGTGCAGATGAACAACCGCTTCGACGAGAAGGCCACCCCGGCCACCGTCCTGGGCCCCTTCCACATCGACGACTCTCCCGCGGCCCCGTTCGGATTCGACATGTCCGAAGGGATCACGGGCACCCCGCTGTTCGTCACGGGCACGGTCACCGACACCGCCGGCGCCCCGATCCCCGGCGCCGTCCTCGACGTGTGGCAGGCCGACGCCGAGGGCACCTATGAGGCGCAAATGCCCGAAATCGACGAGGCCCGGCTGCGGGCGAAGTACCAGACCCGCGCCGACGGCACCTACTGTGTGCGGACCATCGCCCCGCTCGGTTACACCATCCCGATGGACGGCCCCGTCGGGAAACTGATGACGAACACCGAGATCAGCGAATACCGGCCCGCGCACATCCATTTCATGTTCGAAGAAGCTGGCTACAAGAGGCTCATCACCCACCTTTTCCAGGAGGACACCGACTATCTCGACACCGACGTCGTCTTCGGCGTCAAGGACCCGCTGATCACCGCGTTCATCGAACATCCCGCAGGGCCCAGCCCCGACGGCAAGACCATGGACACCCCGTTCCTGGTCGCCCATTACGACTTCATCCTCCAACCAGACCACTGACATCACCCCGCCCCGCCGGCCCGGACACCGCCGCCAGTGGGTGGCCTCGGCCGGCATCGGCGTGACCCCCGGTCGGGAGTTCCACATTCCACAACGCCCCACCCCTGGTCGCGGCATCATCGATACCAGGAACAACCACGCACCGTACGAGTAGTCAGGCTGACATTGACACCCACCGGCACCCACACCCGGCACGGAGTCCGGCATGCCTGATCCCACTGCAGCGGCCCCCGGTACCTGGACCCGGCCCTGGCTGCGGAACCTGCGCGCACACGCCACCGCACCAAAACCTGCCAGCACCGCCGCGACCGTCGCCGACGCCATCGACCGAGTCGGGCTCGGCCCAGTCGAATGGGCCTGCGAGGTCGGTCATTCCATGGCCACCCGCATCATCGTCGAAATCCCCGAACTCGGCGGCGGCACCGAGCAGTTCGACACGCTGCGCATGGGCACCGAATCATCGACCCTGCGGTCACTGATCTGGATCAGCGGAACCGCCGAATCGTTCCCCGCCATCACCGACGAAGCACTCGTCGGCGTGCGCGAATTCGTCCGTCGTGGCGTCTCCCTCGACCGAGTGCTGCGCGGCATCCGGCTCGGGCACGCCCAGATGGCCAAAGCGTTCATGGCGGCCTGCCGCGAACTCGTCCCCGCCGCCGAACGTACCGATCAAATGCAAACCATCACCGACGTCCTGTTCGACTATATCGACGACTTCTCCGGCGAGATGGCCGGCGAATACATCAGCGAACGCGACCGATGGATGGCCAGCGCTGCCGCCGCCCGGGACGAGGCCGTACGCCAAATCCTGAACGGAGACCTCACCGACACCACCGACGCCCACCACGTCCTCGGCTACGACCTCACCCGCCACAACATCGCCGCCACCCTCTGGTACGAACCCACCCGCAACCGCTCCGACACCTCCGAACTGCAAACCGCCGCCCACCAAGTCCTCACCCGGCTCGGTGCCACCCACCGCCTCGTCGTCCCCGTCGGCGCCGGCCGGCTCTGGGCCTGGGGCAGCCGCCGCGAATTCGACCCCACCGTCTCCCTCGACGACGCCCGACCTGCCCAACACGACATCCGCATCGCTACCGGCACTCCCGCCTTCGGCATCGACGGTTTCCGCCGATCCCACCACGAAGCCGTCGCCACCGAACGCACCACCCGCGCCTCCACACCCGGCAGAGACGGCTGGGCCACCACCTACGCCGACCTCGCCATTCCCGCGATGCTGACCACCGACATCACCACCGCACGTGACTTCGTCCGACGAGAACTCGGCCCCCTCGCCGCCGAAACCACCCACGCCGCCGACCTCCGCAGCACCCTGCTCAGCTACTTCGACGAAGAAAGCAGCCCCTTGGACGCAGCCCGTCGTCTCCACGTCTCCCGCAACACCGTCGCCTACCGCGTCAAACGCGCCGGCGAACTCCTCGGCTACGACATCACCACCCGCCGTTACCAACTCCACACCGCACTGATCCTCGCCGACCGCTTCGGCGCCACAGTCCTGCATCCGACCACCACCCCATCCTCGTGAGGCGGATCCACCGCTTCCCACCCTCCATCGGCACCCGACCGTCGCGTAGAGCAAGCAGAACGCCCACGACCTGGTCCTTCTCGAAGCCCGACGAGATCGTGTTGTCGTGGTTCGCCGTGCGCGTCAGGCCCATGAGCGCCTCAACCACGACCGGTCGAGATCGGGGGACCATTCGATCGCGGCAGTGACATCATCGTCGTAGCCGGCGATGGCAGTCGGGTAGTCGATGTCGTAATCGTCGGTGCAGCTGCGAACCTGTTGGTTGGGCGGCACCATCAAGATGTGAGCCTTTGTCGCCTTCCGAAACGGGTCAGCATCCATCCGGCCCTATCTCGACCGGCCGCCGTCGACCGGTCAGCCGCGGGGAGAATCGTGCGGTCCCTGCAGGCGACCAGGTCGACCGACGACGCCGGGGCCCGGTTCGAGGCAATGTTCACCGGGCCCGGCAAGCGGATTGGGCCGAGTTCCTCGCGGACGGCAAGTACGAAGCCGAGTTGGACCAGGAGATCCGGATCGGCAAGTTCACCCTCGCCGAACACGAAGAGGACGAGAAGAGCCTCGAGAGTCTGCGCCGGTGGCACCGTGATCTCCAGGCAGGGGACGTGTTCGGTGCCGCGAACGCTACCGAGGCCCGAGCCCAATTGGAGCAGTGCGTGACCCGGTTCGAGGACGACGCCGAGCAGGTGATGGCCGCTCTGCACACGCTGCCCGAGGACGGCGGCGCCCGGTGACGGCCACCAGTTCCCCTGACCAGGTGGAGCAGTCTCGGATGTGGCCGCTCTACGCCGCAGGTTTCACCACCGCGTTCGGTGCCCACGGCATTGCCGCCAATCTCGGCAGCGCAGGTTCGGACCTGCACACCTCACTGCTCTATCTCGGTGTGCTGCTAGCCCTCTGCGACGGCGCGGAGGTGCTCCTCGAACCGGTGTTCGGCACCCTCGCCGATCGCATCGGAGCCCGCCCCGTACTGGTCGGCGACCTGGTCGGATTCTGCGTGGCGTCTCTGGCTTTCGTGGTCGTCGACGGTTCCGCGTGGCTCTGGCTCGCCCGCCTGGTCCAGGGCGCCGCGGGGCGGCCTTCTCGCCCGCGGCCGGTGCTCTTGTCGCCCGAGTGAACCCGGTCGCCGCTCACGGGCGCGCGTTCGGCATCTATGGCTTCGCCAAGAGCCTGGGCTACACCCTCGGCCGGCTCCTCGGCGGCGCACTCGTATGGGCCGGCGGTTTGGTCACGCTGTTCGCCGTGCTGGCGGGGCTATCCGCGGCTGTCGCAGCCTGGGCGGCGGGGGCCGTACCCGCCCTCGCGCCGCTGCCGAAGTCGCGGCTACCGCGGCCACCGTCACCCTGGCCGCCGGATACGCCGCACTCGCTGCACTGACCCTTCTCGCACCCGCGGTCATGTTCCGCCGTGGACGCCGCAACAACCCCTCCGGCACCGCCACACCGTGACAGGTAGCGAGCTGGCCACTCCGCCCGCCCGCTAGGGCAGAGAGGCCAGTTCGAACAGGGCGTGCAGATCGCGGGTGGCTTCGAAGGTCGCGGACGCCGCGATCGCGAGGAGACCGATTGCCAGCGCGGGCAGCATGCGGCGTTGGTTCGGGGGCGGGGCCAGCAGGGCCGACACGCGGCGGGGAACGGGCCCGGCCCGGCGCGGCCCGCGGCCGGTGAGCGCCAGCGCTGCCGCGGGCCGATCGTGGTGGCGGGTGACGATCGCCGCCTTGCCGATCGTGCGGGCGACCAGGCGCCGGTCACCGACCACGGCGGCGGCGTCCTCGTCGGCCCAGCGTTCGGTCGTGTAGCGCACCGCGCCCGCGAGGGGACGTAGCAAAGGGTTGGCGGCGGCCGCCAGATCGGTCAGACCGACAAACAGGTGGTGGTGGCCGGTCAGGTGGGCACGTTCGTGGGCGAACAGTGCCTGCGTCTCTCGGGGATCGAGAGCGGCAAGCATGCCGGAGGAGACGACGATCCGGCCGGGCATCCCGGGCACCGCGAAGGCGTCGGGTGCGTGATCATCGACCACGACGACGTCGTGCGCCGTCGACAGATCACGTGCCATGCGGGCGGCGTCGAGGATCGCGCGAGCCCGCAGCAGCAGCACGCGGGCCGAGGCCGCCAGCGCCGCGGTCAACAGCGTTCCGGCGACGAGCGCGGCGGTCAGCGAGGCCGGATTGTCCTGGCGCAGTATCTGCGCCGACCAGCGGCCGACATGCGCCAAGGGCGGGATCTGGCCGATGAGCGTTGACGTCAGGAGCGCCAGCGCGATCCCGGACAGGGCAGCCAGGGCGACCGCCGTGGCGGTCAGCAGCCACGTCGCCAGGTGCGGCTCGAGCCTGGACGCCGGCCACCGGGCCGCCACAGCGGCCACCATCGACAGGATCAGCGGGAGGTAGACGGCGTAGTGCACGACACGCCTCCTCTCACTCGTCCGGCTCGCCGGACAGGTCGGGGCCGAGCAACTCCCGCAGCAGGCTCTCGTCGCCGGGGGCCAGGTCGCTGACGAAGTTCGCCAGTACCGCCTGCCGGTCGTGCTCGGACTCCAGAACCCGCCGCATCCGCCCGGCGGCCAGCTGCGCGGGATCGGCAACCGCTCGGTACGCATACGCGCGGCCTCGGCGGGACCGATCCACCAAGCCCTGCGCATGCAACCGCGACAGGATGGTCACCACCGTCGTGTACGCCAGTTCCCCCGCGCCACCCTCACTCAACCGGTCCGACACTTCCCCGGGCGTCAACGCGTCACCGCGCTCCCGCAGCACGCTCAACACCAGGCTCGACAGCTCACCAGACTTCCGGCGTGGCACCCCTACAGGTTCCTTGCCCGCCGATTCACGCCCCTCACCGGCCATGTCCGTCACCATTCCGCCGCACCAACATCGACCCACAGTGTAGAACCACGGGTCCGGCACACGTTGCACAACTTCTACTGCTCGTGTAGAACTTCTACATCTTTTGTAGTAGATCCTGAGGAGTCGCATGGATACCGCCATTTCGGGGCTCATCGGCTCCCATCTGCCCAAAAAGGTCGTCACCCAGTCACACCTTGACGACACCGTCTTCACTGACGTCACCAACTTCGCTCGGGACACCCACTGGCTGAACACGGCGATGGTGGACTACTCCAGCTACGGCATGATCCTGTTCGCGGCCCTGATCGTCGTCGGCTGGTGGCGTGCACGAAGCGCGGACACAACGATGATGACTGCCGCCCTCGCAGTACCGGTCGCCGCGATCACAGCCTTCCTGGTCAACGACGTCGTCAAATCCCTCGTCGCCGAACCCCGGCCCTGCTATCGACTGCCCGACGCGTTCTTGCTCGAAGCCTGCCCGCAGGTGAGCGACTACGGCTTCCCGAGCAACCACACCGCCGTCGCCGCGGCGATGGCCACGGCATTGTTCCTGGTCGATCGGCGTCTCGGGCTCATTGCCGCCGCCGCAACAGCGATCATGGGTTTTTCGCGGGTGTATGTCGGCGCTCACTACCCCCACGACGTCCTCGTGGGCCTCCTCGTCGGCACTGCTGCCGGACTCGCTACGGCGATCGCTGTCCGCGAATTCGCGACACCACTCGTCACCAGGCTCGCCGCCAGCTCCCTGCGCCCGCTCATGACGACCCGGTGAACGTTCTACGCCGAGTCGTTCTCGGTCGACGTGCTTCGATGTGGAATGACCTGCACGTTCGATCCGCGATCCGCGCGGTGGATTCGTTCGGCGTGTCCAACATCGAGCAACGCGACCTCGCGCGCGTGCAGATCGACACGCGTCAAATGCGCTGCTAGACAATCTATTAGGAAATCCCGATGACCATGATTACGCCAACTGGACTGCTCCGGCGTCGCATCAGGTGATCGATCAGGTCGCATTGGCCCGGCCGGGCCCGCCGACACGGTGCCCGATCAGGATGCTTCCGCAGGAGCGGTGCGCAGCGCAACTCGTTCGCCGGATGTGAGAGCACGTTTGGACATGGTCTCGTCTAGCCACACGAGGACGGTGGTTGCGCAGGCGATTTCGGTTCCGTGCCGACTGGTCATGCGTTCTTGGGTGGTGATGCTGGTTGTACCGATGGTCACGACGGTCGAGGTCACGGATACGGGTGAGTCGTCGAGGCCGAGTTGGTGGAGGTATTCGAGGTCCAGGCGGGCGATCGCATAGACCGGGTCCGGAGTTCTCAGTGCCGAGGCGAGCATTCTGCCCCGGGCTTGGTCGAAGAGGGTGACGTGGACTCCGTGGAAAACGTGCTGCTGCGCATCGAGGTCGCGCCACCGCAGCGGGATCGTGGACGTCAGCCCGAAGTGGGGAGTCACTGTCCGGGCTGCCAGGTGTGCGGTGCCTTCGGGACTCGGCCGCCGGTTTGGTGGCCCCAGTAGGTGCCGAGTGCGGGGATGGCGTGATGAAGAATCATGGCACCAGCGGATAGGACGGGAAGGCCCGCGATCACCAGGTCTGCGGTCAGGTGGCGGTGACTCATTTTCCTCCTCTGTGGTCGCGTCCCGGGTAACTGTCGTGAGGTCCGGGGAGACACCGGAAGCCATCGGGGTCACAGTGATTGACAGTGGCCCCGATGGCAGTCCCGGCGTCAGGCCTTGACGGCGCCGTAACGCTCGTCGCGCCAGGCGAGTGCCGCCTTGAGGCCCTTCTCGGCGGCGACCTTGTCGAACTCCTGCTGCTCCGGGGTGTTGGCGCCGTTGAGGATCGCCGAGATGTCGACGTTGGCGTTGACCGCGGTGCGCAGGCCCTTGGCCTCGTACGCCCGGTTGAGGGCCTGCTTGGTCAGCCGCAGGATCGGCAACGGGGTGGGGGCGATCCGCAGTGCCAGCTCACGAGCGGCGGATTCGAGTTCGTCGAGCGGGACGATCTTGTTGATCAACCCGAGCGAGAGTGCTTCCTCGGCGTTGATCTTGTCGCCGGTGAAGAGCAGTTCGTTGGTCTTCTTCTGCCCGAGGATGAAGGGCATCAGCAAGGTGACCGGTCCCGAGCCGTACTGGATTTCGGGCTCGCCGAACTTTGCGTCCTCGGCGGCGACGATGATGTCGCAGGCCATCGCGATCTCGCAGGCACCGGCGAGGCAGTAGCCCTGGACCACGGCGATGGTCGGCTTCGGGCAGGACCACACCCGCATGGTGACGTCGACGTCGCGGCGCAGCACCGGCTGCCACTCGAGCGGGGTCTCGGTGCCGTCCTCGATCTCGTCGTTGATGTCGAAGCCGGCGGAGAACGCGCGGCCACTCGCGGCGAGGAGGACGACCTTGATCGAGTCGTCGGCGCCGGCCTGAGCGAAGCGCTTGTCGAGTTCGAGGACGACCTCGGTGCTCAGGGCATTGAGCTTGTCGGGTCGGTTGAGGGTGATGGTGGCGATCGGGCCGTTGGTTTCGTAGAGCACTACATCTGACATGTCAATCGTGTCCTTTGTCGAAAATTGTTGGAAGAGAGGGTCACTGCATCCATCGGGGTCGGCCGTCGGCGTCGTGGCCGAGGAAACGCGAGGCCGCCCACTGGGGGTTGCGGTCCTTGTCGACGAGAGCGGCGCGGATGCCTTCGATGAAGTCCGGGGTGCGGATGGCATCCCGGGTCAGGACGAGTTCGGCGTCGAGGCACTCACGCAGGCTGCGTTGTCTACCCCAGGCCAGCAGTTCGAGGGTCAGCTGCAGGCTTTGCGGGGACAGCCGGGCCAGCACGCTGCGTGTGTCGGCCGCCCACTCGCCGCGCGTGGCGGCGAGACGCTGGTCGATCTCGGCGAGGGTGTCGGCGCCGAAGCACCAGTCGATCTCACTGCGGTGCACGGCGAGGGTGCTGGCGGCGACCGGTGACGGACCGGGCGTCAGGCTGCGCAGAATCTCGTCGACCGGTCGGGTCGGGTGATCAACGAGGGCCGCCGGTACGAGTCCGATTGTGCCGGAGTCGATGTAGTGGGTGGCCAATCCGGCGTAGAGGGCGTCGGCCGCCGACATCCGCGCCCCGGTCAGCCCCAGATACGGGCCGAGGGCCCCCGGTAGGCGTGAGAGGAAGTAGCTGGCGCCGACGTCGGGGAAGAAGCCGATCGCCGTCTCCGGCATAGCCAGCATGGCCTTGTCGGTGACGACGCGGAAGGTCCCGTGGATCGACAGGCCCATCCCGCCGCCCATGCAGATGCCGTCGATCAGCGAGACGAACGGTGCCGGGTACTCGGCTATGCGGGCGTTGAGACGGTACTCGGTGGAGAAGAACTGTTCGCTCGCCTCCGCGTCGCCGGCCAGACTGTTCTCCTGGACGGCACGGATGTCCCCACCCGCGCAGAATGCCTTCGGGCTGGCACTGTCGAGCACGACGGCACGCAGCCCGGCCTTTTCCCACTCTGCCAGGACCGTGTCGAGGGTCTCGACCATCTCGGTGGTCAGGGCGTTGAGCGCCTTGACGCGGTCGAGGGTGATGACCCCGATGTCGCCGCGCCGCTCGGCGCGGACGGTCTGGGTGAGCCTTGCGGTGGTCACGGTTCGCTCCGTCACTCGTGGGTGGGCATGGAGAAGTCGGCGCGGACCTGGGTGTTGTCGGGCCAGCGGGTGGTGGCGGTCTTGTTGCGGGTGTAGAAGCGGACGCCTTCGGGTCCGTGGATGTGGTGGTCACCGAACAGGGATCGTTTCCACCCGCCGAAGGAGTGGAACGCCATCGGGACGGGGATGGGGACGTTGATGCCGACCATGCCGGCCTTGACCTGCGCGAGGTAGGTGCGGGCGGTGTTGCCGTCGGCGGTGAAGATGGCGGTGCCGTTGCCGAATTCGTGGTCGTTGACCAGTTGCAGGGCCTCGTCGAAGGAGGCGGCTCGCACGATCGACAGGACGGGTCCGAAGATTTCCTCGAGGTAGATCCGCATGGTGGGGGTGACGTGGTCGAACAGGGTGCCGCCGAGGAAGAACCCGTCCTGGTTCGTCGGGGCGGTGTGCCGTCCGTCGACGACCAGTTCCGCGCCCTCCGCGACTCCGGTGTCGATGTAGGAGGCGACCTTGTCGCGGTGCATTCCGGTGACCAGGGGGCCCATCTCCACGTCGGGGTCGGTGCCGGGCCCGACCTTCAGGTCGGCCAGCGCCGCGATCAGCCGTTCGCGCAGCGCGGTGGCGGTGTCCTCGCCGACCGGGACGGCGACCGAGATCGCCATGCACCGTTCCCCGGCGGAGCCGTAGGCGGCGCCCATCAGGGCGGAGACGGCCTGGTCGAGGTCGGCGTCGGGCATGATCACCATGTGGTTCTTCGCCCCGCCGAGGGCCTGGACCCGTTTGCCGTGGGCGGCGGCGGTGGTGTGGATGTACTCGGCGATCGGGGTGGATCCGACGAAGCTGATCGCCTCGACCTGATCGTGGGTGAGCAGGGCGTCGACGGCGATCTTGTCGCCGTGCACGACGTTGAACACCCCGTCCGGCAGACCGGCCTCGGTCAGCAACTTCGCGAGTTCGACGGACAGGGTGGGGTCCTTCTCGGACGGTTTCATCACGAACGTGTTGCCGCAGGCCAGCGCGACGGGGAACATCCACATCGGGACCATGGCGGGGAAGTTGAACGGGGAGATGCCGGCGACGACGCCGAGGGGTTGGCGGAAGGTGACCCCGTCGACGGCGCGGCCGACGTTTTCGGAGAATTCGCCCTTGAGTTGTTGCGGGATGCCGCAGGCGAATTCGACGACCTCGAGACCGCGGGTGACTTCGCCCTTGGCGTCGGAGAGGACCTTGCCGTGTTCGGCGGTGATGATCGCGGCGAGCCGGTCCGCGTGTTGTTCGACGAGGTCGCGGAACCGGAACAGCACCCGGGCCCGGATGTGGGCGGGGGTCGCCGACCAGGCGGGGAACGCGGCGGCGGCCGCGGTCACGGCGGCGTCGACGTCGGCGGTGGTGGCCATCGCCACACGGCCGGTGACCTGCCCGGTGGCGGGGTTGTAGACATCCGCGCGGGTCTGTGCGCTGCGGGCGTCGACGCGGCCGCCGAGGTAGTGGTCGATGTCGACCGGCGCGCCGGATGCGGTGGCACCGGAGGTGGAGGACGGGAGGGTGGCAGTCATTAAAACAATTCTCCTGGAGTAGTTTTCAGCGAAACGACGTTCGGCTAGCCGTAGATCTGGGCGTAGAGGTCGCGGATCTGCAGCTCGGTCGGAACGAGCGGGTTGTTGTTCGGTGACCCGGAGGCCAGGGCCTGTGCGGCCATCAGCGGGATCAGCTCGTCCCAGCGGGCCTTGTCGATGCCGTACGCCTGCGGGGTGGGCACCGCGACGTCCCGGCACAGTTCGGTCAGGGCGTCGACGAGATTGTCCGCCGCGGTGGTGTCGGAATCCCCGGTCGTGGCGACGCCGAGGGCGCGGGCGCAGTCGGCGTACCGGGATTCGGCGGCGCGGACCGAGAACGCGGTGACCGCGGGGAACAGCATGGCGTTGGACAGGCCGTGCGCGACGTGGAAGTGGGCGCCGATGGGGCGGCTCATCCCGTGCACCAAGCCGACACTCGAGTTGGAGAAGGCGATACCGGCCTGGGTGGCGGCGAGCATCATCTGCTCCCGGGCATCCCTGTCCTCGCCGTCCTCATAGGCGCGCCGCAGGGTCCGGCCGATGGTGGAGATCGCGGTCAGGGCGAGGCTGTCGGCGAACGGGTTCGCCTTCGTACTGACGTAGGCCTCGATCGCGTGGGTGAGTGCGTCGACCCCGGTGTCGGCGGTCAGCCGGGGCGGCATCGACACCGTCAGTTCGTAGTCGATCACCGCGGCGATCGGCAGGAATGCCAGGCCGGGGCAGAGCATCTTCTCGTCGGAGAGGCTGTCGGTGATCACCGTGAACTGGGTGGCCTCCGAACCGCTGCCGGCGGTGGTGGGGACGGCGATCACCGGCAGGGCCGGTCCGGTGTTGTCGCGGGGGGCCTTGTAGTCGCGCATCTTCCCGCCCTGGCGGCCGAGGATGCCGAGGGCCTTGGCGGTGTCCATCGGGCTGCCGCCGCCGAATCCGATGACCGCATCGGCGTCGTGCTCGGTGATCGCGGCCAGGCCCGCGTCGAGGGAGTCGGTGGTCGGGTCCGGGACGGTGCCGTCGAACAGGCGCGGCGTCAGGCCGGCCGTCTCGAGGGTTTTGATCATCTGTTCGGCGGCGCCGGTGGAGACGAGGAAGGCGTCGGTGACCACCAGCGGGCGGGACAGTCCGAGGCCGGCGACGACGTCACCGATCTCGGCGACGGCGCCGCCGCCGATGCGCATGATCCGCGGCAGGGCAATGGGTGTAGCCATGGTCGTGTCTCCTTGTCTCAGCGGTGGTTGAACGACGGCTTGCGCTTGCCGAGGAACGCCGCCATGCCCTCGGTCTGGCCGTCGGTGGCGAACGCGGCGTGGAACATCCGCCGCTCGAACCGCAGCCCCTCCCGCAGCGGCGTCTCGAACGAGGCATTCACGGCCTCCTTCGCCATCAACACCGACGGGCGGGAGAATCCGGCGATCTTCTGCGCGATCGCGACCGCTTCCTCGATGAGGTCGTCGGCCGGGACGATGCGGGCGACCAACCCGATCTTCTCGGCTTCCTCGGCGTCGATGGTGCGTCCGGTGAGCACCATGTCCATGGCCTTGGACTTGCCGACCGCGCGGGTCAGCCGCTGGGTGCCGCCGGCGCCAGGCAGGATGCCGATGGTGATCTCGGGCTGACCGAACTTGGCGGTGTCCGCGGCGATGATCATGTCGCAGCTCATCGCCAGTTCCGCGCCGCCGCCGAGGGCGTAGCCGGCGACCGCGGCGATGATCGGCTTGCGGGTGGTCGAGGCGCGTTCCCAGCTGGCGGTGATGAAGTCCTCGAGATAGACGTCGGTGAACGACTTCGGTGCCATCTCCTTGATGTCCGCGCCGGCGGCGAATGCCTTGGCACTGCCGGTGAGCACGACCGCGCCGATGCTGTCATCGGCCTCGGTGGCATCGAGGGCGGCGGTCAGTTCCTCGGTGAGGTCGTTGCACAGGGCGTTGAGCGCCTTCGGGCGGTTGAGCGTGATCAGCGCTACCGGGCCCCGGCGTTCGACGATCAGGAAGTTGTAGGTGCTCGCGTTGTCTGTGGACGGCGCGCTGATTTCGGCGATATCGGTCATCGATCTATCACTCCTTGTGGGAAACGGTGGTGGGACCGGGCTTGTCAGTGGTCGAGGATGATGCGGGCGTCGAGGGCGATGGCGGTGGTGGGTGTGACCGCGATGGGGTTGCATTCGATTTCGCCGATCTCCGGGTGTTGCGCGGCGTAGGTCGACAGCGTGGCGACGAGGATCGCGGCGGCGTCGACGTTGACGGCGGGCTTGCCGCGGAAGCCGGTGAGCAGCGCCGATCCGCGCAGGGACAGCAGCAGGTCGCGGGCCTGGGCGGGAGTGACCGGGCCGAGGGCGCAGCGGGTGTCTTTGAGCAGTTCGGTGTAGACGCCGCCGATGCCGACGAGGACGATCGGCCCGAACGTCGGGTCCCGGCGCACGCCGATGATCAGTTCGACCGCACCCGACAGGTCGGCCATCTCCTCGATGGAGCAGACCGGCGGTGCGAGTCGGCGGTGCACGTCGTCCCAGGCCTCGACCAGGGCGGTGTGGTCACGGATGTTCAAGATGACGCCGCCGTTGTCGGACTTGTGCTCGTCGCCGAGGGCTTTGAGGACCAGGGGGAACTGAAGGTTCGCGACCGCGGCCTCGAGGTCGTCGACGGTCGTCACCTCGGCGGCGGGGACGAACGGGATCCCGGCGGCGGCGAGGGCGCGGCGGGCCGGCCAGTACCCGGTCTCGGTCAGCGGGGTGGCGGGTTCGGGCAGCACGGGAAGCGGATGCGATCCCGCGTGGGCTCGACGGGCAAGTCGGCTCAGCGCCCAGGTGGCGTGTTCGACGTTGCGGTACACCGCGATTCCGCTCTCTCGCAACGCCTGCGCGGGCTTGGAGTCGACGAACATGGTCTGTGCGATGAAGCTGGCGCCGGACTCGGCGACGAGGGCGCCGATGTCGTGACCGGCCTGGATTTCACCGGGCACGATCGCCGGGTCGTAGTCGCCGTATCCACCGAAGAATCCGGTCATCAGGACCGCGTCGGTCTCAGGGGCATCGATCAGCCGCTGGGCGACGCGGGCGAAGCAGGAGATGTCCTGTTCGCCGCCGCCCGCGAGGTCGATCGGGTTCGACGTCGCCGCGGTCGGCGGCAGCTCACCGGCGACTCGTGCGGACAGTTCGGCCGAGAACTCCTCGACCTGCAGACCGGCCTCCTCGAGGCTGTCGCTGGCCAGGGAGGCGTGACCACCGCCGTCGGCGAGGACCGCGACCCGTGGCCCGGCCGGAGGGTTGGTACGGACCAGGGCTTGGAGCAGGTTCGCCATCTCGAACGGGCTCGACACCAGTTCGGTTCCGGTGGCCTCACAGACAGCGTCGAGGACGACACTCGAAGTGACCAGCGATCCGGTGTGCGAGGCCGCGCCACGGGTGGAGGCGGCACCGCGGCCGACCGACAGCAGCACCACGGGCTTACCGGCGTCCGCGGCCCGGGCGGCGGCACGGGCGAACTTGCGGCCGTCCTTGAAACCCTCGCAGTACACCGCGATCGCCTCGGTGCCCTCGTGGTCGACGCAACTGTCGATCAGGTCGGCGACGTCGAGGTCGGCGCAGTTGCCCAGACTCGCGAACCGGGCAACCCCGAGACCTTGTTCGGCGAAGTGCTCGGCCAGGTCGATGGCAACGTTGCCGCTCTGGGAGATGATCGACACCGAGCCGGGCCGGAATTCGTTGACCGTGGCGTCGAGGCCGGTGGTGTTGTCGAGCGCACCGAGGCAGTTCGGTCCGAGCATCGCGATGTCGGCCTCACACAGCCGGGCGACGAGGGCGTTCTGCCGGGCCAGTCCGTCGGCGCCGGATTCGCCCAATCCGGCGGTGATCGCGACGATCGCCTTGACGCCGGCGGTGATGGCATCGTCGACGGCGTCGTCGAATCCTGCGGCAGGAACGGCGATCACCGCAAGATCGACCGTCTCGCCGAGGGCGGTCAGGCTCGGGGCCGCCGGCCGGTCGAGGATCGTCGACCGGGTCTTGTTGATCAAATACGCCGGGCGCTTGTCGGCGTCCCGCAGCGCGCGCATCGCGAGCCAGTTGCCGTACTTGGCGGGGTCGTTGCTCGCACCGACGATCGCGATGGAGGTCGGGTCGAACAGGGCGGTCAGGTCCCGCTGGGTGCGCGGCAGCGTGGGGGCGAATGAGGTCATCGAGAGATCTCCGTCTTCGGAAGCGGGTGGCTCAGAGGTGGCGGTGGACGCGAGGTCGAAGTCGCGGCCTGCGAAGTGATGTGAATCTCACAATAATATGGAATTATTACGACGTCAAGATGGGCGTCCCGAGTACATCTCAGAGCTCGCGCAGGCTCGTGAACTGCTCGTTTCACGCGTGGTCGCACGTATTGCGACAGTCGCTACGATCGAGAGACGGCCTGCGCGTGCCGGAGACGCCGGGACTTCGGACGTGGAGGGTTGTGAACTGATGACTGGGGCGAGTGCAACACAGGTGGGAGAAGATCCCCTCGTCACCGAGAGCCGGCGGCGCATCCTCGCGGCCGCGGAACGACTGATCGGCGTGCACGGGATCGAGAAGGTGCGCCTGCGCGACATCGCCCGGGAGGCCGGATTCTCCATCGGGAAGATTCAGCACTACTTCGACAATCGCGACGAAATCATCGAGGCGATGCTCAGCGCGGCGAGCATGCGGCGGGTCGAGGAATGGGCCACGTTCGCCAACGACATCGATGATCCCACCGCGAAGATGGTCTCGCTGCTCGAGCACGCCATCACCGATCGCGAGCGGTGCACGGTGTGGTTGGCGACGACGTCGGTGGCCAGCCGCAACGAACAATTCATTCCGGACGTGGCAAGGATTTACGAGGCGTGGCGCGCCAAACTCACCGACGTGATCGAGGCCGGTCGGCGCGACGGAACCTTCCATCCCACCGCGCCCGTCGACGAGGCTGCCGACGGAATCATCAGCACCATAGACGGTTTGATGTCCGCTGTCGCCGTCGGCCTCCCCGACTACACTCCCGAGCGCAACACTCGGATGCTCCGGCACATCGCCGGCCTGCTACTGGGAACCACACTCGAACCCACCCGCGCAGACTCGGACGCGGACTCCGGCTCGGCAACGCAGTGATCGGCGCGGTCGCCGATCACTGCCACGCGAACACCGGCTGTCCGTGGTGCGCAACGCGGGTAGGGCGCCGACGCAGGACTACTTCGCGGAACTGGTAGAGGATCGCCGCGGTGGGCGCATGAACGTCGACGCCGCGGAACGGCCACTGCAGAACCGGCGAGTCGACCCGGGGATCGGTGACGAAGCGGGGATCGGCGTCGACCTCGTCCATGGTGACGGTGTGGACGTGGGCGACCTCGGCGGGATTCGGGCGCAGGGTGCCGGTGAAGTCGCCGATCCACACCACGAACGGGGTGATGACATACCCCGATTTCGTGGCGAAGTCGTCGAGTTCGCCGATGATCTGCCCGGGATGGGCATGGATGCCGAGCTCTTCGTGCAGCTCCCGCAGAGCCGCCTCGGCGGCGGTTTCGTTCGGATCGATACGCCCACCGGGAAAGGCGAACTGGCGGGGATGGGCACGCAGGGTCGACGTACGCTCGGTAAGCCAGATCGCCGGCCCGCCATCCGTGATCAGGACCGCGATGGTGATCGCGGCGGCCCGGCGGCCGTCGAGGGGCAGTTTGATGGCCCGGAATCGTTCGATCGCACGCGAGAGCTCGAACCGGTTGATCGTCGACATACTGCCCCCTCCTGGGACTCTCGCATCAGTCGGACGGTGCGGTGGAGTCGGCCTTGCAACCGCCTCCACCGCACCTTGTTTCGTGTCAGGGCACCAACACGATCTTCCCCTGGACATCGCCACTGGCGAGCTTTTTCAGTCCCGCCTCGGCGTCCGCCAGCGGCAGTACCGAGTCGATCTGTGGACGCAGTCCGGTCGTGTCGAGCAGGGCCAGCAGCTGCTGCAGTTCGTCGCGGGTACCCATCGTCGAGCCGAGCACCTGCAGCTGCAGGAAGAACACCCGGTTCAGATCCGACGCCGGGTTCGGCCCGGAGGTGGCCCCGCAGGTCACGATCGCACCACCGGGTTTGAGCGATTTCAACGAATGCGCCCAGGTGGCCTGACCGACGTTGTCGATGACCGCGTCGACCCGTTCGGGTAGCCGAGCCCCGGATTCGAATACCTGATCCGCCCCCAGGGCGAGAGCGGCCTCTCGCTTGGCCGCACTGCGGCCGGTGACCCACACCCGCAGACCCGCCGCTTTGCCCAGGGCGATCGAGGCGGTCGAGACCCCACCCCCGGCGCCCTGGATCAGCACTGTCGATCCCGGTGCCAGGTTCGCCTTGACGAACAACATCCGATACGCGGTCAGCCACGCCGTCGGCAGGCACGCGGCCTGCTCGAAGGACAGTGAGGGCGGCTTGGCCACCAGGTTGCGGCGCGGAACGAGCAGCTTCTCGGCCAAGGTGCCGTCGTAGACCTCGGAGAGCAGCGAGCGCTTGGGGTCGAGGGTGTCGTCACCGGTCCACCCGGGCGAGGTGATCACCGAGTGCACCACCACCTCGTTGCCGTCCTCGTCGACACCGGCGGCGTCGCCGCCGAGGATCATCGGCAGCTGGTCCGGTCGGATACCGACCCCGCGCAGGGTCCACAGGTCGTGGTGGTTCAGCGCCGTCGCCCTGACCGTCACCGTCGTCCAGCCCTCACGCGGTTGCGGATCGGGGCGGTCGCCGACGACGAGGCCGGAAACGGGGTCGTCGGGATCGATGGTGTTGGCGTACGCGGCAAGCATGGTGGAGCCTTTCGTTATTTCAGTCAAGGATTGAGCCTCGACGACCGCCCGTTCCCGGCACACGACGCGGGAACGGGCGGTGTCGTCGAGACGATCAGACCTTTTCGGGATCTCGTGTTTCCGAGATCGGGGATTCGTTCGGGTCGGTGCTCGATCCGAGCGTGACCGTGGACCGTGATCGTCCACGGGCGGTCTTGATACCGAACGCGATGAGGATGACCGCCCACACCGCCAGCCCTTGCAGCAGCGAGATTCGGGAGGTGTTGTCCCACAGCATACTTGCCAGGATCAGCACGATGACAGCGGTCACCACGATCGACAGGTAGGGGAACAGCCACATCTTGAACTCGAGCTTTCCGCCGTGCTCGCGTTCGTTCTTCTTGCGCAGAATGATCTGAGAGATGCAGATCATCAGGTAGACGAACAGGATCATCGCTCCCGAGGCGTTGATCAAGAACAGGAAGACGCTGTCGGGGAAGAAGTAGGCGACGGCGATGCACGCGTAGCCGATGGTGGTGCAGGAGAGCACACCCCACACCGGGACACCGCGCTTGTTCACCGCGGTCATCCACTTGGGGCATTCACCGTTGGAGCCGAGGGTGAACAGCATCCGCGACGTCGAGTACAGGCCGATGTTCAGGCAGGACAGGACCGCGATGAGGATGACGACGTTGAGAATGTCGGCAACGCCCGGGATGTCGAGCACCTGCAGGACGTGCAGGAAGGGCGAGTCACCGGTCGGGATCGAATCCCACGGGACGATGGTGACGATGATCAGCGCGGAGGTGACGAAGAAGAACAGCACACGGTAGATCACGGCGTTGACGGCACGCTTGATTGCGAGCCCGGGTTCCTTCGACTCCGCGGCGGCCACGGTGACCACTTCGGCGCCGACCATGGAGAAGATGACCACGACGACACCGGAGAGCATCGGCAACACACCGTTGGGGGCGAGCCCGCCGTGGGAGGTGAGGTTGGAGAAGTCGATGCTCGCATTCGGCCACAGACCGAGGATGAACAGCACCCCGACGACGACGAACGCGACCACGGCGGCGATCTTGATGCCGGCGAACCAGTACTCGAACTTGCCGAAGTTGCCGACCGACACCAGGTTCACCAGGGTCAGGGCGAGCAGCAGCATGATCGACAGGACCCAGGCCGGCACTCCGTGGATCCAGCGTTGTAGCAGCTGGGCTCCGACGACGGCCTCGAACCCGACCACCACCATCTGGTAGTACCAGTACAGCCAGGCCGTCGAGAAGCCCGCCCAGTTCCCCATCGCGTCGCGGGCGTAGTCGGTGAACGACCCGGTCCTCGGGTTCGCGACCGCCATCTCACCGAGCATCCGCATCACCATCAAGATCAGCACACCGGTGAGCGCGTAGGTGACGATCGAGGCCGGCCCCACCGCGCTGATGATCGCGCCGGAGCCGATGAACAGTCCCGCCCCCATGGTTCCACCCAGCGCGATCATCGTCAGGTGCTTCTGCTTCAACGGAGTGTGCAAACCTCCGTGAGTGTCATTGTCGTGCACGTGTTTTCTCCTCATCGCGGGGGATACTGAGCGGAACTCGAGTTGGCGTGGTGCGCGGCTCGTTCCCTGCCGGGCGTCCTCGAGTGCGTCGAAAGGATTTCTGCGCGGCCATCGACGTTGGATTCGATGCGGCCACATCGGGGATGTGAACCAAGTCTCAAGGCGTTCGGTGCAGATCACAACCGTGAATTGAGCACATGCCTGTGCAATTGTGCACAGGCGGCGCTACCGTGGAGCGATGATCGATGCCGACGACCTCCGCTACTTCCTCGAAGTAGCCCGCACCGGTCGCCTGGTGGCGGCGGGTAGAGGGCTCGGCGTCAACCATTCGACCGTCGGGCGGCGCATCACCGCTCTCGAGCGGGCACTGGGCAATCGACTGTTCGACCGGGTACCGACCGGGTGGGTACTCACCGATGCCGGGCACGAGTTGATGGTGCACGCGGAGACCATCGAGTCCGCCCTGCTCGCGGCGATGGAGGGCGCCGCCTCCGGGGGTGGGCGGCTGTCGGGAACGGTACGTATCGCCACCCCGGACGGATTCGGGGCGTTCATCCTGGCTCCCAACCTGGAAGAGTTGCGCACGCAGAATCCGGATCTCGACATAGAGATCGTGACCGCCACCAGGCATGACGTGCTCGCTACTCGGGAGTTCGATGTTGCTGTCACCCTCGAGCGGCCGTCACCCCGGTCGGTGGACATCAGTGAACTCGCCGACTACCGGCTGGGCCTCTACGCCAGCGCGAGCTACCTCGCGGCCCATCCACCCATCTCCCACGTCCTCGATCTGCACGAGCACGCGCTGATCGGGTACGTCGACTCGCTACTCGACGTCCCGGCGCTGCGCATCCTCGACGAGGTACTCCCCGGGCACCGCACCCAGATCCAGACCAACAACATCACCGGCCAATGGACCGCCACCGCAGCAGGTCTCGGTGTCTCCGCACTCCCCCTCTACATCGGCGACCTCGATACAAGATTGGTGCGCATCCTGCCCGAAGAGATCACCGTGCTGCGGAAGTACTGGCTGATCGTGCCGCGAGAACTGCAACGCCTGGCCAGGGTGCGAACGACCATCACGATGCTCCGATCCATCGCCGCCACACATAGCGGATTGATCACCCGCGCGGGATAGGAACGGGTCGACACACATCCCGGTTCCGGCCCGGAGGTTGTGGTCGGCGAACCCGCATGCGATGGCGTCGCCGGCGCGGAGCTGGTCTCGCTGCTCGAACACACAGGTCAGCACCCCCTCGAGCGCCGGCAGTTATCAGTTTGTATGAAGCAACACCCCACGTGTTGTCGTGTTGACGCATGGTGAGCCGAGACCCAGGCGAGCAAGGTGACTGGCATCACAAGCTCGACCCCGCGCCGCGAGCCGACGGACGCGGGCACCTGATGAAGGGAATGCCATGGGTTCGGTTCCGCAAGGAAGCCATCAGCTCAAACCCGGCCTCGAGCAGCGGCACCTGACGATGCTCTCGCTCGGCGGAGTCATCGGCGCCGGCCTGTTCGTCGGCTCGAGCGCGATCATCAACCAGGCCGGACCACTCGCCTTCGTCACCTACGGCATCACCGGCCTGATCGTGCTACTGGTGATGCGGATGCTCGGTGAAATGGCCGCCGCGAAACCATGTTCCGGATCGTTCACCGACTACGCCCGGATGGCGTGGGGTCCGTGGGCGGGTTTTTCCACCGGGTGGCTCTACTGGTACTTCTGGGTCATCGTGGTCGGATTCGAAGCCGTCGTCGGCGGCCAGATGATCAACAAATGGATTCCGTCGATACCGGTATGGGCGATCGCACTCGCCTTGATGGTCATCATGACCGCCGTCAACCTGCTCTCGGTGGGCGCATTCGGTGAGGCCGAATACTGGTTCGCCAGCATCAAGGTGGTCGCGATCGTCGCCTTCATCGCGGTGGCTGCGCTGTTCGTATTCGGGCTCTGGCCCGGCGCGAGCGTCGACTTCTCCAACCTCACCGATCACGGCGGGCTCCTCCCGAACGGGTTGGCCACACTGTTCATCGGCGTCGTGGTGGTCATCTTCTCCATGACCGGCGTCGAGGTCGTCACGATCGCGGCCGCCGAATCGGCGGAGCCGGCCAAATCGATTCGCAAGGCCGTCAATTCGGTGGTCTTCCGCATCCTCGCCTTCTTCGTCATCTCGACGTTCCTGATCGCCGTGATCGTGCCGTGGGACTCGGTGGTACCGGGGGAATCACCGTTCGTCGCGGCCCTCGACCGCATCGGCATTCCGGGCACCGCCAACCTGCTCAACCTCGTCATCCTGGTCGCGGTCCTCTCGGTCCTCAACTCCGGCCTCTACACCTCCTCTCGACTGCTGTTCGTCATGGGCGGACGCGGCGACGCTCCGGCATGGATGACCCAAACCAACAAGCGAGGAGTTCCGGTCAAGGGCATCCTGTCCTGCACGGTCGTCGGCTACGGATGCGTGGTGCTCGCGGCGGTGTTCCCGGATACGGTGTTCCTGTTCCTGATCAACGCCTCCGGCGCGGTGTTCCTGTTCGTGTACTTCATGATCTGCATCTCCGAACTCCGGTTGCGCCGCCGCTGGGAGAAGGAGAACCCGGGCGGCCTCGAGTTCCGGATGTGGCTGTACCCGGTGCTGCCCATCCTGGTCACCGTCGCCATCGTCGTGGTACTGGTGAGCATGGGCCTGCGCGATGCCAACCGAATCGAATTGCTGCAGGGCTTGGCTGTCTGGGCGACTCTGACGGTCATCTACCTGGTGAAGACGCGCGGCCGTGACTCTCGCGGATCGGGTGATGTCGGTACCTCGAGCTCCGCCGACACCGCCACTCCGTCTCCCGTTCACCCCACTTCGTAACGACTCACCCGCCCGGGAACACATCGGTGGAGACCTCACCATCGTGTTCCCGGGCTCGTGTGTTTCCGTCCGCACACGACACTGTCAGGTCCGGACCGGGTCGGATCAGTCGGTCAGATCGTCGAGAGAGAGCTTGGCGCGTTCGGCCCCCGACAGGGTGAGCCAGAGCATCGCCGAACCCTCGGTGGAGGTCGCTTTCAGGCCGGTGAGTTGCTCGACGCGACGGAGCCGGTAGACGAGGGTCTGCCGGTGAACGCCGAGTTCCTCGGCGCTCTTCTGCCAGGCGCCGTCGTTGCGGAGGAACACCCGCACCGAGTCCAGCAGATTTCCCTCGTTGTGCTTGTCGTGGTCGATGAGGGGGCCGAGGACTCGACGTACGAGGGCGCGGGTGTCCTCCACGCTGCGGGGCAAGAAGCTGATGTCGTCCCCGTCTTCGCCGTAGGCATTGACCGTCTGGCCCTGTTCATGGGCGCGGGCCACCGCCAGCTGAGCTTGGCGCGCCGCTTCGGCGACGCTGGAGTTCGCGGTCAATGGTTTGCTGACACCGACAGCGCAATCCGCACCGAGTCTTGCGCAGATGGTAGCGAGCAGCTCCAGGTCCCGAGGCACCAAACCCATCAGCGTCGACCCGGATGGCAACAGCAGCGGAGCACACTGCTGCAAACACACCTGCCGATGTATCGACTCATGATGCAGCACAGCGCCTTCAGCTGGACTCCAGCATGCGATTGCCACCGCGTTGGTGATTCCACGGTGCCGCAGTTCAGGCCACACCGCGGCGATCGTGATCGATTCGTCGAGCAACCCGACGAGCAGGTCCTGACCGGAAGCGCGGAGCCGGTCACGTTCGGCGGCGTGGTGCTCGAGTTCGAGCGCGATAAGTCCGCCGACGTGTTGAAGGAGAGGGCGGTCGTTGACCGGGCTCCGGCCGGCTCGAGCGGTCAGCACGACATCCCCGGCCCCCGGAATGGGAATCTCGACGCGCTCGGACGCCGACTCTGGACCGGTGCTGTGCTGGTGTAGGGCGAGGCGACCACTGACCACGACCTCTCCCCCGGCGCCGTGGTCACGAACCTCGAGTGCCCACCCGGTGGTGCCCTCGAGCGCGGAGATCCGGTCGGCGAATGCGCCCCGGGCGTGCAGGGCCTGCCAGTACACGTCGTAGAGGCGGGTGATCGTGGTCAGGCGCTGACGCTCGGATTCGACGGCACTCTCGATGACGGTGCGTGCGAGCGTGACGAACTGCAGGTCGAAGCTGGCGGAGAGCACCGGAAACCCCCTCTCGCGCGCGACGTCGAGTAGAGCGGGCGCGACCTCCGGGGTGCCGGGACCGCGGGCGATCACCAGGGCGCTGACCTGGCTGTCGATCAGCTGCGACATCCACCGAGCCTGTTCGGGCGGGGTATCGGGCAGCCCGCCGCCGGTGGTCATCACCAGGTCACCGCTCTCGAACCACTGCCACGGATCCGGAAGGTCGCACGCATGCGCCCAGGTCACCAGCCTCGCGCCGCCCCGTTCGCCGGCGAGATATCGCAATCCCAGCGATGGGATCGCGACCAGTTGATCGACGGAGATCACCGGCCCTCACCTCCTCATACAAACGTACAACCGCCGCGCTCGAGGTCTGTGAATCCGGAGTATGTCCGGGCTCACATCCCGATACCAGACTGAATGCCGACGCACGAAACGAACGAGGGCTGGAGGCTCTACATGGTAGTCAGTAATGCCCGCGCTGGACGCGAGGTATCAGGTTCCGCAGACGGTACACCCCTGTGGCGTGAGGACCGGGACGTCGCTCCCCGCCGGCCGGCGCTGCCCGGGAACGTCACCGCCGACGTCGCGATCGTCGGCGCCGGATTCACCGGGCTGTGGGCGGCGTACTACCTCCTTCAGGCCGATCCGTCGCTGAAAGTTGTTCTGCTCGAACGTGAATTTGCCGGATTCGGGGCCTCCGGGCGCAACGGCGGATGGGCCTCGTCGATCTTCCCGGTCTCCCTCGCCCGCGTCGAGCAGCTGTATTCGCACCGCGCCGCCCTGGACCTGCAGGCCGCGATGAACGACACGGTCACCGAAATCGGGGACGTCGTCGCGCAGGAGAACATCGACTGCGAATACGTCCGCGACGGGTTCGTCTCCCTCGCCCGGAGCGACGCCCAGTGGGCGCGGGCGAAGGCCACCGTGGCCGGCGCCGAGAAGTTCGGCGTGCCCGGCCAGTGGCAGCTGCTCGACTCGGGTGAGGCGCGCGAGAAGGTCAACGCGGCCGGCGTGCTCGGCGGGATCTACACCGAGCACTGCGCGCTGCTGCACCCGGACAAGCTGGTGCGCGGGCTCGCCGACTGGGTCGAGGAACACGGCGCCGTCATCTACGAGGACACCGCCGTCGACGAGATCGGCAAGGGCATCGTGTGGACCGAACACGGAACGGTGACCGCGTCCGTCGTCATCCGCGCCACCGAAGCGTTCACCCCCGAGTTCCCGGCGTACCGGCGCAACGTCGCACCGCTGTACTCGCTGGTCGTCGCCACCGCGCCTCTGCCCCAGCGCCTTCGCGAGGACCTCGGCCTGGACGGACGCACCGCATTCAACGACATGCGCAACCTTCGGATCTACGCGCACCCGACCAGCGACGGCCGCCTGTTGTTCGGCGGCCGCGGCGCCCCGTATCACTTCCGGTCCAAGGTCGATTCGTCGTTCGACGTCGACGAGAAGATTCACGACAAGATCATCGACACGATGCACGAGTTCTTCCCCGCATTGCGCGATGTACCGATCACGCACCGGTGGGGCGGTCCCCTCGGCGTTCCCCGGGACTGGTTCCCCTCGGTCGGCTACGACCAGAACAACAAGACGGCCTGGGCCGGACCGTACGTCGGCGACGGTGTCGCGACCAGTAACCTCGCCGGCCGCATTCTCCGCAATCTCATCCTCGACAAGCGGGACGACCTGAACTCGCTGCCGGTGGTCAATCATCACTCGCCGAAGTGGGAGGTCGAACCGTTCCGATGGTTCGGCGTCAATGCCGGGCTGCGCGCGGCCGCGACCGCCGACCTCGAGGAACGCATCACCCACAAACCGTCCAAGGTGTCCGCGCTGCTGGAAAAGCTCACCGGCGCCCACTGACACCTCGTACTTCCACTTCAGGAGCACTTATGCCTTCCCTCATCCACCTTCCCAGCACCACCGTCCAGGGCGAACTCACCCCCGCGGGCCGGCGTCCCGGTGCCGACAGCGGCGACCCCCAGCTGCGCACCCTGCCCCTCGACGGCGGCACCGACGCCCAGATCGGAATCTGGGAATGCCAACCCGGCGGCTGGCCCGTCATCGATCGGCTCAACACCGAAACCTGCTACATCATCTCCGGCACGGCGACGCTCACCGACGACGAAACCGGCACCAAGACCGAGGTCTCCGCCGGCGATTTTCTCGTCCTGCCCCCGGGCTGGTCCGGACGCTGGGACGTCACCGAGACCGTGCGCAAGGCCTACACCATCTTCTGACCGGCCCCCACCGCCGACCCATCTCGAAAGGACACCCATGGCCACCACGATTTCCCACTGGTTCGACAACAAAACTTTTACCGGCACCAGCGGTGCCAGCGCCCCGGTGACGAACCCGGCGACCGGTGAGGTCACCGGTCAGGTCGCCCTCGCCAGTGTCGAGGATTCCCGTGCGGTGATCGACGCCGCGGCCGCGGCGTTCCCCGCCTGGCGGGACACCTCCCTCGCCAAGCGCACCCAGGTGATCTTCAAGTTCCGGGAACTGCTCAACGAGCGCAAGGGCGAGTTGGCGGAGATCATCACCTCCGAGCACGGCAAGGTCGTCTCCGACGCCCTCGGTGAAGTGTCCCGCGGCCAGGAGGTCGTCGAATTCGCCTGCGGGATCGCGCACCTGCTCAAGGGCGGGATGACCGAGAACGCGTCCACGAACGTGGATGTGCATTCGATCCGTCAGCCGGTCGGGCCGGTCGGGATCATCTCCCCGTTCAACTTCCCCGCCATGGTCCCGATGTGGTTCTTCCCCGTCGCCATCGCCGCCGGCAACACCGTCGTTCTCAAGCCCTCCGAGAAGGATCCCACCGCCGCCATCTGGATGGCCGAACTCTGGGCCGAGGCCGGACTCCCCGCCGGAGTGTTCAACGTCCTCCAAGGCGACAAGACCGCCGTCGACGAACTGCTCACCCACCCCGCCATCAAGGCCATCAGCTTCGTCGGATCCACCCCGATCGCCCAGTACGTGTACGCCACCGGCACCGCCCACGGCAAACGCGTCCAGGCGTTGGGTGGCGCGAAGAACCACGCCATCGTCCTCCCGGACGCCGACCTCGACCTGGCCGCCGACGCCATGGTCAACGCCGGCTTCGGCTCCGCGGGCGAGCGCTGCATGGCCATCAGTGCTCTGGTGGCGGTCGGGGACATCGCCGACGAGTTGGTCGCGAAGATCAAGGACCGCACCAACACGTTGAAGATCGGTGACGGCACCAAGGACTCGGACATGGGTCCGCTGGTGACGAAGGTGCACCGCGACAAGGTCGCCTCCTACATCGACGCCGGCGAGAAGGACGGTGCCACGATCGTCGTCGACGGCCGGCAGGTGCAGCCCAATGGTGGCAAGGATGGGTTCTGGCTCGGCCCGACCCTGATCGACCACGTCACCACCGACATGAGTGTGTACACCGACGAAATCTTCGGACCGGTCCTCTCGGTGATCCGCGTCGAGAGCTACGAGCAGGCCCTCGATCTCATCAATTCCGGACCGTTCGGCAACGGCACCGCCATCTTCACCAACGACGGCGGCGCGGCCCGGCGGTTCCAGAACGAGGTCGAGGTCGGCATGGTCGGCATCAACGTCCCCATCCCCGTTCCCACCGCGTACTACTCCTTCGGCGGCTGGAAGAACTCCCTGTTCGGCGACACCCACGCCCACGGCACCGAGGGTGTGCACTTCTTCACCCGCGGCAAGGTCGTCACCACCCGCTGGCTCGACCCCAGCCACGGCGGCCTCAACCTCGGCTTCCCCCAGAACAACTGAAAATATTCCGACGGCGACGGTCGCCGGAGCACACCTGAACTCCCGCGCGGGGCCCGGACCTCGGACCTGGCCCCGCGCGGGATCCCAGCCCTATCCCTCCCCACCGCAAGGACACGCCGTGCCACTCGTTCATATCCACGTCATCGAAGACAGGCGCACGCCGCAACAGTTGCGACGCGTCGCCGACGTGATTCAGGATGTCATGCTCGACCATTTCGCAGCCCCACCACGGGATCGCTACCAACTCATCTCCGAGCACAAGGCCGGCCAGATCATCGCCGAAGACACCGGACTAGGCTTCGACCGCACCGACGACATCATCGTGGTCCAGATCGCGCAACAGGGCCGCACCAGCGAGCAGAAGCAGCGGGCCTACAAAGAGCTCGCCGACCGACTGCACACCGAAACAGGATTAGCATCAACCGATTTGATCGTTTCCGTGGTCGAAAACACACGCGAGGACTGGTCCTTCGGCAACGGCGTCGCTCAGTTCCTCGAAGGCCGACTTTGATCGGCGTTACCGCGGGGAGCTGAGGACAGGCCGCCGCCCGTCGCGACAGGAGCTTCACTAGGTTCGTTGATCGCGCGGGAATACTGGGCACCTACCCACCACTTGGACCCGACATGACTATTCCACCGTTCGACCCGCGCACGCTTCTCACGGAAAGCCGGCTCGGCGTCCTCGCGACGATCAAGTCGGACGGCCGCCCCCAGCTCTCCCCCGTCACGCCCTTCTACGACCGGGAGGCAGACGTCCTCTATGTCTCGATGACCGAGGGACGGGCCAAGACGGCGAACCTGCGCCGGGACCCGCGCGCCACCCTGGAGGTCACCGCCCCCGACGGCCGGTCCTGGGCCACTGCCGACGGCACTGCCCTGCTCACCGGACCTGGGACCGATCCCCGAGGCCCCGAGGTCGAGGCCCTGGTGAGCTACTACCGTGCCGCCGCCGGTGAGCACCCGGACTGGGAGGAGTACCGGTCCGTGATGGTCTCTGCTCATGACGATGACGGTGGACCACGTGTACGGCGCCAGGATCGGCTGAACGGCGAGCGGACCCCGCGGAAGTCGAGCGGGACGACGGGCCGGCAACCTGCGCACCGCAAGTGCCGCCCGAGGCAACATCCAGGCCTGGGCTGCCGAACAAGAACGGGAACACAGAATCCCGCGCCGGGACATCTAGGTCCGAAGACCGTGGGCAGGCGTCATCTGATGGAAACTGGCTCAGACCCGCCGCCAGGTCGCTCGGCTGGCGGCCACCACCCCTATGAATCGATTCGGCTGCTGGAGTTCAGGGTTGACGTGGCCTCGCGCAGCAGGACGGCGACCGCTGCCACCAGATTGTCGGCGATCTTTCCCCGGGGGTAACTGCGGAGCACGACCCGAC
>NZ_JBHURF010000037.1:0-87995 GCF_042674125.1 Rhodococcus sp. NPDC056960 | reverse complement strand
GGTCAGTGGAATTCGCCCTTGGCGAAGGCTTCCTCGAGTTCTTCGAGGGAGCGTCCGCTGGTGTTGGGCAGCATCTTCCACAGGAATCCGATGCATAGCAGGCCGAGGACGAAGAACACCAGGTACGAGCCGGTGAGGCCGGTGATGCTGAGCATGATCGGGAATCCGTACGTCAGAACGGCGTTGGTCATCCAGAGCATGAGCACGGCCACGCCCATTCCGAATCCGCGCATCCGCAGGGGGAACATCTCGGAGAGGCAGACCCAGACCGGGACGTTGAGCATCATCTGCATCGAGAAGACGAACAGGCCGATGATCGCGAGGATGAGGTAGGCCTTGGCGGTGCCCTCGGGGAGGAGCCAGGCGGCGCACACGATCAGACCGTGGCAGATGGTGGTGGCGACGAACCCACTGATGATCAGCGTGCGACGGGGGACGCGATCGATCAGCACCCACAGGCAGATGATGGAGCCGACCACGCCCAGCACGCCGGGAACGGCGGCGTTGACGATCAGCGCCGTGTTCGGGTCGAATCCCGCGGTGATCAGCAGTTGCTGGCCGTAGTAGAGCACCGAGTTGATGCCGGTGCACTGCTGGGCGATCGCGAGACCGACGGCGGCGATCAGCAGGCGCCGCACCCACGGGACGGCGAGGTCGACAAGTCCTCCTGTCTGCGCTTCCTTTTCCTCCTCGGCGAGGTGCTCGACCTCGGCCATCTCCGCGCGTGCCCGATCTTCGGTGCGTACCTGCTTCAGCACCGTGAGCGCGTCGTCGTGACGGCCCTTCGAAATCAGCCAGCGCGGGGATTCGGGCATCCGCAGCATGCCGAAGAACAGGACGATGGCCGGGATGGCGCAGACGGCCAGCATGTACCGCCACACGCCCTCGTGATCGCCCCACATGTTGGCGATGACCGCGTTGACGACGAACGCGAGCAGCTGCCCGAAGACGATCACCAGTTCGTTGCGTCCGCTGAGCGCGCCGCGGCGTTCGGTCGGCGCCAACTCCGCGAGGTAGACCGGGACGGTGACCGATGCTCCACCGACCGCGAGTCCGAGCACGAACCGCGCCGGCAGCATGACTTCGAGGTTCGGGGCCAGCACGGCGCCGAAGGTGCCGATGAAGAAGACCACGGCGAGGATGGTCAGGGTCTTCTTGCGGCCGATCCGGTCGTTCATCCGTCCGCAGGCCAGGGCGCCGATGGCGGCGCCGACGAGTAGCACTGCGCCGATCAGCCCCTCGGTGAACGACGTGAGACCGAGGTCGTGTTTCATCGGTTCGAGGGCACCGTTGAGGACTCCGGTGTCGTAGCCGAAGAGCAGGCCGCCGAAGGTGGCGACCACTGCGATCAGATCGAGTCGTCGCTGATGCGGCCCCGGTCGCAGCGGCGGCAGCGAGACGCCGCGCGCTGTTGTGTGTGTTATGCCGTGAGACACAGCGGTTCTCCAGTTCTGCCCACAGGGCGATGGTGATGCGGCGCGACAGCGACCCTCGCGCGTGGGTGAGGCGTTCGAATGCCCGGCGGTGCCGGGCGGGGATCAGCGGGCCGGGGCGAAGGCCGACTCGAACGCGTCCAGGGCTGTGTCCGGGTCGCCTGCCGCCCATGCTTCGAGCCCGACGACGCCGGTGTAGCCGATTCGCTTCAGAGCGGCCGCGACACCGGCGTAGTTGATCTCGCCGGTGCCCGGCTCGCAGCGGCCGGGCACGTCCGCGACCTGGATTTCGCCGATGTACGGCAGGGCCTCGGTGACCAGGTCGATCAGGTTCCCCTCGCCGATCTGCGCGTGGTAGAGATCGAGGTTCAACCGGAGATTCGGATGGTCGACCGCCCGGACGAGTGCGAGGGTGTCGGCTGCGGCGGCGAACGGCGTGCCGGGGTGATCGACGGCCAGGTTGAGGTTCTCGAGCACGAACGTGCGGCCTGCGGCGGCGCCGAGTTCGGCCACCTTGCGCAGGGTGGCCGCGGCGGTCAGCCACATCGCGGGGGTGACCACCTGTACCGGTCGAACCGGAAGTCCGCCCTCACCGAGACCGGTTCCGTGCAGGTTCAGCCGCGGGCAGTTCAGACGCTCGGCCACCTCCAGTGATCGCTGCGCGGTGGCCAGCAGCTCCGCGATCCCGTCCGGCTCGGTCAGATTTCCGGTGAGATAGCCGGTCATCGAGGAGAATTCGGCGCTGGATCCGGCGAGGGCGTCGATGTCCTTGGTCGACCAGTCCCAGATCTCCACGAGCAGACCGCGATCGGAAATTCGTTTGACCCGGTCGAGCAGTGGCAGATCGACGTACAGCATCTCGGCGCATGCGGCCAGGCGGATCCCGGTCATGCCGTCACCTCCGCGAGAACGTCGGCGACCTCGACGGGGCCACGGGTCGACGCGCTACGGACCGCGGCGAGGGCGATGCTCAGCGCGGTGCGGGCATCGGTACCGGTCACCGGGGCGGGCGTCCCGGACCGGATCGCCTCGGTGAACGCGACGAACTCCGCGAGGTAGGCGCTGCGCAGCAGGTCGGTGTCGCGGCGGGCGGTGTCGACGCCGATCCCGTCCGGTCCGTAGTACGTCATGTCGGTGGCGCGCGCGTCGCCTGCGGTGACCATGCCGCCGGAGCCGAATACCTCCCCGCGCACGTCGTACCCGTACAGTGCGCTGAAGCTGGCCTCGGCGGTCGCGATCGCCCCGTTGTCGAATTCGACCGTCACGACGGCGGTATCGAGGTGTCCGGCCGCCTTGGCGTCCGGTCGGATCAACGCGTCGGCGAGCGCGGTCACCCGAACCGGGCGTGCACCGGGGTTGAGGAAACACAGCGCATCGAAATCGTGGATCAGGGTCTCCAGGAAGATCGTTCCCGGCGGAATTCGCGCCGGATCGGCCGAGAACGGTCCGGGATCGCGGGTCACCGACCGCAGCAGCTGCGGGGTTCCGACACGGCCGGTATCGATCGCGGCGCGAGCTGCGACCCATCCGGGCGCGAATCGTCGGTTGAATCCGACCTGCAGCACCACACCGGCGTCGTCGGCGGCGGCGATCGCCCGGTCGGCCTCGGCGAGGGTCACGGCCATCGGCTTCTCGACGAACACGTGCTTTCCGGCCGCGGCAGCCGCGACGACGAGCTCGGCATGTGTGCGGGCCGGGGTGGTGATCAGGACCGCGTCGACATCCGTCCGGTCGAGCAGTGCCTGCGCCGAGTGCTCGACCACGGCGACGTCGAGGTCGGCGGCGAGACGGTCCGCGCTCGGTGTGGGATCGGCGACGGCGACGAGCGCGGCACCGGGGACATGGCGGGCGACGAGCTCGGCGTGGTTCGAACCGATGCGGCCCGCTCCCACCAACGCCAGACGCACAGGGGAATTCTTGGACATGTGTTGCTCCGACCTGGAAGTTCATGGACTAGTACGTTCTACTAGTACGTTCTAGTTCGGAATGTTAGGCGGATCACGTCCCAGGGTCAAGACCCCGTCTGGAGCCAACGCGACCGCCCTCGGATGCGAGTCTTACGTATCTTGCCTGCCGAAGAATTCCTCCCAGGATTCCTGGGAAGCCGGTGTGGGCGCGACGGCGGCGTAGCGCCGCTTCAAGTGAGGGAGTTCCCGGTGCAGTCGTCGCTGCAATGTCAATGATTCCCGCATCAGCGCCAGCATCGTGGCCCGGTCACGCTGCCGATAGGTGGAGATCCACCGGAGGCTGCAACGCTCGGGTCTGCGGTTCGGCACCTGCCTGGACGCTGCGTACCTGCATCCGAGTGGAGAAGGAGAGTTCAAGCCGATCCTCGGCGGCCGCATGCACACTCAATTCCCCGAAGATGCCACCAAGCGCCACTACACCTACCGAAACCGCGGGTACCTCATGGCGCAACCGGGGATGCGAAAACTCCTTCCCCAGGAGTGGGCTCGCTTCACCTGGTATTTCCTGATCAGCAGGCGGAGCCTCGCGGGATTCGACGAGTGGCGTCGTCTCCGCAAGCTCGGACGCAAAGAGCGATTTCAGCGGTCTCCTGATCTCGCAGTATGATTCGCGATTTTGCGGGCAAAAGCGATTTCTCTGCAACAGATTTCGATCAACCGTTCCAACATCACTTGTCCGATTCGGGTTCCTCGTCGAGGGCGTATGCGACGGCCTCATCGAATGTGAGCGCCTCGCCTTCTCGGAGGGCGACGGTGAAGGCCTGTGGGTCCAGGATCCGGCGCGTGCTTCGTTCGCAGGCGTCGTGATCGTCGAGCAGGTTCGGGAGGTAGACCGACGAGCTGCCCACCGCACGACTGAGTGCGTCGGCCGCCCCCAGAAGAATCGCGGCACGATGCCCGTCGTCCTGTTCCGCCGCAATCCACGCAAGCGCCTCGAGGCATGCGGTGACTCCGACTTGGTCGACGGCGCTGTGCGCCAATCGAAGTGATTCCTTCAACCGCGCGATTGCGTCGTGGGTCGAGTGCTGCCGCCACAGTGCGAGACCGATCGCCCACAGGGCATATCCTTGCAGCACCGATTCGCCGCGCGTGCGGGTAATCGTGAGGACGTCGTCGAACTTGGAGATCGCATGCGCGGTGTCGCCTTGCCAGGTATAAGCGAGTCCGAGCATCATCAAGGCCTCGACCCGGGCGCTGAGGTCGATTTCTTCGGTGAAGAACCCTGCTGCTCTCTCCAGGTCCTCGCAGGCCTGAGGGAGGTCACCAGTGAACATCGCATGCATTCCCTCGGCGAGGGTGACGTACGAGCTGATCGTCGGGTCGTTCACACGGTCGGTGAGGATGCGGCCCTGCCGTACGAGGTTCTGTGCCGTCGGACGATCCCCCTGCATGTTGGCCAATTGGGTGTTGGCGAACAGAGCCTTGGCGCGCTCGCGGCCGGGTTGACCATCGTGTGCGTTCAGGAGTCGGTCGAACCAGTACCGGCCTTCGCCGAACATCGAGCGCGCGTTCCAGAACTCGAACAGTGCGTTCGCAATTCGCAGGCCGACTTCCGGGCTCGACGACACGCAGAGGTTCAGCGCGGCGCGAAGGTTCGGCTGCTCGCGGTCGAGTCGGGCGATCCAGTCGAGTTGGCGGGCACTGATCCAGTTCGTCTCCGCATCGGCAGCCAGGTCTCGGCACCAGTCGCGATGACGTATCAGCAGTTCGTCGTGGTTTCCGACTTCTTCGGTCTTGAGCCGGCCGTAGCTGCGGATCGTTTCCAGGAGGCGGAACCGTACCACCGGTCCTGATTCCTCACGGATGACGATCGATTTGTCGAGCAACGAGGTCATCACGTCCAGCAGATCCGAGTCGTTCATGTCGTAGCCGCAGACCGTTTCGGCGGCGTCGAGCGTGAAGCTGCCGGCGAACACCGAGAGCCGGGCCCACACGGCCCGCTCCAGCGCGGTGCACAGGTCGTAACTCCAATCGATACACAGGCGTAGCGTCTGCTGGCGGGTCGGCGCCGTTCGTGCGCCGCCGGTCAACAGCGTGTACCGGTCGGTGAGGCGGTCCAGGATCTGGTCGGGCGATAATGCCCGAATCCGTGCTGCCGCCAATTCGATCGGTAGCGGCAGGCCGTCGAGGCGTTGGCAGATCCCGACGATCGCTGCCGTATTGCTTTCGGTGACGGTGAAGTCGGGTACCGCGACCTTGGCGCGCTCGATGAAAAGTGTGATCGCATCGAAGCCGTCGAGATCGCGCACCGAGGTCATCCGCTCGGTGTCGGGGAGGGAGAGCGGTGGTAACCGCAGCACCGCTTCGCCGTCGATGGCCAGGGCCTCACGGCTGGTTGCCAGGATTCGCAGGGAACGGCAGGTCTGCAGAAGGTGTCCGGCCAGCTGGGCGACATCCCTCACTACGTGTTCGCAGTTGTCGAGTACCAGCAGCAGCTCCCGCGGGCGAAGGTAGTCCACGAGCGTGTCCGCGGCCGGCCGAGCAGACTGATCCCGCAACCCCAGTGCGGCGGCCACGATGTCGGACAACAGCGACTGATCTCGCAGTTCACCGAGTTCGACCAGCCACACTCCGTCGCGGTACTCGCGGTGTTCGTGAGCGGCGACGCGTAGGGCCAGCCGGGTCTTTCCGGTCCCACCCATTCCTGTCAGCGTGACCAGACGAAACTTTCGTAACAGATTCCCGGCCGCGGTGAGCTCGCGACGTCGTCCGACGAAACTGGTCAATTCTGCCGGCAGATTCCCGTCCACGACGTCGGCGGAGGGAGCGGCGCGCGGTCCCGACTGGCGTGGTCTCGTGTGCAGGCCAGGTGCAGTGTCCGAGTCCGGATACAAGACCATTTCGGTCGTCGCGAATCCGAGACGTGCCTCGATCTGCTGCAACTCCTCACCGAGTTCGACCGCCGAAGGGCGATCCTGGGGAGCGGCGGACATCGTCCGTTCGATGACCGAGCTGAAGTCGTCGGGGATCCCGTGCTCGCGCGGGTCCGGAATCGGTGCGGTCGTAATGCGCAGGAATTGAGCTACCAATTGCTCACCGCTGCGTCGTTCGAAGGCGGCATGCCCGGTCACCGCCGAGAACAGCGTCGCGCCGAGACCGTAGACGTCGGACACCGGAGTGGGTGCTCGGCCGGCGAGTACCTCGGGAGCGGTGTACGCGGGCGATCCGGTGATGATGCCGGTGGCGGTCTCGAATGCTCCCGAGACGTGGGCGATGCCGAAGTCGGTGAGCGCCGGCTCCCCGTAGTCGGTCAGCAGAATGTTGGTGGGTTTGATGTCGCGGTGCACGATGCCGAACCGATGCGCTGTCGCGAGGGCGCCGGCGAGTTTGATGCCGAGGGTCAACCCTTGCTCCACCGAGAGCGGGCCCCGCCTGCGGATCATCGCGTCCAGCGAATCCTGCCGGTGGTAGGGCATCACGAGGTAAGGATGTCCGCTGCCGGTCGTGCCGGTATGAAGGGCGGTAACGATGTGCGGATGCCCGGTCAACCGGCCCATCGCCCGCTGCTCGCGGAAGAATCGCTGCTCGTTGTCTTCGTCGGAGTGAGCGAGGAGAACCTTCACCGCCACCGTGCGGTCGAGTTCCGACTCCCGGCAGCGGTAGACGACCCCGAACCCGCCGCGTCCGATTTCTTCGGCGTTTTCGAATCCGGCGGCATCCAGCTCCACCGCGAGCGGTACGACCACGTCGCGCTGGGTCTCGAATGGATCGGCGTCCGACATCGGCTACGCCGGCTCACCCGATCCGGGGCGCCGGTCCTGTTGCATCGTGTACCTCACTCACAGTGTCTTCCCGCATCGCCCACCGTTCGTTCCGCGGCCCTCGGTAGTGCGGTGATCCGCACGTTCAGCCTATCGAAATCACGAGGCAGCACCGAGGCGATCTCCACGACCGGGCTCAGTCGTGGCTGATCTTGTTCCAGAGCTGATGAGTGAGCCCGCTCGCGGAGGTGACGGTCTCGACGGTGAAGCGGTCTTCGATGCCGCTCAAACCCTCCCAGAGGGAGACGCCGCGCCCGAGCGTGATCGGCACGACCACCAGGTGCATGAAGTCGATCAGATCTGCTTGCAGAAACTGCCGCACGGTCGAGGGGCCGCCGCCGATTCGGACGTCCTGACCGTCGGCAGCGTCCTGGGCCATGCGCAGCACCTCCTCGGGTGAGGCGTCCACGAAGTGGAAGCTGGTTCCGTTGGGAAAGTCGATGCTGGGGTGTGGGTGGTGGCTCATGACGAATACCGGTGTGTGAAATGGCGGTTCGTCGCCCCACCAGCCCCGCCACCCGTCGTCGGGCCATTCGCCGGTTTGAGGGCCGAACTTGCGACGGCCCATGATCTCCGCGCCGATGCCCTGGCCCCACAGGCTGGTCAGGGCACGGTCCACGGTGACCGGGGCGTCTACCCGGTCGACACCGTGGATGACGCGCCCGTCGAATCCTTCGAAGAGCCGTTCGGCGCCGCCGATGGGGGCATCGAACGTCACGTGGTCACCGGCGGCGTAGCCGTCGAGGGAGATGTTCATGTTGTGGATCCTGGTGCGCGGCATGGCGACTCCTTCAATGATCAGATGTACCGGATGCACATAACCGACCGGCGAAGATGGCCGGACTCATCGGGGAACGTTGAATATTGTGTTCCGTAGTGCGACCCCGCCGTAGGACAATCGGAGTATGAAGCCTCACACCTACACGACCTACAGCATCGGGTGCGGCATCGCCTGGGCCGTCGTGTGGCTGATCATCGGCACCACGCGACCGGAGGCCCGCTCCCGGGTCTTGCTGTTCTTTGCCGGATGGTGGGCGGGGTGGACCTCGGCGACCATCGCCCGATACGTGTACCCGTCACCACACAGAGGCTGCGCGCTACCCCGCGTACTGCACCGCCGGCCCCGCTGACCGCCCCCGACGAGGCCCGGCGATGCAACGCGCTGCAACCCTCGACCTCGTCCCGTGTCCCGGTGTTCTCTGACTGTGAAGCAGACCACTACGGGCAGGAGCTGGTTATGGGCATCGAGGGCAAGGTCGCGCTGATCACCGGGGCGGGTCAGGGCATCGGACGTGCGATCGCGTTGCGGCTGGCGTCGGATGGCGCCGACATCGCGATCGTCGACGTCAACGGCGACAAGGCGGAGGCCGTCGCCGACGAGGTGCGGTCCCGGGGTTCGAAAGCGATCTCGATCGTGGCCGACGTGACGGCGCGCGACCAGGTCCGGGCTGCCGTCGATCAGGCCGACGAGGAATTGGGCTCCTTCGACATCATCGTCAACAACGCCGGTATCGCCCAGGTCAACCCGATTGCCGACGTGACTCCGGACGAGGTGTCGCGCATCCTCGCCGTGAACGTCGAGGGTGTGCTGTGGGGTATCCAGGTGGCCGCGGCGAAGTTCAAGGCACTCGGCCACGGCGGCAAGATCATCAACGCGTCGTCCATCGCCGGTCACGAGGGGTTCGCCATGCTGGGCGTGTACTCGGCGACGAAGTTCGCGGTCCGCGCGCTCACCCAGGCGGCCGCGAAGGAGTTTGCGTCCGACGGCATCACCGTCAATGCCTACTGCCCCGGCGTCGTCGGCACCGACATGTGGGTCACCATCGACGAACGGTTCGCGGAACTCACCGGAGCACCCAGGGGTGCGACCTTCGAGAAGTTCGTCGGCGGCATCGCCCTGGGCCGCGCGCAGACCCCGGACGACGTTGCGGCGTTCGTGTCGTACCTGGCCGGTCCCGACTCCGACTACATGACGGGGCAGGCCGGCCTCATCGACGGTGGCCTCGTGTTCCGGTGAGCGGAGCTGTCGGACCGGGGGTTTCGGGCGCGTCGTGGCTTCGGGTTCACGGCGTCACCCGAAGGCGCAGCGGCAGCGGCTGGTCATCGCCGTGGCCCGCTGGTGGAAGTCGGAGACGGGGTGGCCGTCGAGCATGTCGGCGAGGACCTCGAGCTCGGTGAGCCACCACCCCATGTCATCGATGCCGTCCTGACGGCTACCGCATCGGTGAGTGAAGACCAGTGTCGACCGCGTGGGTCCGTCCTCGATTACTTCCCAGCGCACGAGGCTCGTCTCGTCCTTGTACTCGAGCAGTGCGGGAGGTGCGGCGTGTGAGCAGCGATGTGCTCGACTGCTCCGGCGCCGTAGCTCGAGCACAGCTTGCCAGACGTCTGCCCGTTGGTGCGCCAGGTGTCGTTCCAGGCGCAACTGGTACCGGCCGTTCTCGTCGACGGAGACGACGTCGGTCATCGGCGGATGTCCTCAGGCCCCGACCTTTGGCTCATTGATCTGTGACACCCCCGATTGCGGAAGCGGGGCGTGTCTGATGCGTTCTTGTCGTGTACCCAGGTTCGGGTCACCGTCACCGGTGATCGGGTGGGAATGTGGCGGGCGTGCCGTGACGACAGTGGCGGCGTCCCGCCACGTTGTTGCGTGTGCGCTCGCGCTGTTGGGGTACACCCCCTTCGTGGGGCGAGTTATGTCGAGCGGCCCTGTGTGAAGGTGATCGGTGATGATCAATCTGTACTACCCACTGGCTGTGGCTCTGTACATCATCGTGGCGGTCTGGCAGGGCAACCTCGGGCATTGGTGACCTGCCGAATTGCCGTCCGAATATGCGAGATGCCGGGTGCACCCGCACCCGGATCGAGTGTTGCCGCGTCGGGGTAGTCACCGGAATGCGCCCCACCGAGCAGGATCCCACCACAGACCGCCGTCGGCGCCGAGGTGTATCACATCTACACGACGACGGGGTTGGGCGCTGACAACCAGACGCCAAGTGGTCGTGACCGCCGCGGAGGGGGTTTCCCTCTATTTGCGGTCGTCTTCGGGCTTTCGCGTTGTGTCCTCGAGTAACCGCTCGAGGTAGGTGAGGTCCTGGCGGAGGAGTGCGATCGCTCGGGCGGGTCCTTCGAGGGTGGTGGGTGCGGACTCTTCGTGGGCGACGGCGCGTAGGGCCATTTCGGCGAGTTGTGTGGCGACGGCGTGGTCGGTGTCTTCCTTGCCGGGTTGATGCCACCACGCGATCCAGTTGAGCATGCCGATGATGCCGAGGGCGGCTGTGCGGGGGTCGACCGGCCGCATCTCGCCTGCGCGGATTCCGGCCTCGATGACGTCGACGAATTCCTTCAGGACATGCCGCCGGCTTTCCTGATACGTGCGCGCGATGTCCTCGGGGAGTTCTGCTTCGGAGCGGATGATCAACCGGAACCGATCCGTGCTCTGCGCCTGCAGCATCGCGATCGCGACTGCCATCTCGCGCAGTTTCTCGGTGGGCCCGAGCTCGGTGCGCTCGTTGATGTCGTGCAGCAAGGCCGCGGGAACCTCGGTGCTTTCACTGACCAGGCGGGAGAGCAGCTCGTCCTTGTTGGCCACGTAGTGATAGAGCGCGGGCCGGGTCAGCCCGGTGGCGTCGGCGATGTCCTGCAGGGTGGTGCTCGCGAATCCCCGCTCCGCGAACAGGCGCGTGGCTTGCTCGAGGATCTGCTTCTCCACCAGCTCACGACGCGGGTTGCGGCCCGGGGTGCTGTCTTCGGCGGGCTGCACCGGCGGCCGCGCCGCGGCCTTGCTGCGGGAGCGACGACCCGTCCCAGCCTCCTCAGGTGTCATGCCGGAAGGATAACGGGCGCGCGGAACCGCTCGTGCATTCATGCCGGTGCCCTGGTCCCGGAAATGGCGGGTTCGGGGGTCGCCGGCTCGGTGAAGTGCGCCAGGTGCGCGCGTGCGCTCGCCAACCCGGCGGCGACGTCGGTGCGGTAGGCGGCCGGGGATTCGACGACGACGACCGCGGATGTTCGCTGCCGGAGGCGTTCGGCCAGGTCGAGGCGATTCAGGACGGCGGCGCGGTCACCCGGCCCGGTGAGCCAGAGGACCGCCGCCTGCGGCGGGTTGTCGACGATTCCGTCGGCCTCGTCGTCCCAGGCGGAGGCGAGGTCGAGGTCGAGGAGTGCGGTGGCGGGTGCCCGTCGCAGGTCGGCCGGTGCGTTCCGGTCGGGGAACTGTGCGTCGCCGTGAACGAGCGGTTGGGTGAGTATCCATTCGGTGATGTCGGTCGGCGGCACCGCCGGGGCAGGCTCGTTCGCGTAGTGCGCCAGACCCTGGCAGACGACCGACGGCGCGGATTCGGAGAATCGGTCGAGTCCGACCTTCCCTGCCCGTGTCATGTAGGCGATCATCAGTTGGTCGACGGGGAGGTCCATCCGCTGAGGGAAGGACTCCCACCAGAGTTCGCTGCGGTGGGCGATTTCCTGGAGATGGTCGACGGCGGGGCGACGCACGCGCTCGTACGCCGCGAGGGCGTGCTCGAGGTTCGACGCGGCGGTGACGGCGTGATCGAGGGCGATGGCGTCTTCCATCGCGAGTTTGGTGCCCGAGCCGATGGAGTAGTGCGCGGTGTGGGCAGCGTCGCCGAGGAGTGCGATGTTGCCGGTGTGCCAGCGTCGGCAGCTGATGGTCCGAAAACGCATCCACCGGGTGCGGTTTCCGATGAGCCGGTGGTGTTGCAGGGTGTCGGCGAACGCGTCCTGCAGGTAGCGCAGCGAGGTATCGTCGCTGTCCTGTGGTGTGGTCCGATCGGTGGAGACGTCGAATCCCGCTCGACGCCAGGTCTCTTCGTCGGTTTCGATGAGGAAGGTGCTGCGGTCTGCGGCATAGGGGTAGGCGTGGGCGATGAAGGTGCCGTGCTCGGTGGTGACCGGGGTGAAGACGGCGCTGGGGAGCGCGAAGTCGGTTCCGCACCAGAGGTAGAGACCGGCGCCGGTGTCGATCCGGGGTTCGAAGTGATCGGCGAACGCGGTGCGGGTGGCGCTGTTGATGCCGTCGGCCGCGACGACGAGATCGGCGTCCAGTGCGGAGGGGTCGACCCGTTCGCCGAAGCGCAAGACAACGCCGGCGTTCTCGGCTTGTCGTTGCAGCACCGCGAGCAGGGTGGTGCGTGCGATCGCGAGCAGGTCGCCGTGGGCCAGACGCGCGACCTGGTCGCCGACCTGCATCGACATCTCGTGCGGGTGGGCGGCCGCGACGATCGCTTCCAGCGACGCGGCATCGGCGTCGCGGAGGTTGCGCTGGGTGCGGGAGGCGAGCCCGACGCCGAAACCGAAGGTCGTGTCCGGCGAGCTCTGTTCGTAGACGGTGACTTCGGCGGCGGGGTGGCTTCGCTTGAGCAGTCTGGCGGCGTAGAGGCCGCCGGGTCCGCCGCCGATCACGGCGACTCGGTCGAGGTTCATGGAAACTCCAGTCTTCTGACGTATGAGTGGAGGGCGATTCCGGGACGCACCTCGTGGAGATGCGCCCCGAAATCGTTCCTTCACATGCTGTTTCGCGGTGCCGCGCTACACGGGGACGTGGGGCGCGTCGGCTTCGGCGTGTACCTTCGCCGCGACGTCGTCCCGCAAGCGCTTCTTGTCGACCTTGTTCACGTTGGTGCGCGGCAACGCGGTCACCCATTCGAGCCGTTCCGGCCACTTGAATTTGGCGACCCCGAGCGCCGCGAGATGGTCCTGAATCTCGTTCAGCGACAGAGCATCACCGTTGTCGGAGACGAGGTACGCGCACGTCTTCTCGCCGAGCCGGGGATCGGGCATGGCGACGACCGCGGCGTTGACGATGCGCGGGTGCTCGAGCAGGAGTAGTTCGAGTTCCTCGGCGTTGATCTTCTCGCCGCCCCGGTTGATGAGGTCCTTGATACGACCCTCGATCGACAGATAGCGGACACCGTCGATCACGGTGACGGCGGCGAGGTCGCCGGTCCGGTAGAAGCCGTCGGTGGTGAAGGCGGACACGTTGTGGTCGGGGGCGTCGAAATAGCCGGGGATCGTGTAGGGGCCGCGGCAGCACAGTTCTCCGACGGCGCCGTCGGGAAGTTCCGATTCGGTGCCGGGATCGAGAATGCGGATCTCGTCGTCGGCGGCGAGCGGGGTGCCCACGGTGGCCAGCCGCGCCCGCGCCGGGGCGTCGAGGGCGGTGACCGTGAACAGTCCCTCGGACATGCCGAACAGCTGTCCGGCCCAGTGCCCGGCCCCGTCGTCGACCCGGGCGAACAGCTCGGGTGGAACCTTCGCACCGGACAGGACGACGCGTGTGAGCCCGGACAGGGCCTTGTCGAAGTCCGGCGTCAGGACCGCTCGGTAGTGGCCGTGGCCGATGAGGACCTCGGTTGCCGTGGCCTGTTCCATCAGAGCGAACGCAGAGGGTGCGTCCGCCGTGGCCAGTACCAGGCACGCGCCGACGGAATGCGCCGCGTGCAACCCGCAGGAAATTCCGGCGTTGTGGATGATCGGAATCAGGTGCGCGACCCGGCTGTCCTGATCCCACCCGAGCCGTTGCGCGTACAACAGACCGTTGTTCCAGTACTCGGCGTGGATGCGCGGAATGACCTTGGGAACACCGGTAGTGCCGCCCGACAGCTGGAAGGCGACGACGTCGAGCGGATCGGTCTGGGCCGCGATCTCCTCGACCGTCGCACGTGCCCGAGCGGGGTCGATATCGCGTCCGAGTTCCTCCAGTGCGACGACGCCCGGTCGGGCGTCGCCGCGGTCGCCCACGCTGAGGATGTGCCGCACGGTCGGACTGCCGGCCGCGTGTTCGCGGGCGAACTCGATCAGATCGAAGGTGGGCAGGCCCGCCTCGACGATGTGTGCGACGGCACCGACTTTGCGGCTGACGTGCCCGATCTCGTGCATCCGGTGTGCTGCCAGGGTCGCGACGGGGACGAGCCCGGCTTTGATGCACCCGTACCACGCGAGGACCGTTTCGAGCCGGTTCGTCAGCTGGAACAGGACGGGATCGAGTCGGCGCAGTCCGAGCCGGTACAGGCCGGCGGCGATCAGGTCGGTGCGGCGATCGAGTTCGGCGAATGTCACCGAGCCGTCTGCGGTGATCACGGCGGTCCGGTCCGGGAACCGGAGTGCGATCTGGTGCAGTCGCTCCCCGGTGGGTGCGCTGCTCCACGCCCCGCTCTCGCGGTAGCGGCGGGCCCGGTCCTCGGGGAAGGTGACCAGGCGTCCGTCCCAGTCCGAGAATGTCACCGCTGCTCTCCTTCGCTCAGATTCATCGTAAGTTGCGTGGACATCACTGCTCTGCGATCGCCGGAAGCAGCCGGGCCATGTCCAGGGCGTGATCGGGGTGATCGGCGGGGACGATGCCCGAGTACACGGCCGTCCAGCAGCCCGGGCAGCACAACTGGCGGAAGACGACCGGTGTGTCGACGTACTCCGACGGGTCGGAAGTCACCTGCGGACCGGCGGCCGACGACGGGCCCTCGAAGCGCGCGAGGTCGAGCGAGGAACTGTTCTTCTCGTCGCCGAGCAGACGCCCGCACTGCGCGCAGGCGATCATCCGGGTGTCTCCGACGGTGACCTCGGCGAGGTTGTCGTCGAGCCGGCGGGCACCGGTCAGGTCGAATACGGGGGCATCGGGCTGGTCCCCGCCGGAACGGGCACGGCGGTCGTCGCGCATCTCCTCCCGTCGCCGTGACGTCTGATTCTCGTCGACCTCACCGTCGACGAGGACGACACCGTAGACGGACTCGGCACCGGATTCGGTGACCTTGCCTTCGCGGAGATCGGTGGCGACCGCCGCCGGGTCGCGCAGCAGCGGGTCGCCGTATCCGCCGCCGCCCTGCCAGTGCATGTACAGCACCTCGCCGGGAGCGACGTAACTCTCGGCGTAGCAGGCCCCGAATTCGCGGGCGCCGCCGAGATCGTCCAGGGCGCCGGGAATGCGGCCGGCCGCGAACTGTTCCCGGATGTCGGTGCCCCGGGCGAGGATCTCCACTCCCGTGTTGCCGGGGTAGCCACCGGCGAGACCGTTGTTCTGGGCGACGGCCTTGCCCGCCGACGCCAGCACCAGGCCCATCGGCAGGCTGGTGCCGTACGGGGTGATGGCGATGGACGCGCTCACACCGCCGCGCTGTCGTCCCGGTCCGCCGGAGTCCGGCTCCTCCCGTCGCCACAACGTGAGCAGCGGATAGAGGAATTCGGTCATCTCGGTGTCCGGGATGCGACCCATCGGGATGCAGAACAGGCCACCGGTGTCCATGCCGTCCGTGGTCGGGCGGGCACCGTAGCCGCCGGCCATCGGCTCCATCATGATGTTGAGGAACGGCACCGACTGTTCGGGGCGCTCGTCGAGACCGGCGATCACGGCGGTGTCCCATGTGCCGCAGCACGCGGCCTGCACGCTCTTGCCCAGATCGACCGAACGGTCCAGCATCTGGGAAAGGCATTCCGCGATCAGGGTGCCGGTCAGCCAGGCCGGCCCGATGGGACCGCGGCTGACCGCCGCGGGGAAGGTGGCGTTGTTGATCGTGCCTTCCTCGGACACGAGGTCGAAGCAGCGCATCAATCCGCCGGCCGACCAGGGAATGTCCCCGGCGAGGATCGGCAGCAGAGCGAGCATGACCCCGCCGCGCATGCCGGCATAGGTGCAGTTGATGACACCGGTCTGCGGGTCGGTGCCGGTGAAGTCGAACGTCAGGTGATCGGCGGTCTTGGTCATGGCCACCGTGATCTTGTGGATGCCGCGGTCACCGACCTGCGCCTGGTCCTGGTAACCGGTGGCCTTCCAGGTGCCGTCCGGCAGCGACATGAGCTTGCCTCGCAGGCGGCTTTCCGCGTCGGCCATCATCCGCTTCATCACGGCCTTGACGGTGTCCGCGCCGTACTGCTCGATCACCGCCAGCAGGCGGTTGCGGCCGACGGTGTTGGCGCCGATCTTCGCGCGCAGGTCGAGGCCGACGAGCATCGGCACTCGGGAGCGCCGCACCCAGGCGTCGGCGACGTCGCGCTGGAGTTCGTAGTCGCGGACCACCTTGATCGGGGGCGTCGGTAGCGATTCGGAGAAGACGTCCTCGGCCGCGGGGTCGAAGGAGCCGAGACCGGACCCACCGAGGTCGGGTTCGTGGCAGATTGCGCTGGTCCAGCCGAACAGCTTGCCGTCGTGAAAGATCGGCTGGTAGACGATCACATCGCTCTGGTGCAGTCCGCCCCCGACCCAGGGGTCGTTGCACAGGAACATGTCGCCTTCGGTGATGCCCGGGTTGGTGGCGCGGTGCTGCAGGGTCCAGTAGATCGCGAGGTCGACGGCGCCGACGAGCATGGTGTTGTACAGGCCGACCTGCACCTCCTGACCGATCTCGTCGCTGATCGCGAAGTCGAAGTCGTTGGCGTCGGTGACGATGGGGGAGCCGGACATTCTCTTGAGCGCCTCGCCCATCTCGTCGGTGACCGACCACAGCCGGTGCCGGATCACCTCGTACGTGAGGGGGTCGAGGCTGTCGATCTGCTCCTGCGTCACGGTGTGGACCGGAAGGGACGGCGGAAGCGATCGGGACAGAGCGTCGGGGTCGACGGGTCGGCTCGAGAAGATTTCAGAGCCGGGGATCTGCATGGTCATCTTCGGTGCTCCTACTGGGCGACGATGGTGAGGTTGCCGAGGCGGTCGACGGTGCCGGTGGTCCCGTGCGGGACGACCACGGTGGTGGTGGGCACTTCGACGATCGCCGGTCCCGGCAGGACGTGACCGGCCGCGAGCCGGCTGTAGTCGTAGACGTCGGTGTCGACGAAGCCGAGCCGACCGTCGAGGCAGACCTTGCGGGTGCCGATCCGGGCGTGGGCGGAATCGCTGGAGTCGGCGGACTTCAGCTCCGGCAGAGTCGGCGAGAACGGCAGGATGCCGGTGGCGCGGACGCGGTACGTGATTGCCTGGATGCCTGCCTCGCGGAAACCGCTGTCCTCTCCGTAGAGCTCGGCATAGCGCTGCTCGAACACGTCGGATGCGCGTGCGATCCCCGCGGCGTCGAGGCCTCCCGTCGGTACCGGTGTCGCCACCTCCGCGAGCTGCATCGTGTACCGCATGTCGATTTCGCGTTCGACCTCGACCTCGGTGAACGACAGACCCTGCCGGTTGAGTTGCTCGAGCACCTGGGTCTCGAGCTGAGCGAAGTTCCGTTCGGCGCGGGTGGGGTCGAGCGGCATGGCGGCCGGGTCGGAGAGTTCGGCCGCGAGGACGATATTCGACGAGGCCAGACCGTACGCGGAGAACGCGGACGCGACCTGGCCGAGCGGGACGATGACCTCGCGGACCCCGACCTCGGCGGCGTAGGCGGCGCAGTGCGCCGGACCGGATCCGCCGAAGGCGTAGAGGACGAAGTCCCGCGGGTCGTGCCCGGCCTCGACGACGGTCTTGCGCAGCAGGTCGCCTGTCTGGGCGTTCTGCACCGCGTAAATCGCTGCGGCCGCCTCCTCGATCGACAGCCCCAACGGTGCGGCGATCCGGCTGCGGATCGCCTCACGGGCAAGTTCCTTGTCCAACGGCTTGCGGCCACCGAGCAGCCCGCGCTCGGGCAGGATTCCGAGGACGAGGTTGGCGTCGGCGTTGGTGGGTTCGGTGCCGCCCTGCCCGTAGCAGGCGGGGCCCGGGACGGCCTGGGCGCTGTGCGGTCCGATCTGCAGGTTTCCGCCCGCATCCACCCAGGCGATGGCACCGCCGCCGGAGCCGATGGCATGCACCTCGAGGGTGGGGACGTTGATCGGATGGTGGTTGATGATGGTGCTCGAGGCGCGGACGGGCTCGCCGTCGACGACGAGTCCGACGAGGAAGGTGGTGCCACCGACGTCGGTGGCGATGATGTTGCGGTGACCGAGCTGGCGACCGAGGGACACCGCCCCGACCACACCGCCGGTCAACACCGATCCGACCGTGCTGATCGCGTTCTTCGGGGCCTCGGCAGCGGCGACGGCGCCGCCGTTGCTCTGCATCACCAGCAGCGGTCCGGCGAGGTGACGCTCGCGTAGCTTCGACTCCAGGTTTCCGAGGTAGTCCCGGAGCCCGGGGCCGATCTGAGTGCTCATGATGGTGGTCGCGTTGCGGGCAAATTCCCGGATGCGGGGGCTCACCTCGCTCGACAGCGACACGAACATCGACGGGTCGATCTCGTGCACCAGTTCGCGGATCCGTTGCTCGTGGACCGGGTTGCGGAACGACCACAGCAGCGAGACCGCGATACCGGCCACGCCCTCGGCCAGGAGCGCGCGGATGGACTCGCGGGCCGAGGCCTCGTCCAGCGACACCACGATGTTGCCGTCACGGTCGAGTCGCTCGGTCACCTCCAGCGCATGCTTCTTCGGGACCAGGCCGTGGGATTTGCTCTGTCCCATCACATTCTGCAACTGCTCCGGTGAGCTGCCGAGATACCGGCCCTCGACGTTCATGATGTAGATGGAGTCGCGGTGCCCCTTGGTGGTGAGGAACCCGACCGGGGGCACGTTGCCCATCACCAGCGCATTGAGTGAGGACGTCGTGCCGTGCGCGATGTGGTGGGTATCGGCGAGCATCTCCTCGACCGGACATCCCAGCTGCTCGGCGAGCGTCTCGAGGACGTCGAGGACGCCCTGCGAGTAGTCCGGCGGAGTCGAGGGCGCCTTCGCGGCTAGAACAGTGCCGGCATTGTCATCCAATACCGCATCTGTGAACGTGCCACCGACGTCCACTCCGATCACATATGCCATTGCCGCTGTGCTCCTTCGATACGAGGGGATGAACCGGCGGTGCGAGGTGATCCTCCAACACCGACTTACGTCAATGTCGAGTATTCGACGTACCCGAAGACATGTCAAGAGCCGGGGGTGAATGCCGTCACGATTTCCCCGGCGAGCGGCAGGTCTTGACTATTCATCACGTACGTCGAATACTCGTCGTAGGCGTAAATACGGTCTGAGGCGGGGCGAGAGGCCCCGCACCTCCCGCACCTCCCGGATATTCCTCACATCAGAAGGGCCACACACCATGGGCATTCACCGCATCGGACTCGTCGTCCCGAGTTCGAACGTGACGGTCGAGACCGAAATGCCGGCGCTCCTCGGCCGGCATCCGGACGCGCAGTTCTCGTTCCATTCCAGCCGGATGCGGATGCAAGCGGTCTCCCCGGAACAACTGCGCGCGATGAACGCCCAGCGCGAACGGTGCATCCTCGAACTCGGGGACGCCGGCGTCGACGCCGTTCTCTACGCCTGCCTGGTGGCGCTCATGTCGGCCGGTCCGGGCGAGCATCAGCGGGTGGAGGGCCTGGTCGCCGAGCAACTGGCCACCGGCGGATCCGCGGCAGCGGTCCGGTCGAGTGCAGGCGCGCTGATCGAGGCCCTGCAGGCGCTGGGTGCCGGGCGCATCGCCCTCGTCACCCCGTACATGCGCCCCCTGGCGGAGCAGGTCGTGGCCTACATCGAGGCCGAAGGAATCCAGGTCACCGACTGGCGCGCACTCGAGGTTGCCGACAACGCCGAGGTCGGATGCATTCCAGGGGAACGGGTGATGGACGCCGCCCGGTCGCTCGACCTCACCGGTGCCGACGCGCTCGTCATCTCCGCGTGCGTGCAGATGCCCTCCCTACCCCTCGTGCAGGCCGCCGAGGACGAATTCGGACTGCCGGTGCTCTCCGCCGCAACCGCCGGCGCCTACAGCCTGCTGCGTGCGCTCGACCTCGGCGTCGACATCCCCGCCGCGGGCAGCCTGCTGCGTGCCGACGCCCCGGTCCCCACCCACCCGTAACCGACCCACCACTGGGAGTTCCCCATGTCAGACCTGCAGCACATGGTCAAAGGTGTCGATCACGTCGCCTACCCGACCTTCGATCCGGCCGCCACGGTGAAGTTCTACCGCGACGTCCTCGGCTTCCCCGTCGTGCATTCGATCTGCGCGGCCGGCTGGGGGCCCGAGAAGCACCCGGACTTCATCCACTTCTTCTTCGACGTCGGCAACGACGACCGGCTGGCCTTCTTCTACTACTTCGGTCTCGAACCGTTCGACGGTGGGCCGCAGGGTGACTCGTACTCACGGTTCGCCGAGGACGTACCGATCTTCTTCATCCGGTCCCGGCACCTCGCCATTCACGTCGACAGCGAAGACCATCTGATGGAATACCGCAGACGCCTCGACGGCAGCCGGTGGCCGGTGGAGATGCAGATCCAGCACGAGACCATCGAATCGATCTACACCCACGACCCCAACGGGTACATGATCGAGATCACCCGGGCGCTGCGCCCGGTCACTCCGCAGGAGGACCTCGACGCCAACCTGACCATCGACGCCCTCGTCGACGTCGTCACGGGCCCCGATCCGAGCATGGCGGCTCTGCTGAACCGCAAGGCGGAGTTGATCGTCGAGCGCGCCGAGCAGTGGCAACACACGCAGGACCGGAAAGAGATGGTGGGCAACCGATGACCACGCTGTTCGTCCTCGACGTCCCGGAGAACACCGCGGTCGCCGCGGTGGCGGGGCAGGACCCGGCGGTGATGATCGACCGCGTCGGGCCGTACTTCCGGATTCGGTCCGAAGATTCGATCGTGATCGACCGCCGCGCCACCGGCTGCCGCCACGCAGTGTGGTACAGCAGTGTCGCGGGCCTGCACCGGTCCCGAATCGTCCAGTGGGACAAGGACGCGATGCGAATCGAAGCGCGATGAGCGAGCACACCGAGCGACTCGGCGCCGGCCGCTACATCGACGCCGCGCAGGCACCGCGCGACACTGTCACGACGGTGCACGAACTCGCCACCGCCGACGGGGCGAAGGTCACGGGCGTACTTCGAGTGGTCCCCGGTGCGCGGACGGTGGTCGCGCTGATGCATCCACGCCAGGACCTGACCCACCACGTGCTGGTGCCCGAACTGCTCGCCCGCGGATACGCGGTGTGGACGCAGGGCACCCGTTCGGTCAACAACGACCTCACCCTGGTTCACGAGCAGGCACTGCTCGACGCCGCCGCGGGGCAGGTGTTGTTGCGGCAGAAGGGTTTCGACCACGTCGTCACGCTGGGTCACTCGGGCGGGGGCGCCCTGTTCACGTTCTACCACGAGCAGGCCGGACTACCGCCCGCTCAGCGGTTGACGCAGACCCCCGCGGGCAGGCCCATCGATCTGGCGGCTGCGGAGATGCCGCTACCCGACGGCGCCGTGTTCATGGCCCCGCACCCCGGTCAGGGCGCGTTGTTGCTGCGGCTGATCGACCCGTCCGTCGTCGACGAGTCCGACCCGCTCGCGGCCGATCCGGGTCTCGATCCGTTCGACCCCGCCAACGGATTCGACGAACCACCGCACAGTTCGTCGTATGCTCCGGCGTTCGTCACCCGCTATCGGGCTGCGCAGCACGACCGCATCGCCCGACTCGACGAGATTGCCCGCCGGCGAGTCGACGAGGCCGCCGCCGCCCGGCGCCGATACAAGAGCACCGCGGATCCGGCCGACCGCCGCACCGCGCTCGCACCGCGCGTGCTGACCATCTATCGCACCGACGCGGACCTGCGGTTCACCGACCTGTCGCTGAGCCCGAACGACCGCCCCTACGGATCGCTGTTCGGCCGTCGGCCGGACCTCACCAACTATGGACTGGTCGGCTTCGGCCGGCTCACCACCCCGGACGCCTGGCTGTCGACCTGGTCGGGACTGAGCAGCAACGCCGACTTCGTCCGCTGTGCCCCCACCGTCACCGCACCCACCCTGTTCGTCGAACTCACCGGCGACCAGGCGTGCTTCCCGGAGGACGCCAAGACCATGGTCGACGCCCTCGGATCGACGGACAAGACCCATGTCCGCGTCGCCGGCACCCACTTCGGCGGTCCGATCGCCGACGGTGCCCCCACCGGCGCAAGCCTCGCCGCCGCCGACATCGGCGCCTGGCTCGCCGACCGCTTCTCCTGACCCCTTTCATCCACCCCGCACCGACTCGGACGGCCGAAATCGCCGTCGAGTCTCGGTGCCCGGTCGAGCGGAGTGCCCATGCCTACCCGCCCCACCTCCCTGCCCGTCATCGGCCTCTGCCTGATGGCCTTGATCCTCGAGGGTTACGACCTGCTGATGTACGGCACCGTCGTTCCCTCCCTACTCGCCTATTCGCCCTGGCAACTCGACGCCACCGACGTCGGTATGCTCGGCTCCCTCGCCGGACTGGGCATGCTTCTGGGTGCGCTGATCGCCGCCGCGGTCGCCGACCGGTGGGGACGCCGCCGCACCCTTCTCGCCGCGGTCACCGTGTTCTCCATCGCGATGGGTGTCTGCGCACTCGCACCCACCCCGGCGGTCTTCGGTGCCGCCCGCCTGGGCGTCGGACTCGGGGCCGGGCTCCTCATGCCCACCGCCGCCGCGACCCTGATCGAGTTCTCCACAAGCCGTACCCGCGCCCGCTCGGTGGCGATGGGATTCGTCGGCACCAGTATCGGTGGAATCCTCGCCGGGGTGCTGTCCCTCTGGTTCGTACCGGCATTCGGATTCCGGGCAATGTTCCTCGCCGGTCTGGTACCGGCGCTGCTGTTCCTGCCGCTCATGCTCAAATACCTTCCCGAGTCACCGGCCTACCTGCTCGCCCACGGCCGCCCGGACGATGCCGTCGCAGTGGCCGCGCACTACGGACTCGAACACCCCGTCGCGGTCACCGCCGCCGCGGACGGGCACACCGGTGGGCTGCGGGCACTGTTCGGCGCCGATCGTGCCGCCGCCACCGTGCTGTTCTGGGTCATGACCCTGCTGTGCCTGCTGGTGTTGTTCGGAGTGGCGACCTGGTTGCCTGCGCTGATGAAGGCGGCCGGCTACCCACTGGGGGCGGCGCTCTCGTTCCTGCTCACCCTCAACATCGGCGGTGCGGTCGGCGGACTGGCGGGGGCCGCCCTCGCCGACCGATTCGGCGTCAAACCGATCACCGTGGTGAGCTTCCTGTGCGCAGCCGCGTCCCTGCTCGCCATCGCGCTGTCGCCACCCACCGCAGTGGTGTACGTACTCGTGCTGCTCGCGGGAGTCGGCACCACCGGGACCCAGATTCTGCTCAATACCTTCGTCGGCGGCTATTACCCGGCCTCCTGCCGCACCACCGGGCTCGGCATGGCGCTCGGAGTCGGCCGTCTCGGCGCAATCATCGGCCCCACCTACGGCGGTCTCTTCGTCGCACTCGGCGCCGGCATCTCCTGGCAACTCGCCGCGTTCGCCGCTCCCGCCGTCATCGGCGCCCTCCTGACCGCCTTCGTCCCACGGCGAAATGCCGAGACTGGCTCGACAGCAACGATTTTGGCATCAGGATCCACAGGTCAGGAAGTCGCGCGATGACGATTGGCCGTCATTCGCGCGTTTTCAACCGTGACGTGTGTCGCTTCGCCACGTCGAGGTCGCCGTCGGCGATTCCGAGCGTGTCCTGAGCGGCGCGGAGGGCGTCGACGGCGCTCTCCAACGTCTCCGGTGCAGTGGTCGGATCGCCGGTTGTGTCCACGTCGAGCGTGTGCGCATCGAACTCTGCGTAGGTGCGCTCGAGGTCGAGGAGGGTTCGACGGAGGGCGTGCAGCGCCTCGCGGACCTGGGTTACCTGTGCGTCGAGATCAGCGGGCCTGCTCACGCGATCACATCCCAGAGCACGCCGGCTGTCGGTTGGTCGAGGTCGGTCATGCAATCACTCCATCCCTTGTGAATGATTTCGCCTGAGTTCTCAGCTGGTCGGGGCGGGCAGCTCGAGCGGCGCCGACGTGGGCTCCTGCGGTGGTTGCGTGATCGGTGGTTGCTCGATCGGCGGTTGCTCGATCGGCGGTTGCTCGATCGGCGGCTGCGTGATCGGTGGTTGCTCGATCGGCGGTTGCTCGATCGGTGGTTGCGTGATCGGTGGTTGCTCGATCGGCGGCTGCTCGATCGGCGGTTGCGTGGTCGGGAAGTCCGACGGCACAGGCAGAGGCGGCTCCGGTGTGGGGACGATCGTGATGGTGGGTTCGGGGATGGTGGACGGCAACGTCTCGGGCGGGAGCGTCGTGGGTAGCGGCGGCAGCGAAGGGGGTGGCAGACCGGGAAGCTGCAGATCCGTGGGCAGGGTTCCCGGCGGCTGCTCGACTCCCGGCAGCGTCGTGGCACCGGGTGTGCCCGGAACGGTGGCCGGCAGTTCGGCGGTCTGCGCCGGCGCGCCGGTGGTGGTGGTGCCGGGTGTCGTGGTCGCCGGCGGGGTGGTGGGAGCGATCTTCTCGACTTCCGCGGCGAGCTTCGCACGCCACACGTCGAGGTCGTTCCGCGTGTCGGCGTCGCGTACTCCGCCGGAACGGTCGGCGGCGTTGTCGAGCATGTGTTGCGCCCCCTCCGCGTCGCCCACGGCGATCAGCCGCTCGGCTTCCTGCAGCTGTGAGGTGGTGTCGATCTGCGCGACCGTCGAATCGGCCTGCTCGCTGAACACGACCGACTTGACGCTCCACAGCGGGTCGCCCGGTGCGGCGTTGTACGAGAAGATGGTGGCGCCACCCATGACGACTGCGATCGCCGCGGCAGCGGCGGCGATGGGTCGCAGCAGGCGGAGTTTGCCGCGGGCCGCGCCGCGTGCGGAATGGGCGTCCGAGGCGTCGATCGCCGCGATCACATCGTCGAGGAGTGGACCGGTCGGCATCGGCGTCGCCACGATGTCGGCGCGCCAACCGCTCAGCAGGAGCGCGAGCTGGTCCTCTTCCGGCGAATCCGATGCGACGGGACCTCCGCCGGCGATCGTGTCGATCAGCGCGTCGTCGCGGCGTACGGCCGCGATGTCCACCGGTGCGTCGTCTCCGGGGAGATCGGCATCGGAATTGCCGTTGCGCTCGATGCTCCTGGCCAAACCTCTCACCTGCCCTCGTCACCCGCGATGGCTCGTGTCGAGCCACGCAGACAGCTTCCGTGGTACTTACCCACGGTCGGGGCCGTTTACTCGGCTGACATCCCGCTGTTCGGGTCTTGACTACGACATCTGGTATGTCGGGGACGGGCTCCGACTTGTTACGGATTCCCCACGCGACCCCGTCCTACTCGAGCCGACCCCGGCGCACTCGGGCGGTCCTGAGGCCCTGGGCCGGGGGTCGACGTTTCGGCAGGTGCATCGTCTCGGGGGCGGACGATCCTCCCAGTTGGATTATTCCACCGGTGGCCGTGCACGGCGAGGATCAACAGTTGTCGCACCCGCCGAGGCATGCGGGTACCTGGCCTGGGGACAGTTACAGGCCGACCACCTGTTCGAGGGAGTCGAGTTCGGTGCCGAGGTGGTCGAGCATCGGGTGCAGGTTCGGGACGGTGCGCCGGCAGCCGGTCAGTCCGAAGACGAGTTCGTCGTCGCTGCTGGTGCAGGTGATATTCAGGGCTTGTCCGGTGACCGGGATCGACAGCGGGTACAGCGAGTCGAGGCGGGCTCCGTTCCAGTACAGCGGGGTGCCGGGTCCGGCGACGTTGGAGATGACCAGGTTGAACGGCGGACGCTGCGGTCCCCGGCGGCCGAGGAGCATCTCGATACCGAGGGGTGCGGCGCCCAGGGCGCTCATCGCCAGCACTTGGGCGGGGCTCATCGCACGTAGGGCGCGTTTGCCTTCGCGCATGCAGGTCCGCACGGTGTCGAGGCGATGGGCGGGGTCGGGCAGGTGGGTCGCCAGGTTGCACATCAGGACCCCGATCCGGTTTCCGTCAGCGGATTCTGTATCGGTGCCGGAGGTGTTGGGACGCAGGGAAACCGGGACCATTGCGATCAGCGGCTCGGCGGGCAGTGCGCCGAGGTCGTGCAGGTAGCTGCGCAGTGCTCCGGCGGACATCGTCAGGATGATGTCGTTGACGGTGGCGTCGGCATGCTTGGCGAGCAGCCGTATCCGTTCGAGCGGCCAGGTGCGGGCGGCGAAATGCCGGGCGCCCCCGATGGGGACGTTGAACATCGTGTGCGGCGCCCGCGTCGACAGCGGCCCGCCCTCTGCGCGGAATGCGCGGTCCACGGTGCCTGCCAGCGCCGGTGCCAGGCCGGCGACTTCCCCGGCCACGCCGCGGGCGCCACGCAGGACCTGACCCGGTAGGCCGCGGAGATTCGCCGGTATCGACGGCGCGGGTTCCGTCCGGGCTGGGCCGGTGACCGTCACGGGTGCGGCGGGTTGCCAGGGAGCGGGCATGCCCCTGCGGGTGGGGTCCTCACTCATGCTGCGGCGCAACAGGTTCATCGCGGACGCACCGTCGGCGAGTGCGTGGTGGATCTTGGTGTAGACGGCGTAGCGGCCGTCCGCGAGTCCCTCGATCAGGTGCATCTCCCACAGTGGGCGGGTGCGGTCGAGTGCGGCGCCGTGCAGCCGGGACACCAGAGTCGTCAGTTCGAGCATGCCGCCGGGCTGAGGTAGCGCGTTGCGGTGCACGTGATAGTCGACGTCGACGTCGGTCGCGGTGCCCCAACCCCACTGTCCGAGGGTGGTGACCGATCGGCGGGCCTTCTTGCGGAAGAGCGGTGCCACCTCGTCGGAGGCCGCGGCCGTCGCGAACATCGCCCCCAGGTCGGCCGCGTCGGCGCCGTCCGGTGGAGTGAAGATCGCCAGGCCACCGACGTGCATGGGATGCTCCCGCGACTCACCGAGGAGAAACATCGAATCGGTCGGTGACATGGGCAAGAGCATGTGTGGTGTCCTTCCGCAGTACGGGTCGAGCATCCGCACTGCAACTGCGGGTACTACCGGAGCCGGTGTTCAGCTCCAGGTAATCGGGTCGTAAGATAACGGTCAGGTGTGGTTCATGTCACAAACCGGCATCCCCGATTAGTTGTACAGGACCCGCGGACAACCGCGCGAGGTCGAAAGTCCCGGATCGGACAAGTCGGGCACGTCCGGTCCTCAGCGGGGCCGGCAGCCGTGCGGCATCGAGGCCCGCGCGTCGGACATCGATTCGTCGAACTCGGACCTCAGGGTGTCGATTCCCGACCGAGCACTCGGTCCCACCAGTCGGCGAGAGGGCTGGGCTCGGGCCAGATGATCGGATCCTCGGATGTCGGCAAGGATTCGCCGTGGTCCTCGCCCTCGGAATTTCGATCCCCATCGGGGTCGGCGAGGGGTCGCCGGACGGCACCGCACCGGTTGGCCGACGCGGTCGGTGATCGATCCGGACGAATCGTTCGCCGCAGCGGCGGTGGATCGGCCGGCGGCGACGGAATGCGGACTACAGGCGGGAATTCGTTCTCGGGCACGAACGTTTGCTCCTTCACTGCACGCATCGAGCAACCGGACGCGTCGGCCGGTCGATCCCCGACGAGGGGAGTGACCCGCCCGCGTCACTGTCGATGCCCTCTCAGTTCTATCCGACCCGGCCCGCTCTGTCAGCTGAAACGCGGAACACCGCGGAGGCGTGGCCGGCTGCCGGGCGCACGCCAGAAAGGTCCCCGGAGTCTTCTCCGGGGACCCTCTGGCGGTTCGAGACGAATCCCGAGGCGTGTCAGCGCCTCGACGGGGTGAAGGTGATCGGCAGCTTCTCGCATCCACGGACCTGGGACGAATGGAAGATCGCCGGGCTGTCCGGAACGAGGGCGTAGTCGGGAATCCTCCGGTGGATTTCCTCCAGGGCCAGTCTCAGCTCGAGCCGCGCGAGGTGGGAGCCGAGGCAGCGGTGCGGGCCGGCGCCGAAGCCGATGTGGCGATTGGGATGCCGTTCGATCTGCAGTTCGTCGGCGTTGTCGAACTCGTCCTCGTCGCGGTTGGCGGAGGTCATCACCACCAGCAGCTGGTCGCCGGCCCGGATGGTGACGTCACCGATCTCGACGTCGCGGGTTGCGCGACGGCCGCTGCTCGTCGCGGTTTCGATGCGCAGAATTTCTTCCACCGCCGACGGGATCAGCGTCGGGTCGTCGATGATCGCCGCGCGCTGCTCGGGATTGCGCGACAGGTGGATCAGTCCCCAGGCGAGAGCGCCTTGGACGGTGTGCAGCCCCGCCACCAGCAGGAGGAAGAACATTCGGCACAGTTCCTCGTCGGTGAGTGGCCGGGGTTCTCCTCCGACGTCGAGCGGGGTGTTGATGATCTGCGCCGTGAGGGTCTCCGAACTGTCGTCGCCGGATCGCACCCGCGCAACCACCCGACCGAAGTATTCGTAGATCTCGGCGGCGGCCTTCGCGCGGGCCTCGGCTGATTCCTCCTCGCTCGCTCCGGGGATGCCCTGGAGTGTGATGTCGGTCCACTCGGTGAATTGCGGTGCGTCGCTCAGGGGCCACCCCATGAGCGCGAGGAAGATTCGCGTAGGCAATTCGTGTGCGAACTCGGAGATGAACTCGCACTCGCCGGCCTCGGCGAATCCGTCGATGAGATCGGTGATGATCCCCCGGATCTCGGGTTCGAGCGCCTTCATGCTCTTGGGGCTGAACAGCGGCTGTAGTGCCCGCCGGTAGTAGCTGTGCTCCGGCGGGTCGAGTTCGAGCGGAAGGAACTTGCCCTGGGCCGCATTCAACAGGTTGTTGGGGAAGCTCGAGAACGTCTCCGGATCCTGGAGGACCTGGAGGGCTTCCTTGTACCGCGTGACCACCCAGTGTCCGCCGTGCTGCGGCGACCAGAGGATCGGTCCCTGCGTGCGCAACGCGGCGACACGCTCCTGGAACACATCCGTGGGCGATGCCAGGGACGGGTCGTACACATTGAAGTCGGTGATCAGGTGACCGGGAATTTCGATCTGTGTCGTGACCATCGGGATCCTTCGCGAGGGAGAAGTCCGGTACGTCGCCTGGTCGAGAGGGGACGTTCCCGGAGGGTCGGATGAGCTCGCGCTGCCGTGAACCAAGGCGAGGGCTGAGGTGAGAAAGGCGACTGCCTTGCGACGAAGGTAGATCAGCGTGCTCGGCGCGGTCAACAGTCAATGTGTTCTAACCCCGTATGACGCACGGGATTCAGCCGGGGTGCGATGTCTCCTCTTGACCAATTAACCGATAGCATTTAGATTAGCTGACGTGATCCGCGACACTGTGGTGCGTGAGCGAGTCGTACGTCGCACCGGTGTGTGCGGTGACTCTTTCCCGTGCGGCAGGATCAGTGTGAAAACGTTGTGGAACAGGGGATCTCACCGGACCTGAACAATTCGAACACTCTGCCCCGCGGTCGCGTTCCTCTTGTCCTTCCCTCCCAGTGGTTTCTTCCGAAGGGGCAATTATGAGCTTTCGCCGCGTGATCGTTGCCGAACCGGATGGCTCGGCTGCACTCGTTGCCGACAGTGAGATCGCGAGGTTGGCCGCCGAGGGCATCGACCCCATTTGGCGTACCGACTCCGTTCCCGAGGTGCCCAATCCCGGCGATATTTCCGACATCCTCGGGTTTCCCGATCCGGGTGGGGTGTGGGTCATCGGCTGGATTCTGGAACCCGGACGGATCGGCAACAGCGACAACGGAATAGTGGTCATGGACGAGGATGCGCCGGGCTTCCACCGCACCGATTCCGTGGACGTACACGTGCTCCTCGAGGGCTCGCTCGTGCTCGAACTCGAGGACGGCACGGAGATCGCGCTCGGCGCAGGCGACACCGTGGTCGTCAACGGCAACAAGCATCGATGGCACAACCGAGGAGAGCAGACGGCCCGGGCCATCGTCACCATCTGCGGCGCATCACGCACCAACCGACAGGAGATCTGACATGGAACCTAGAGTTGTGGACACTGCGCCGGCCGCGCGGACTGCACCGCTCCGGTGCGGACTGTTTCTTCCTCCGTATCACAACCCGCGGCGCAACCCCACGATGGCAATCGAACAGGACCTCCGGCACGTCGAGGATCTCGATCGGCTCGGATTCCATCAGGTGTGGTTCGGGGAACATCACAGCGGCGGGTACGAGGTGGGGCCGTCACCGGAGCTGATGATCGCGGCAGCAGCGCAGCGTACGTCGCGCATCGAGCTGTGCAGCGGCGTCATCTCCCTTCCGTACCATCATCCGCTGATGGTCGCCGATCGAATCACATTCTTGGACCACATGACTCGCGGTCGCATCCGGATCGGAGTCGGACCGGGTGCGCTCGTGGCCGACTCGCAGATGATGGGCATGGACTACAACCTGCTCCGGCCGCGGATGGAGGAGTCGCTGGACGCCGTCCTGGAACTGCTGGGCACACCGGGACCCGTCGACCGCAAGACGGAATGGTTCTCGCTCGAGGACGCCCGAGTTCAGCTGGGCCCCTACTCGTATCCCGGGGTGCCGATCACGGTCGCCGCCGCGATGTCGCCGTCGGGCCCGAAGCTCGCCGGAAAGTACGGGCTCGGTCTGCTGTCCATCGGCGGAACCAGCGCGAAGTCGATCGAATTGCTCGCGCAGACGTGGGACATCACCACCCGGGAGGCGAATGCATACGGGCAGACGGTGGATCGTGACGATTGGGCCATCGTCGGCAACATCCACATCGCCGACACCTACGAGCAGGCCGTCGAGGACACCCGATACGGGCTGCGCGACTTCATGGACTACCGTCACGTCGTCACCCCGATGAAGATGATCGAACCCGGTGAGGACGTCGCTCACGAGGAACTGGTCCGGCGTGTCAACGAGTCCGGCTACGGCTGCATCGGCGACGCGAACGACGCCATCGCGTACATCCAGAAAATCATCGACCGCACCGGCGGTTTCGGCACGTTCCTGGCGACGGCGCACGACTGGGCAGACACCGAGGCCACGTCGCGCATGTACCGCATTCTCATGCGTGACGTCATGCCGCGCTTCACCGGAACGTGCGAACCGCTGCTCAATTCCTACCACTGGACCCAGGCGCGCAAGGAAGGCTTCAGCGAACGCTTCGCGACCGGGATCAGTCAGGCGACGCAAGACTACGAGCGCGCGCAGAGCGCGCGGTAATCCCACCTCGACCACCTTTCGAACAATAGGAGAATCGATGACGTCACTCGACGGAAAAGTAGCAGTCATCACCGGCGGAGCACGGGGGCAGGGCCGTTCCCACGCGCTCACTCTCGCCGCCGCCGGTGCCAAGATCGTGGTCTGCGACGTCGCTGCGCCGATCAAGGAGGTGCAGTACGCACTTGCGACACCGGACGATCTCGAGGAGACGATCCAGCTGGTCAAGGAGGCCGGCGGCGAGATCGCCGGCATTCAGGCGGACGTCCGGAGCAGCGCGGACATGAAGGCCGTCGCCGACCTGGCGGTGTCACAATTCGGGCGGATCGACATCCTGCTGGCGAACGCCGGTATCCACGATCACTGCGAGTCGACGCTCGAGATCGAGGACGACGCGTGGCAGACGATGCTCGACGTCAATCTCACCGGCGCGTGGAAGGCCTGCAAGGCTGTTGTTCCCGTGATGATCGACGGAGGCCGGGGCGGATCGATCGTGATCACCTCGTCCGTCGACGGGCTGCGCGCTGCCCCGTCGTGGGGGCACTACGGAGCGGCGAAGCATGGACTTCAGGGCCTGAAGGACACACTCGCATTCGAACTCGGCCAACACAACATTCGGGTCAACACGGTCAACCCGACGGGGGTCAATTCGCCCATGGCAGCCGGCCTCTCGCAGGTGCTGCCGCACGTGGTGCGGAAGTGGAAGGACAACGACCGCACGAACCTGCTGGACGTGATGATGCTCGAACCGCAGGACATCTCCGACGCCGTCCTGTGGCTCGTGTCCGACGCCGCCAAGTACGTGACCGGGATCGATGTGCCGATCGACGCGGGTTACCTGACCAAGCACTGACCGTTCGGGTCCGCCGCGACACCCGTCCGCGGGCCGGACGCGAAATGCCGATTCACGAGAGTGGAGATGTGATGACCCCGAGTGCCGAGGTGGCCCGCGAGTTCCCGGCGACGACGCCGGCTGGCCCGTACGCGGACGGCCTGGACCTGCCGTACTGGGAGGGTCTGCGGGCCGGTGAGCTCCGTCTGCAGAGGTGCGGCGAGTGCGGCCTGTGGATCTGGCGGCCACGCTGGATGTGTGGGCAGTGCCAGGTGTTCGACCCGGAATGGGTCGCCGTGGAACCGGTCGGACGAGTCTTCTCGTGGACCCGGACCTGGCACTCCTTCATCCCGGAGCTGACCGGCGAACTGCCGTTCATCACGGTTCTCGTCGAACTGCCGCATGCCGGGGGACGCCGGGTCCTCGGGCTGCTCGCAGAAGACGGAAACACCGACATCACCATCGGTGATGCAGTCAGGGGGGTCATTCAGCAGCCCGACGATGCGCCGTGGCCGCTGCTCCGCTGGCAACGCGCGGGCACGCGGCCCGAGACCGAGCGGGGAGAACACCGATGACCGATACATTTCTCCGTGGGGCGGCCGCCGTGGTGGGCATCAGCGAGTTCCACTACAAGCGAGGAGAATCGCCCGACAGCGAGCTCCGGATGACGTTGCGGGCGATCGTCGAGGCGGCTGCCGACGCCGGCGTGTCACCGCGCGAGATCGACGGCTTCGTGTCGTACGGCGGCGGCGAGAACGATGGGACCGTCGTGGGGGCATCGCTCATGTCGCACCGGATTCGATGGTCCAACATGATCTGGGGAGGCGGCGGCGGTGGTGCAGCCGCGGCGATCACGAACGCGGCGATTGCCATCGCGGCCGGACAGGCGCAGTGCGTCGTCGTCTATCGCGCTATGGCGCAACAGGATTCCGGGCGGCTCGGATATGCCAAGCATCATTTCGACGGGCACATGCTCCCGCACGGTGTCGGATCGCCTGCCGAGGCCTGCGCGCTGCGCACCCGGCGGATGCTCGAGCACGACGGTGTTCCGGAATCCGCGATGAGGTCTCTGGTTCTGGCCGATTACTTCCATGCCCAGCAGAATCCGTCTGCCGCGGCATTCGGGCGCCCGCTCGACGAAACCGGGTACGACGCGTCCCGGAAGATCGTCGAGCCGTATCGGCTCTACGACTGCTCACGGGAGAACGACGGCGCGGTCGCGTTGATCCTGGTCTCTGCGGATCGCGCCGAGGCGCTCGGGCAGCATCCGGCGTACGTGCTGGCCGGTAGTCAGGGCGCGGTGGGTGGCTATGCCGTCGACACGGAGAACGATCTCGACTACACCTCGGCCGGATTCTGCGGCGCCGCCGGCGTCGCGGAGACCCTCTGGACGGATGCCGGCCTCGGGCCCGACCAGGTCGATGTCGTCCAGGTCTACGAGAACTTCAGCGGTTCGGGGGTGGCCGCACTGATCGATCACTCGCTGTGCCCACGCGGCGCCGAGGCCGGCAAGGTCATGACCGTCGAGAATCTCACCGCACCACACGGGCTGCTTCCGGTGAATACCAGCGGTGGCAACCTGGCGGATTCGTTCGTCAACGGCATGGGGTTGGCCGTCGAAGCGGTTCGTCAGGTGCGGGGAACTTCCACCAACCAGGTTCCCGACGCGACGGTGTCGCTCTTCATCGGCGGGCCGATGGCTGCACTCTCGAGTTCGGTCCTGCTGTGCACGCGCGACGTGCTGTGAATGAAAGGGAGCACGACATGGCGGTGACAGAAAACGAACCGGTCATCGCGGACCGAATCGTCGGGTCCTGGGAACTCGTCGAGTACTCGACGACGTCCGACACGGGCACCGTCGGTCATCCGCTGGGGCCGGACGCTCGCGGACTGATCATCTACTCGGCCGACGGGTTCATGTCCGCGCAGATCATGCGTCGCGACCGGACCCGCTACCGGTCGGCCAATGTGCACAGCGGCGAGGCGAGCGAACGCAGCGAGGCGGCCGGCGGTTACCTCGCGTATTCGGGTCCGTACCACGTCGACGAGACGAACTGCGCCGTGTGGCACGAAATGTCGGTGTCGTTGTATCCGAACTGGATCGGCGACAACCAGAAGCGGCATGTGCGCTTCGACGGTGACCGGATGACCCTCTCGTCGGATCCGCTCGTGTTCCGCACGACCACGCTGTTGCCCGCGCTGGTCTGGCGGCGCATCACGCTGCGTCCGAAGCGGACGACGGCATGAGCGGCGGGAACTTCACCGTTGCCGTCGACCTGTCGACACCGAACGCGTCGGTCGACAGCATCACCCTGGTTCGGCGGCCGGGTCCCGTCGAGTCCGTGCGGATAACCGCTCCGGACCTTCGTGAGGCGCAGAAGAAACGCTCATCCATTCGGGCCGGGTTCGAAGAACGCGGAACCGGTGGCCGGGTCGACGTACTGCTCGACGTCGTCGTCCACATCGCCGCGGACGCACGCACTGCGCGCCGCGAAGCGGTCGGGGGACAGCGAGGCGACACGGTGGTGTACGTCGGAACACCCAGCGGACTCGCAAGCTTGATTCTCGACATCCGCGCGGCCGACGTCGCCGATGGTGTCACCGTCGTTCCGGCTGTCGCGGAGGGGAGTGCACGCGATTCCTGTGTGCAGCTGCTGCTCGGCGACGTGCTGCCGATCCTCGAAGCCCGCGGCCTCGCGCCGGACGCAACGGTCCGGCCACACGCCGGTTAGCTCCCGCCCAACCACGGAGAAACGGAGAAACCATGCGAATCGTCGTCGACAGGATCCCCGGTGAGCCACAGATCCGGCTCGAAGACGCCGGCGAGTTCGGCTCCCTCCACATCGAATCGGCCGACCCGCGGCACGGCGTCGCGCCGGAACACCTTTCAGCGCTCGGCCGACCGTCCGGCGCCTACCAGGTGTTCGTCGACCCGGACACGATCCGTGCCCTCGCGGGGGACCGCGTGTCCGACCCGTCGTGGTCGGCGGGATTCGAGGCCATGATGGACTTCGCCGAGCGCCGCGGATGGCTCAGCCCCGCAGGCGAGATCAGGATTCACATCGCACCGAACGTATGAGAGGACGAGACGTGTCGACACAATTGGACAGCAGCGAGTTCTCGGCTGTGAATCCGCGGGAGCTCCGTGACGTACTGGGGCACTTCTGTTCCGGCGTAACGGTGGTGACGGCGATGGTCGGCGGCGAACCGGCGGGCTTCACCTGCCAGTCGTTCTCGGCGCTGTCGCTGGATCCGCCCCAGGTCTTGCTGTGCCCGAGCAAACGCTCGACGAGTTGGCCCACGATCCGCACCGCCGAGACGTTCGTTATCAACGTGCTCTCGGCGGGGCAACAGGGCCTCAGCGACCGATTCGCGATCTCGGGTGGACCGAAGTTCGACGGAGTGCAGTGGCACCCTGCCGAGCGTGGAGCGCCGATCCTGGACGGTGCGGCGGCCTGGTTCGAGGTGGCCCTCGATGTGGAGCACGACGGTGGCGATCACCTGATTGCCGTCGCCGCGATGCTCGGCTTCGGCGCAGACCCGGCCACAGAACCTTTGCTCTTCCATCGGAGCCGATACCGAGGGATCGTGGATCCGAGCCTCTGATCATCGTGGAGGCAATCCCGGCGCAACGCCGTGGGACGGCCGTAGCGAGGCGATTTTCGACCGAAAGTGGGAGTGATGGGACGACCGGCAAAGCCGCTGATCAGTCGGGATTCGACGGTCGCGGCAAGCATCGAGATCATCGACACCGAAGGAATGGATGCGTTCAGTCTGCCGCGCGTCGCCAAGCATCTGAACGTGAGCACGTCGTCGCTGTATCACCATTTCGCCGATCGCCGCGAACTCATGACCGAGGTGGCGAAGGAGATCATGTTGGAAGCGGTCGTCCCCGGCCACCCACCGGGCAAGGACTGGGTGGAGTGGTTCGTCGACCTCAGCCTCAACTACCGCGACGCCATTCTCCGCCATCCCAACGCAGCGCTCGTGTTGGTGCAGTTCCTCCCGCGAGACATCCTCACGAGCACATACGAGAAGTGCGCCCGCATCCTCGATGACGCGGGTGTGCCGGCATCTCTGCATGTGGTGATATTGGATGGGTTGGAGAAGCTTTCGCTCGCGACCACCCTCACCGAACTGATGCGTCAGCCGGCCGGAAGCACGGAGATCTTCCCGAACGTCGACGCACGCAGGCACCCCACGCTCACCCGCGCGCTGGCAACGAACCGGTGGTCGTCGCGTGAACTCTTCGTCGTCACGATCCGCGGTTTCCTCGCCGGCGTGGTGAGCGGAGCCCCGTCGAGTGAAGCTCTTCCGCAGACGAGCCGCATGCCGGTGCGGTCTCGGACGTGATTCTCCGAAAACAATTGCAGGTGAGTTACTTTCGAAGTCTCTATGTGCATCTCTCTTGACTGCTCTTATCTATAACCTTAAGGTAAAGGCGGTATGTCCGGGTGCGAACCAGGACTTCAGTGCGGGGTATGAGACCCGCCAGGGCATTCCTCCCGAGCTGCCCGATCAATTCGATCCACCCGATGATGCGGAGTGAGCCATCGTGAAATGTGATTTGTATGTGGACGGCACCTGGTCTGCCTCCGCGAGTGCCGAGCGTATCGACGTGGTCGATCCGACCACCGAGGAGCGGATCGGGGACGTGCCCGCCGGATCGGCAGAGGATGTCGATCTCGCGGTGGCCGCTGCGAGACGGGCGTTGGAGCCGTGGTCACAGACCGAGCCGAGCGCACGGGCCGAGTTCGTGTCCCGCCTGGCCGACGAATTGGAGCGCCGGCAGGACGAGATCACGGACCTCGTGGTCGCCGAGGTCGGCACCCCGCGCAGGGTCGCGCGCTGGGCGCAGGTCGGACTGGGCATCGTCGACCTGCGGGAGGCCGTCACCGCTGCCGCGGACTTCCCGTTCGAAGAAACACTCCGAAACTCACTGATCGTGCGGGAGCCGGTCGGTGTGATCGGGTGCATCACGCCCTGGAACTACCCGTTGCACCAGATCACCGCCAAGATCGGCGCCGCACTCGTGACCGGGTGCACGGTGGTCGTCAAGGCCAGCGAGGTCGCCCCGTTCACCGCTCGTGCCCTGGCCGAAGCCGTCGACGCCGTCGGCATCCCACCCGGCGTGTTCAACCTCGTCCACGGATACGGACCGATCGTCGGCGAGGCCATCGCCGTGCATCCGGACATCGACATGGTCAGCTTCACCGGATCGAACTCGGTCGGAAAGCGAGTCCTCGAATTGGCCGCGGGAACCGTGAAGCGGGTGTCGGTCGAACTGGGCGGCAAGAGCGCGGCGGTGCTGCTCGACGACCTGAGCGGCGACGACTTCGCGAAGGCGGTGCAGCACACCGTGCGCGCCTGCTTCATGAACGGCGGACAGTCCTGCAATGCGCAGACCCGGATGCTCGTACCACGCTCGCGCCTCGCCGACTCCGAGAAGTTCGCCGCAGCGGCGGTCGCCGCCTACGCCCCGGGCGACCCGACCGACGGCGACACGAAGCTGGGCCCCATGGTCACGGCGGCTCAGCGTGAGCGGGTGCTCGGCTACATCCGCACCGGCGTCAAGGAGGGCGCGAAACTCGTCGCCGGCTCCGTCGACGCACCGGTCCGCACCGGGTTCTTCGTCGAGCCGACCGTGTTCTCCGAGGTGGACCCGGACGCCACGATCGCTCAGGAGGAGATCTTCGGTCCGGTGCTGTCGATCATCCCGTACGACACGCTCGACCACGCGATCGCGATCGCGAACGGCACGATCTTCGGTATCGCCGGTGCCGTGTGGTCTTCCGACCCGGCGCGTGCGACGTCGGTCGGGCGGAAGCTGCGTGCCACGCAGATCGAGGTCAACGGCGGAAAGTTCAACGGTGCCGCGCCGTTCGGCGGGTTCAAACAGTCCGGCCACGGGCGTGAGGGCGGCGCGTTCGGCCTCGAGGAATTCACCGAAGTCAAGAGTCTGCAGCTGTAGCGACGTACGTGCGGGCTCTGACGGGCACCGCGAAGGAGTGAGCACGATGGTTTATGCCGATCTGCCGTACGACGAGGCGACGAAGACCGGGTTCGCCCGGGCCATGTTCGATCACCTCGCAGAGGGCACCACCGATATGGCGCCGGAGATCCTCGAGGTCGATCCTCGCGTCTACACCGATCCGGAACTCGCGGCTCGGGAGCGCGCCGAACTGTTCGGATATGTTCCGATCATCGCGGCACACAGTACCGAAATTCCCGGCAAGAACGATTTCCTGACGGTCCAACTGCCCAACAACGAAGTCGTCCTCGTTCGGCAGGCCGACGGCGGAGTGCGTGGCTTCGTGAATACCTGCCGGCACCGAGGCGCGCGTCTCGTTCCCGACGAGAAGGGCACGAAGCGGATCTTCTCGTGCCGTTATCACGGCTGGGCATACGGAAGCGACGGCGGCCTGCGCTCGATCGCGGACGAACCCACGTTCGGATCGGTCGAGCGCAGCTGCATGAGCCTGCTGGAGATTCCGGTGGAGGAGCGGCACGGCTTCATCTGGGCCGTCGACTCCGCGGCGGGTGACCGCAAGATCGACCTCGCGGAGTGGCTCGGCCTGGAGTTCGACGAGTCCCTCGCCGCCATGGAGATGGACCAGTACACCTGTCACATCGCCCAGAACTTCGATGTGGACATAAACTGGAAGGTCTTGATGGACGCCTTCCTCGACGGCTACCACATCACCTCGACCCACGCCGGAACCGTGGCCCCGTACTTCTACAACAATGCCCAGTTCTGGGAGCCGATGGGCAGGCACGGGCGGATGGTGACGGCACGCAAGAGCATCGACTCGGTTCGTGGTGAGGCGCCCGAGGCCGTGTCGATCGACCGGCACATCACGGTTGCGCACTTCCTGATGCCGAACATGACGGTCCTGCGTCAACCGGATCATCTGGAGGTCCTCAATTTCGTGCCTGCTCAGGGCACGGCCGTCGGAACTCGGATGCAGATGCGCCTCCTCACCCGGGAACCCGCGGTGACGGAGGAGGAGAAGGCGCGGTGGGACAAGAACTGGAGCATCCTCATGGCCGTGCTTCGAGACGAGGACCTCGTCGTCAACGAAGGCCTGCAGCGGGCCGTGACGAATACCGACATCGGGCCGCTGCATTTCGGACGCAACGAGATCGCCAACCAGCATTTTCATCAGTGGATGGCACGCGCGTTCGAGGATCCCCGTAGGTGGGGCTGAGCTCCGAAGCCATGATGGGCGGTCGACTCTGTCGGCCGCCCATCGACGTCCTGGTCGACGTCGCCCGTAATTGCGCAGCGCACCAGAAGGTTCGATAGAAGCAATAGTCCGCCCCGGCTTGTCACAAGAACCAACAACCATTAGATTAACGCTCATGTGACGCACGCCATATCGCGTCCACATCCGCCACGCCCGCCCTGCCGTCATCGAACCCAAAACATTCACAAACCCGAAGGAATAGCATGTCGCACAACTCCGGTCCGGTGAAAGAAGGTACCGCCTCGGGTGCCAGATCCGTGGTCCTCACCTGCTTGGCCATCACGATCCTCGACGGCGTCGACCTCATCATGTTCGGCGCCGTCCTGCCGACATTGCTGGAAACCAAGCAGTGGGGAATTACCACCGCAACAGCCGGTTTGATCGGAAGTCTGTCGCTCGTCGGAATGATGGTCGGCGCCATGCTCGCCGGCTACATCACCGATCGCATCGGTCGACGCCCCGTCGTACTCGCCTGCATCGTGAGCTTCAGCCTGTTCACCGGGCTGTGCGCCCTCGCGCCGAACGTCGAGGCTTTCGGACTCTTCCGGTTGCTGGCCGGACTCGGTTTCGGTGGAGCACTCCCCACCCTCATTGCGCTCACGCAGGAATACGTCAAGGTCGATCGACGACAGTTCTACAACGGTGTCATTCAGACCGGCTTCCCGATCGGCGGGTGTCTGGTCGCCGTTGCCGGCATCTTCGTGATCCCCGCCTTCGGATGGAAATCGATGTTCGCGGCGGGTGGCCTCCTGGGCGTCGTCCTGTTCGTGACGGCATACCGGAAGCTGCCCGAATCGATCACCTTCCTGACGAGCAAGGGGCGGCACGATGAGGCCCGCGCGCTGGCGCAGCGCTACTCCATCGACGCCGGCGCCGAATCGGGAATGGCGCTCGAGCAGTCGAGAGACACTGGCAGTGAAACGAAGTCGGGGCTGAAGCTCCTGTTCACGCCGGGTTACCGGATCGCGACGATCATGTTCCCGCTCATCACCTTCTTCGGACTCCTCGTCTCCTACGGTATGAATACCTGGATTCCGCAGATGCTGAGGGCTTCCGGCTACGACCTCGGGTCCGCGCTGACGTTCCTGCTCGCGTTCAACCTCGGCAGCGCGGTCGGCATGGTGGTGATCACCGGCCTGGCGGATCGGGTGGGTTCGCGCCCGGTGATCTCGGTGAGCTTCATCGGTGGTGCACTCGCGGTGTCTGCCCTGACCCTGCAGCCGGCACAGGCGATCGTATTCGGATTGGTTCTGCTGATCGGATTCTGCTCCTCCGCCACGACGGGTGTCTACGGATTCGTCGGGGTCCACTTCCCGGCCACGGCGCGTGGCACGGCGCTCGGGCTGGCGGTCGGCCTCGGGCGGTTGGGCGGTGTGTGCGGTCCCATTCTCGCCGGCCTGATCATGAGTTCGGCGCTGGGATCGAACTGGGCCTTCTACGCCTTCGCGTTTGCCGGAGTAGCTGCCGCAGTGCTGGTCTCGTTGGTTCCCCGAGCGAATCGCGTCGCGGCAGCGACGCCCACTGTCGTCGAGAAGGCCGCGGAACTTGCCTGAGGGCGGGCTAGGTGACACAGAAAGGTCAACCGAAGTGACGATGAAAACTAGACTGACGTGCCCGTGCGGAACCGCGATCACCGGCACCGATGAGGACGACCTGGTTGCGAGGACGCAGTTGCACCTGACCGAATCGCATCCGGGAATGGAGTACTCGCGAGACGAGATCCTCTTCATCGCGTACTAGACCTGACACATGTTCGAACAGAGGAGTATTCATGAAACTCGAAGGTAAGGTCGCGCTGATCACCGGTGCCGGATCCGGGCTGGGGCGCGAGGCGTCCCAGTTGTTCGCGTCGGAGGGCGCGAAGGTCGCGGTGGTCGACATCGATCCGGAGCGGGCGAAGGGCACGGTCGCTCTGGTGGAGAAGAACGGCGGTTCAGCTGTCGCGATCACCGCCGATGTGCGGATCGAGCAGCAGGTGATCGACGCCGTGGCGGCGACGCTGGCGGCGTTCGGCAAGCTCGATATCGCCTGGGCCAATGCGGGAATCGTCTCGCGCGGTGGAGTGCCATCGGTTGCAGGTGGCGAGCAGGTCGAGTTCCAGGATCTGACGGATGCGGACTGGCAGGACGTGGTCGGTGTGAACCTGTCGGGTGTGTTCTACACCGCGAAGGCCGCGGTGCCGGCACTGCGTGCCAACGGTGGGGGTGTCATTCTGGCGACGTCGTCGGCGGCGTCGTTCGTGGCCTACCACAGCATCGCGGCGTACTCGGCGACGAAAGCCGGTGTGAACGGAATGGTTCGGGGTTTGAGTCTGGATCTGGGGAAGTACGGGATCCGAGTCAACGCCATCGCGCCGACGCACGGCATGTCACCGAACTTCCTGGCACCTGCGGGTGCACCGGTGGTGGGTCAGTCTTATGAGCAGGTGGCCGGCCCCTGGGTTCCCGAGGTGTCGCCGATCCCGCTCAAGCTCAATCGACCGCCGTCCTTGTCGGACAACGCGCGTGCGGCATTGTTCCTGGTGTCCGATGATTCGGCGTACATCTCGGGCGTGACGTTGCCGACCACCGACGGTGGCACGCTGTCGCGCGTGGCGATGATGTTCCCGGAAGACGGCAACAATCCTCCGCCCATGGTCACCGGCGAGGAGTGACGGTCGTGATTGGCCGCGACAATGCACCGCAGAACGGTCCGCGCCGCCTCGTCGTGGATCGGTCGGTCTGCGCCGGGCACGGTGTGTGTTACGGCCATTCCCCCGAGGTCGTCGACTGTGACGATTCCGGATATCCGGTGATCCTCCAGGACCCACTCGAACTCGACCAGCACATCACGGCCGCCGAGGAGGCGGCCGTGATGTGCCCCGAGCGCGCCATGACGGTCGAGTTGCCCTGACCGCGCGTTGATCGACCGAACGGCCGGAACGCCGCGATGGCTACGCGGTGGTGCCGCCGTCGGCGGTGTAGACGGCTCCGTTGACGAAGGAGGCGTCGTCGGATAGTAGCCAGACCGCGAGGTGTGCGATCTCGTCCGGCGTGCCGTATCTGCCCAGAGGGATCTGGGATGTCAGCTGGTCGTGGACCGCGGTCGGATTCCCGGGCGCCCACTGCTGTTCGAGGCTGTCCATCATGCGCGTGGCGATCTGACCCGGCGCGATGGCGTTGACCCGGACCCCACTGCTTCCGGCTTCCAGTGCCGCGCTCCGGGTCAGGCCCACGACGGCGTGCTTGCTGGCGACGTAGGCCGACAGTCGGGGAACACCCCGGATGCCCGCCTGGCTGGCGGTGTTGACGATCGCTCCATGCCCCTGCGCGTACAGGTGGGGCAAGATCTCCCGCATGCCGAGATAGACACTTCCGGCGTTGACGGCCAGGACCTGCTGGAACTGGTCCGGGTCGGATTCCTCGAGCCCTGCGGCGCGACCTTCGATTCCGGCGTTGTTGTGGAGGTAGTCGACACGGCCGAAATGCGCCAGGGTGTCCTCCACATACGCGCGGGTGCCCTCGGGGGTGGAGACGTCGGCGGCAACCGCGAGACAGGTGTCGCCGAGTTCGACGGCCAGGGCTTTCACCGCGGTCTCGTCCAGGTCGACGGCCGCGACACGGACTCCGCGGGCGACGAGCCTCCGGACTGTCGCAGCGCCGATGCCGCCGCCGGCGCCGGTGACGATCGCAACGCGATCGGGGCGTTCTCGAGTGTCGATCATGATGTCCTCATCGATTGTGTGACTGGCACAGCGGACTATTGAGCGGTGTATCCACCGTCGACGAGCAGAAGCTGTCCGGTGACGTACGAGGAGCTGTCGCACGCGAGATGCGCGACGGCCGTGGCGATGTCGTCGGGGGTCGCGGTGCGGCCCAGGGGGTGTTGTGCGGCCATCGATGCCCACTGGGCGTCGTCACTGATCTTGTCTGCGGTGAAGCCGACGCGGGCGAAACTGGGACCGACGGCATTGATGCGCATGCCCTGCGGGCCGTATTCGACCGCCGCGGCTTTCGTCAGGCCGAGCACGGCGTGCTTCGACGCCACGTAGGCGCTGATGTTGGGCATCGCGACGGTGCTCATGATCGAGGCGATGTTGACGATGGAACCACCATCGCCGCTCTCGGCGGTCATGGCGTTCAGTTCCGCTTGCATGCAATAGAACACGCTGCTCAGATTGACATCCAGCACTTGCTGCCAGGTGTCGAGAGGATACTGTCCCAGCGGCACCATGTCCCCGCCGATGCCGGCGTTGTTCACCGCGATGTCGAGGCCATTGTGCTCGCTGACCACTGCGTCCACCATGTCGCGGACGGCGCCGGCGTCCGTGAGGTCGACGTGATGGAAGGACGCGACGCCACCTGCTTCCCGAACCTCGGCGGCCGTGGCTTCACCGCTCGCCGGGTCGCGGTCGACGACCGCGATCCGGGCGCCGCCCGCGGCCAGTCGCCTGCTGATGGCCCGGCCGAAGCCGCCGCCCCCGCCCGTGACGAGGGCGGTCTTGCCCTCGAGGTGTGTGATGTTCATGGCGGTGTCCCTCACTCGGTTTCTCCTGCAGTGCGATTGGCCCAGGTCTGATCGAAGGTCCCGGAGCTGATTTCGAGGATCGTGCCGAACGGATCCTCGCAATACACGACCTCCCGGCCGGGAAACAACGTCCACACCTTGCTGCGTTGCTTCCCGCCGTTGTCCGCGATGTGCCGTGCCAGGGACGCGACGTCGGGCCAGGTCAGACACACATGGAATGGGCCCGTCCGCCAGTACTCGACCTCGTCCGGCCGGACGGTGGCGGGGGCGAGGAACTCGAAGAGCTCCATCCCGGTGCCGTCGGCGGTTGCGAGGAAGGCGACACGCAGACTGCCCCAGTCGCTTCCGAAGATATCGCCGAGGACTTCACCGAACGGCTCGTCCTGCTTGTCCACCTGCATGGGCCCGCCGAGGACGGTGAACTGGAGCACCGTGCTGTACCAGTCGACGGCCGCGTCGAGGTCGGGGACGGTGATCCCGATGTGGTTGAACGCCGGCGCGGTCGGCAGCGATGTCGTCATGGTTTTTTTGTTCACTGCAGATCGGTCGATCCGTACGAGTAGTCGACGAGTTGGGTGTTGTGCACGGCGTTGTTGTCCTTCGCCATGTAGTAGTGGAGTCGGGCGTCACCCATCACGGCGAGTTGCCCGTCCTCGGTGTAGCCCCCGATGGGGCCGTCGAACATCGCCAGCATCACGCACCCGGTCTCCGTGGCGAACGGCTCGTGAATCGTGCCGGCGGTCTCGACGGTGAACGAATGCGGTGTGCCAACATCGGGGATCGTCTGGCCGTCGACGACGACGGTGCCGTCGTAGTAGTAGAAGCCGCCCTCGAGGATGTACACCTGCAGGTTTCCGACGTGCCAGTGCGAGGTTGCCTTGATGCCCGCGTCCACCTGCAACAACAGCGTGAACGCCCCGGAGACGAGGTTGCAGTAGAGCAGTTTGTACCGGGTGCCCGGCATCAACCAGTCGGTCCAGTCGGTTTCGTCCATCGTGTGGAACTCGCGCCGGTCGCCCTTGGGGGTGTTACCAGGGCTTGTCATCCAGAACAGGGGGTTCCGGGCGGTGGTGGCAGCGGTGTGGTCGACAGTGGTCATCGAAGGTCTCCTGAACGTGGGATCTGTGTTGTCACGGCAAACATCGGGGCTGTCCGATCGCTGTGACTGGGACCACTGTGCCGCCGTTACCGGCCCAACACCAGGTCGTATCGTGTGCCCGCCGGTAAGTAACACTTATCGATCGAGCGTGGCCGCACCCGTGCGTTGTCCGGGTGCGTTCTTCTGACGCGACATCCCTCAGAATGGGGGGGACCGAGACGACGGAGACAGTGAAGGAGGACGAATGGACATTCATCCCCGCGTCTTGCGGTATTTCCTCACGGTTGCCGAAGAACTCCATTTTCGGCGGGCCGCGGAACGGTTGTTCATCACCAGTCCGGCGCTGAGTCAGCAGATCCGTCACCTCGAGCACGATCTCGGGTTCGAGGTACTGAAGCGGACTTCGCGGTCTGTCGAACTCACCGACAAGGGTGCCGAACTCGTTCCTCACGCGCGCGCTGTCGTCGACGCCAGCGATGCCCTGGCAGCGTGGGCAGCAGGCTCGGATCGCGCAACACCGCGAATTCGTATCGGATTCATGGCAACCGGCGCAGGCGAGCTCACCCAGCGAATCCTCAATGCGGCAGCGATGCATCTGCCGACCCTCGGTATCGAACTCAAACACCTCGACTGGGGTGATCAGACGCGAGCGTTGCTCGAAGACCGGGTCGATGTCGTCTTCACCCGCGAACCCACTCCGCTCGATCAGCTTCGGCACCTCGAGGTGTTGAGCGAACACCGCGTCGTCGTTCTGCCCCGCAGCCATCCCCTGGCAGATCGGAAGACAGTCGCCTTCCACGAAATCGCGCACGAGGTCTTCCTGCCGAGTGCGACCGGGTCGGCGGAGTGGACCGACTACTGGTTGGTGAACCCGCGCCCGGACGGGTCACGCGCTCGCACCGGCCCGGCGATCTCGACCGTCGAGGAGATGCTCGAACAATGCGCCGCCGGCTACGGAATCGCCACCACCGCGGAGTCGGTTCCCCAGTTCTACGCCCACCCCGGCGTTCGCTTCGTCGTCATCGAAGACCTCGCACCCACGCACGTTCTCCTTTGCGCTCGCGCGGACAACACCAACCCCGCCGTGACAGCGTTCGAACAACTCGTGAGCGAGATCGTCGACGCCTGAATCCGCGAGGGGCCTATGGGACGTTACCTGCGGGTTGGTGGAGGGTGGGAGCACCGTCGAAGACATCCGGATCGGCGCACATCCGTGCCCAGCGAAGGGTGATGCGCGCGTATGCGAACTCGCGAAGCATTCTCTGCGCGATGTTTACCCACCGATCTCCGGGGAGGAGTCCGAACAACGCGAGCACGGCGTGGAGAAGGAGTGTCGGCATGTATCAGTTCCACCTTCCGGATCACGAGTGTCGGTCGAGACGGGCGTTCACCCGGAGATCAGAACTCGATCCTCAGTGTCGGGCTGGTCGGCTTCGCCTGGCAGCCGAGGATGTAGCCGTCCGCGACATCGTCGGGATCGAGTGCGTCCGTGACGCCGGGATCAACAGTTCCTTCCACGAGAGTGCAGGCGCAAGAGCCGCATTCGCCTTCGCGGCAGGAGTACGGGGCATCGATTCCGGCGTTGACCATGACGTCGATCAGGGTGGCGTCGGCCGGCCAGGACAGGGTGTGGGTGTCTCCGTCCAGGGTGACGTCTACAGTTGACGACCCTGCACCATCGGTGGCGGTGACCTGTGTGATGGGGGCGAAGGGGTCTCCGTCGAGGGATCGGAATTCTTCGATGTGGATGTGGTGGCGGTCGTAACCGATGCTGGTCAGCGTCTCCTTGACCATGGCCATGAATGGTGCGGGTCCGCAGACGAAGACGGTGCCGTCCTGGCCGGTGTCCGCGAACCGGGTGAGGCTGTCCGGGGTGGGTAGCCCGGTCTCGCTCTCGAGGCGGTGCTCGACGGTGAGCCGGTCCGAAAACTTCTCGGAGAGGTCGGCGAGTTCGGCGTCGAAGATGATCGAATCGCGGTCCCGGTTGGCGTAGTACAGCGACACCCTGCCGGTCGCGGATGCCAGGACGGTCTTGAGGATCGACATCACCGGAGTGATCCCGCTGCCGGCGGCGAAGAGCCGGAAGTCGCCGTCGAGGCTGTGCGGGGTGAACGTGCCCGACGGCGGCAGCACGTGCACGTCGTCGCCTGCGGTGATGTTGTCGCACAGCCAGTTCGAGCCGTATCCGTCGGCGGTGCGTTTGATCGTCATCTTGATGCGGTCATCGGTGCTGGGCGAGCTGGCGATGGAGTAGCAGCGCGCCACCGAACCCGTGCGATCGCTGGGGATCCGGACGGTGAGGAATTGCCCGGGTCGGTACGCGAACCGGGCGGCGAGCTCGGCCGGGACCTCGATGACGAGGGAGGAGGCGTCAGCTGTTTCAGCGATGATTTCGGCAACACGGACTGTGTGCCCGAGGGAATCTGCGGCGACGGAGGTCATGGGTGCGTCTTTCGTTGCAGCTCGAAATGAAGGAGCGGTACCGCATGGCACCGCGTCGGTGACGGAGCGATCAGTGCTCGCCGGCCGGCGTGGCCGGGGGCAATGCCCTGAACCAGACCTCACCGAGGGCGCGGCCGAGTTCGTCGATACGTTCACGTTTGGGGGTGGAGGCGGGCAGACCGACGTGCACGTAGGCCATCTGCTCGGTCATGCAGCCGAGGGATTCGGCGAGCAGATCGAGGTCGGTGTCCCCGATCTCCCCTCGGTCGTGCAATTTCTGCAGCCAGCGGCGGGTGCGGGCGATGAAGTCGTCGCGCAATTGCAGCCACAGTTGCTGAAATCCCTCGTTGGCGCTGGCGGCGGCGGCTTCACGCAGCAGCCGGAGGATGTGCCGGTGCCGAGAGTAGGCGTGCAGATAGGTCCTGTTGACCTCGATCAGCGCCTCTAGTTCCCCGCTGGTGGTCGTCTTGCGGCTGGTGGCCTCGGACAGTTCCTGCAGTCCGGTGTGCATGGCGGCGAGGAACACGTCGTCGAGGTCGGTGAAATGCCGGTAGAAGTTACCCTGCGCAGTCTTGGCCCGGTGAGTGATGTCGGAGACGCGGGTGCGGGTGTAGCCGTATTCGCTGAAGCATTCGATGGCGGCCTGCACGATGCGTTCGCGGGTGAGTTCCCCGCGCTTGTTGGGGCGCTTGGGGGTGGCGGCGCCGGGTTCGACGAGTCCCACGTGGGTGTAGACGTCGTCGAGCGTGCGCGGTGGTATCTGACGCTGCGCGCTCATCCCGGCCTCCTCTCCGTCGCCCCCGTTTGCGAACAAGATATCACTAACATAGGTAATCGCATCGTGCTGACCTCGGGTTATGCCCGTTCCAGGTGCGCTGAGCGCAGAAGGGCGAGCGGGTGATCGGACGCAACGGTGTCGGGCAGGTAGCCGAGCAGTTCGGTGAGGTACTCGTCGACGTCGCCCTCGTCCGGGGTGTGCAGGGCGTCGCCCTCGTACACCGAGCCGGTGGCGCCGTCGACGGTAACCGTGAGCCCGGCCAGCTTCGCGACGGTGCCGGCTCCGGCGCCGACCACGCACGGCAGCCCGATCTCCCGGCACACCAGGGCGGCGTGGGAGGTGGCGCCGCCGAGTTCGGTGACGACCGCGACCGATTCGAACATCGCGGGCACGTCGTCCGGGGCGGTGGACGGGCGAACCAGGACCACCGGTGTTCCGGACGCCGCGAGGTCGAGTGCCTCGTCGATGTCGCTGACGGCCCGGCCGACGGCCACACCGGGGCCGGCGCCCAGTCCGGTGGCCAGGACCGTTCGGTCGGCGTGCACGGCATGGGTGGTCGCCAGGCTCGTGGCTTGTTCGGCCGAGACCCGGGCCACCGCGTCGTCGGCGGTGATGAGGCCCTCGCGGACCAGGTCGACGGCGATCCGGACCGCGGCGCGCGGCGACCGCTTGCCGGCCCGGCATTGCAGCACGTACAACCGTCCGCTTTCGACGGTGAATTCGATGTCGACGAGGTCGTGATGCTCGCGTTCGAGAACCCCGGCGATGCGCTCGAGTTCCGGGTAGACCTCGGGCAGGATCTCACCGACGGTGACGAGCGGGTTCGGGGTCTTCTCCCCGGAGACGACGTCCTCGCCCTGCGCCTTGGCCAGCCATTCGCCGTAGAGGGTGTTCTCGCCGGTGGCCGGGTCCCGGCTGAACATCACTCCGGTCCCGGACTGCTCGTCGCGGTTGCCGAACACCATGGCCTGCACGGTCACCGCGGTTCCGGCTCCGGCGCCGAGGTTGTGGCGGGCGCGGTAGGCCTTGACGCGGTCGTTGGTCCAGGAGTCGAAGACGGCGCCGATCGCCGCGCGCAACTGCTCGAGCGGGTCGCTCGGCGGTGCGGCGCCGGGGGTGCCGACGACGATGGCGGCGTAGCTGTGGCAGAACCGCTCCCACGTGTCGGTGGCCCACTGATGATCATCCGTCTCGGTGGCGAGCGCCTCGCACAGTTCGGGGGTCAGACCGAGGTTGAGGACGGTGTCCATCATGCCGGGCATGGACTGCGCCGCACCGGAGCGGACCGAGACCAGCAGCGGGGACGGGCCCGCACCGAACCGGCGCCCGGTTTCGGCCTCGAGTCCGTGCAGGTGCTCGAGGACCTGCTGCCAGATCTCGTCCGGGAGGCAACGGTCGTTGTCATGGTAGATCGCGCAGACACCGGTGGGCAGCGCGAACGCCGGGGGGACCGGCAGGCGCATCGCCCGCATCTTGTTGACGCTGTAGGCCTTGCCGCCCAACACCTCCCGAGTTCGGGGGAGGGTGCCGTCGAGGGTGATCACGTGCTCGGCCGGGGTGCTGGGGGAGTTCATAGCGTAAGTCCTTCGAAGACGGGAGATTTGGCGGCCGCGCGGGTGGCGAAGAGTCCGCCCTCGACCGGGATGTCGATGCCGTTGAGCCAGGATGCGGCGGGGGAGAGCGCGAAGGCGACGACTGCGGCGATTTCGTGGGGGTAGCCGTGCCTGCCGACGGCGTCGGAGGACCGGGCCATCGCGTCGGCGCCCATGCTGGCGGTGAAATCGGCCAGGATGGGAGTCTCCACCGGCCCCGGGCTGACGGACAACGCGCGGATGCGACGCGCGGTCAGTTTCGCCGACAGCAGTTGCGTCCAGTCGACCAGTGCGCGCTTCGAGGTGTCGTAGGCGGCCGGTCCCTTGACCGGGTGGTCACGAAGCCAGGCGCGCAATTCCGTCCGGTCGAGCACCTGCAGCAATGCGTCGATCGACTCCGGGGATTCGGTGTTGCGGTGCGCGGCAACGGAGGCGACGTTGACGATCGCCGCGCCCGCCGCCATGCGCGGAAGCAGCTGCTCGGTGAGCAGGCGCGGCCCGAGCAGGTTGACCGCCAGCACGGTTTCGGCGGCGGCGGTGCCCGGGACTCCGGCGACGTTCGCCAGCCCGGTGATCTCCTCGGGGAGGGCGGCGACGGCGTCGCTGATGGACCCGGGATCGGACAGGTCGCACAGCAGGGTGCGCACCGAGTCGAGCGGGCAGTCGCGCCGGTCGAGGGCGTAGACCGCGGCCCCGGCCGCGCTCAACTGGTCGGCGAGCGCGAGACCGATGCCCGAGGCCGCGCCGGTGACGACGACATTTCCGTCGAAAGCGTTACTGGTCATGACATTACCGCTGTCACGTCGGTGAACTCCTCGATGCCGAGGTGGCCGAGTTCGCGGCCGTAACCCGAATCCTTGATGCCACCGAAGGGGACTGTGGGCCGGTTGCGGGTGCGGACGCCGTTGATCTTGACCTGGCCGACGTCGAGTCGGCCTGCGACCGTGCGGGCACGTCCGACGTCGGCGGACCACACCTCCGCGGACAGCCCGTACGCGCAGTCGTTGGCGATCCGCACGGCGTCGTCGACGTCGGTGTAGGTCTGCACCGCGAGGACGGGGCCGAAGATCTCCTCGCGGATGGCCCGGGCGTCCTCGGGTAGCCCGGTGACGATGGTGGGATCGACGAAGAACCCGGTCGGGGACACCTCCGAGGGTTTGCCGGTGCCGGTGAGCAGGTGCCCGCCGGCAGCGACGGCGTCACCGATGTAGTCCAGGACGCGGTCACGCTGGCGTGCCGAGACGAGCGGCCCCTGCTTGGTGGCGGGGTCGGCGGGGTCGCCGAGAACATGTTGCGCCACTGCCTCTGTGAGGATTTCGATGGCGTCGCCGGCGAGCGTCTCGGGGAGTAGAAGCCGGGTGGTGGCGTTGCAGGCCTGGCCGGAGTTGACCAGCCCGGACGCGACGACCCCGGTGAGCGCGGACTCGAGGTCCGCGTCCGGCAACACCACCGCGGGCGATTTTCCGCCGAGTTCGAGAGTGCAGCGTGTCAACGTCTGCGCCGCGAGGGACGCGACCGCGCGACCGGCCGGGACGCTACCGGTGAACGAGACGTGTGCGAGCCGGGGGTGCGCGGCGAGGGCGGCCCCGGTGGCCGCACCGGTGCCGGTGACGATGTTGAACACCCCTGGTGGGCAGCCCGCCTCGAGGAACAGCGCGGCGAGCGCGTTCGCGTCGTACGGGGTCATCTCCGACGCCTTGAGTACCACCGTCGATCCGGCCGCGAGCGCAGCGGAGACCTTGGCGACGATCTGGTGAACCGGCATGTTCCACGGGGTGATCGCGGCGACCACACCGCTGCCCCGGCGAACCAGGGTGGCCCCGTCGATGTCCTGCGACCACGGGAAGTCGCGGGCGGTGCGGGCGGTGGCGCGGAGCACGTCGGCGGGAAGCTGTGCCTGGGTGATGCGGGCGAGGGAGATCGGCATCCCCATCTCCCGGCTCACGATGCCTGCGACGGTGTCGCCGTCGCGGGTGAGCAGATCCGCGGTGCGGTCGAGCAGGGCTGCGCGGTCGGTGACGTCGGTGTCCCGCCACGCCGGGTGGGCCGCCGCGGCCGAACGCACGGCGGCGTCGGCGATCTCGGCACCAGCGTCGACGACCTCCCCGATCACGGTCTCGGTGTAAGGGTCGATCACCTCGATCACCGGTCCGTCCGGGACGAACCACTGTCCGTCGATCAGACAACCCGCCCGGTCGAGAGCGTCAGCCACGGCGCTGCTCCAATCGCACGGGAAGGGTCTTGATGCCACGGAAGAAGTTGCTCTGCAACCGCTTCGGGTCCTCGATCACGCTGATGTCGATGCCTCGTTCGACGAGCTTGGTGAAGAACAGCTTCGCCTCGAGGCGGGCGAGGTTGGCGCCGAGGCAGGCATGGTCGCCCCATCCGAAGCCGAGGTGCTCGTTCGGGAACCGGTCGGCGCGAAAAACGTTGGGCTCGTCGAAGACCTGATCGTCCCGATTCGCCGAGCAGAACCACATGACCACCTTGTCTCCGGCCTTGATGGTCTTGCCATGCATCTCCACGTCCCGGGTGGCGGTGCGGCGCATCGACAGCACCGGCGAGACGAAGCGCACCATCTCCTCGATCGCCGTGCGGATCTTGCCGGGATTCTCCCGGAGCATGTCCCACCACTGCGGATTCTCGTGCAGGGCGAGAACTCCGCCGGTGAGCAGGTTGCGGGTGGTCTCGTTTCCGGCAACCATCAGGAGCAGGTAGTAGGCGTCGAGGTAGCCGCGGGCCAGGGGAACACCGTCGAGTTCCGCGGCGGTCAGCACGCTGACCAGATCGTCGGCCGGGCAGGCGCGCCGCTCGGCCTCGAGGGAGCGGAAATAGGCGAACACCTCGTCGCGGGCGCGCACGGCGGTCTCGGGGCCCTCGGAGTAGTCCGGGTCCTCCGAGGCCATCTGGTTGGTCCACCGCAGCAGGTTCGGGCAGTCCTCGAGGGGGGCGCCGAGCAGCCGGCCGATCATCACCAGCGGAAGTTGCGCGGAAATCTTCGCGACCAGATCGATCGGCCCGGCACCGACCGACTGGTCGAGCAGCCCGTCGATCACCGCCTCGATGTCAGGCGTCAGCGTCTTCACCTTGGCCGGGCGCACGTGCGGGGTGACGATCTTGCGCAGCGGCCCGTGCTCGGGTGGGTCGACGTGGTGAATGCTGCGGGCACCTTCGCCTTCGGCGCGGCGGCTCGCGATCTGGGTTCCCTCGGTGACAGTGAAGGTGGCGTGGTCCGAGGCGACGGCTTTGACGTCGGCGTATCGGGTCACGGACCAGAAACCCGGTCCGTTCGGCTCGGCGTTCCAGTGCAGAGGGTCCTCGTCGCGAAGCCTGGCGAAGACCTCGTCGGCGTAGCCGGATTCGAAGGCCCGCAGGTCCATCAGGTCGATACCACTGGTGGTGGTCATTGGATGTCTCCCGTCACGGTCACGTTCGTTTGTGACATAGGTTTCACTAAATCATAGATACACCGATTTGGAAACACCCCTTGTACGACGAGTCGATTCGCTTGTAGCCTGACCTTGATAGTGACGAAACATTCACAAAAAGAGGTCCTGTGTACCCTCCAAGAATCGCCGGCGAACGCCCGGATTCCCTTGCCTTCGTGATGGCCGACTCCGGTTCCTCGCTCACCTACCGGCAGCTCGACGAGCAGTCGAATCAGCTCGCCCACCTGCTGATCTCCCGCGGCGTGAGAGCCGGAGACTCCATCGTCCTGGTGATGGAGAACCGCATCGAATGGCCCGTGATCGTCGCAGCGGGCATGCGGTCGGGTCTGTACGTCACCCCCGTGAATTGGCACCTCACCCCCGACGAACTCGCCGTGCTCCTCGCCGAAGCTGCACCGACTGCCGTGGTCACCAGCGGCGCACTCGCCACCGCGGTCGCCGCCGCCCTTCCGGACGAGCACACCGCGTTGACCCTGTGCACCGATCCCGCTTCGGGCTTCGACCATCTCGCCACCGCGATCGCGGACCAGCCGATCACCCCGATCGCCGACGAACGCTTCGGTGCCCGCGTCCTGTACAGCGGCGGCACCACCGGTCGGCCGAAAGCGTTCCGGCAGAAACTGCTCGACATCCACCCCGCGCAGGCACCGACCCGGCACGCGGGCCTGGTCGAGAAGCTGGGCATCGACGCGGACACGGTGCTGCTTTCGCCCGCGCCGAATTACCACGCCGCACCGTTCACCTTCCAGCTGATGACGCTGGCCGCCGGCGGCACGGTGGTGTGCATGGAACGGTTCGACGCCGCGGCGGCCATGACGGCGATCGCCACCTACGCGGTCACTCACTCACAGTGGGTGCCGACCATGCTGCTCCGCATCCTCGCCCTGCCCGACCGGGACGCCATTGCACTCGCACCCACGCACACCACCGCCGTCACCTCCGGCGCGCCGTGCCCGATCGAGGTCAAGGACCAGATCAACGCATGGTGGGGGCCGGTCCTGCACGAGTACTACGGCGCCTCCGAGGGCTACGGGCACACCTACATCTCCGCCACCGAATCCGCCGACCATCCCGGCTCTGTGGGGCGGCCGCTGAGCGGTACCCGTGTGCACGTCACCGACGACGAGGGAACACCGCTGCCCGCCGGGGAGATCGGCAAGGTGTGGTTCGAACCGCCCACCACTGCCGCCTACAGCAACGCCGGGGACATTCCCGCCACCGCCGCGTGGAAGAGCATGGGCGACCGGGGTTTTCTCGACGAGGACGGGTTCCTTTACCTCGCCGGCCGGGAGAGCTTCATGATCATTTCCGGCGGCGTGAACATCTACCCGGAAGAGATCGAGGCCGCGCTCGTGCGCCATCCGGATGTCGTCGACGCCGCCGTCTTCGGCATCCCGGACCCCGAATTCGGCGAACAGGTCAAGGCGATGGTGGAACTGCGCGATGGGGTGGCCGCCGACGACGTGACCGCTGCGGGCCTCATCGACCACTGCCGTGCCGCCCTGGCCACGTTCAAGGCGCCCCGTTCGGTCGACTTCGTGGACCGGTTGCCACGACTGCCCACGGGCAAACTCAACAAGAAGGCCTTGCGCTCAACGTATCTGGCGAGCTCATGACCGTTACCCGACCCACCGATCGATCCGAACAGGAGCCAGACATGGTTCACACTCGAAACGACCAGCTCACTTTCGATGTCCTGCACTCGCTGCGGGTGAAGGGGCTCGCCAACGACGCCGTCCTCGGCGCCCTGTCCGGTGTGCCCGTCGAGGACCTGTCCGCAGCCCTCGACCCACTCGTCGAGCAGGGCCTCGTGGTGCGGAGGGAAGGGCGGATGCCGGGAGCGATGCTGACTCCCGCCGGCAAGACCGAGCATCTGCGGTTGCTCGCGCAGGACCCGGCCACCACCGGCGCGGCCACGGCACTGAACGCCTTCTACGACCGATTCCTGCCCATCAACTCCGACTTCAAGAAGGTCTGTCAGCGCTGGCAGATGCGCAGCGAGGACACCCCTAACGATCACAGCGACCCCAGCTACGACGCAGGCGTCGTCGATCAACTCGCGCAGACCGACGAGCAGCTGCAGGTCCCTCTCCGGGAGCTGGCCGACACGCTGCCGCGGTTCGGCCGCTACCTGCCCCGCCTGTCCGCGGCCCTGGGCCGGGTTCGCGCCGGTGATAACGCCTCGTTCGCACGGCCGATGTACGACAGCTTCCACGACATCTGGATGGAATTGCACGAAGACCTCATCCTCAGCACCGGACGCACCCGGGGTGCCGCCGACGAAGGCTGAGCACCCACAAGGAAAGGGTCGGGCCGGTCATCGACCGGCCCGACCCTTTCCCGTGGGCGTGCTGAATGGCACCGCCGGTTGGTGGGTCTGTTCAGGAATCGGCGCCCGCGGCCGGGAGCGGCAGGCAACCCTCGACGTGCGTCGCGACGTCGGAGCCTTCCGAGTTCGCCACCACTGCCGAGATCGCGCTGATCGACACGTAGCCGTCCCGTACGAGGGCCGAGTCGGTTCCGGTGCCGAGTCGCTCGGTGTTGGCAAAGCGCAACAGCCGCACAGTATCCGGGGTCTTGTCGAAGGTCAGGCCCAGCAGACCGCGCGGTGCCAGCGGCGCCATCCGGACACCCTTGACGTCGCTGATGTCCATATCGGGGACGTTGACGTTCAGTACGGCCCGCCGGGGGCTGTGGGCGAGCATCCACTGCGCGGCGGATATCGCGATCACGGCGGCGGTGTCGAAGCGGTGGTCGGGCGGGAACCCGCAGCTGACGGCGAGGCCGCGGACACCCAGTGTCGACGCGGTCAGCGCGGCCGCCACCGTGCTCGAGTTCAGAATCATCCGGCCGGTGTTCGGTCCCGGATTGATGCCGCTGACCACGAGGTCCGGTGGGGCGCCGAACACGCCCGCGCAGGCCGCGAATACCGCAAAGGCGGGCGGGGAGTCGAAACTGAATGCGGGCACCCCCGGCAGATGCTCGAACCGGCGTTTCTCGTAGGCGATCTCCGCACCGTGTTCGAGGGTGCCCAGCGACGAACCGCTGCCGCTGCACTCGCCGTGCGGGGCGGCGATGGTGATCTCGTAGCCCTCGGCTGCCAGGGCCGTTGCGACCGCGTGTAGGCCGGGGGCGTCGATGCCGTCGTCGTTGGTGATCAAAATGCGCATGTGGGCGCTCTCCTTACCCGCCGACCTCCGCAATCAGACGCCAGCTCAGACCTCGTATCCAAAGATTGTGACTTAGCATTCACACTTTTGTCTACCGCCGGCTCCGGTGGAATCGTCGACTCCCGACGTGGATCTGAGGCCTGGGCAGCCCCGCTCGAAGCCTTCTGAACCCCTAATGTCGTGCACGTTTCTCGGAAATTCGGCAAGAAATAGGATGGGCAGGGGCTTCTTGCGTTGCGCAGAGAATCGCCACGCGGTTCGTCGGATGCCTTGACAGGGTGACGCCACTCACATAAGAATGTGAATTTATAGTCGCTAACACGAGTGGTGACGTGCATCGTTCGGGCATGAGCCCGGCACCTCCCAACACTTCTGTCTGGAAGAAGGCATCGCATGGCTGAGTGGCCCATCAACGACACCGTGTCGAAGATGTTTCCCCTGTATTCCCGCGCGAACGTCGGCGAAATCTTTCCCGACCCGATCAGCCCGTTGAACGCCTCGGCAGGGTTCCAGCACAATCTCGAGCCCGGCTGGCGGGACGCCTTCGTCGCGTGCAAGGTCTGGGATCACGACCTCTACGACGCCACCGTCGAGAAGAACATCCTCCCGGCCTTCGGCAGCTACCTGTACATCAACATGTCGCTGATGCGGCTGTTCGGCGTCCGCGTGCCGGGGATGTCACCCGAGGCGGTCGACCTGCAGTACTTCGGCGATATGCCCGGCATCCCCAGCTACGAGAGCGAGAAACGCGACTTCGACGAGAACCCCGCGTTCGAGGCCCGCGCCGGCGCATGGTTGGTCGAGGAGGTCATCGGGGCCACCGGGCTCCCCGAGTACGACGCCGACCGGGAGGACGTGCTTCGCATCCGCGCCAACCGGCCGGACATGGCCACGCTCACCGATCAGCAGCTGCGCGGGCGGATTACGTCGTTCGACTACATCCTGCGGCCGCTGTTCCAGCACCACATCGAGGCCAGCCTCAAGTCCGGAGTGGGCCTGGGTGCCGTTGCACAGATCGCCGCCGAGGTCGGCCGGCCTGAACTGGCCTTGACCCTGGTCGGCGGCATCGGCGACGTCGACTCCACCGGACCGTCCAAGCGGATGTGGACCCTCAGTCGCGCTGCCCAGGATCCCGCCGTGGCCGCCCTGTTCGACGCCGGCGTCACCGGCCTCTACGACCGCCTGACAGCGAGCACCGAGCCCACCGTCGCGCAGTTCCGCGCGGATCTCGACGCCTTCCTGTCCGATTGGGACTTCCGAGGACCGGCCGAATGGGAGATCCGCGCCCTGACGTGGGGAGTCAAGCCGGAACTGGCGGTTGCCACCATCGACCGCATGCGGCAGGTCGGCGAAAACGAGGCGCCGGAAGGCAAGGGCGCCATCCGAAGTGCGGAACGCGAAGCCGCCGCTGTCGCGGTCCGCGAACTCCTCGCCGGAGATCCCGAGACCTCCGCCCAATTCGAGGCCATCCTCGCCGCCGCAGCGCTCTGGCTACGCGGTCGTGAACGCGCCCGCACCACTGCTGCCATGGTGATCCACGAAATCCGTCTTCCGGCACGAGAACTCGGCCGCCGCGGTGTCGAGGCAGGAGCGCTCGACAGCGTCGAGCAGATCTTCATGCTCTTCGCCGATGAACTCGACGCCTACCTCGCCGACCCTGCAGCGTTCACCGACACCCTGCGCGCACGGGAGAAGAGCTACCTCGAACTGTTCGACATCAAGCCCCCGTTCGTGGTGTCCGAGGAAGTGCCCCCGCTCGAGAGCTGGGCGCTGCGCACCGGCGCCGCCGACGCCGCTCTGGTTGCGGGCGAGTCGATCGTCGGTGTGTCCGGCTGTACCGGTACCGCGCGGGGCGTCGCCCGAGTCCTGACCGATCCGGACGACCCGTCGGCTCTCGAACCTGGAGAAATCCTCATCGCCCCGATCACCGACCCGTCCTGGACCCCGCTGTTCGTCGCCGCGTCCGCGGTTGTCGTCGACGTCGGAGCCCCATTCTCGCACGCGGCCATCGTCAGTCGTGAAATCGGTATTCCGTGCATCGTCTCGGCTACCGACGCGACCAAGCGCATCCCCAACGGCGCCGAGATCGAGGTCGACGGCGCCACCGGCGTCGTCACATGCCTTCGGCCTGTGAGTACTTATTAACCACGGGCGGTTAATAAGTACTCACGGCCGGAGTGACCCGCGGCCAGTGAACTCGGCCGCGGATTGGCGCCGCAACTCGCGGCGTTCGGACTGCCGCCGGTCACCACCGCTCAGCTGGAAGATTTCGTCGCCCTGATGCGACGTTGTGGCGGGGCGGGCCCGTCATCGCGTGTGCCTTCCCCTCACCCGGAGGGAATAATCAAGGTTCCTTAGGGGGTATTTCCGACGGCATTTGTAGCGTCGATCACATCGCGATGTTTACGGTCGCCTTGACCAGATCTTGCGCCGCGAAATTGAGGAGCCGTTGTGATCACCGCTGCTGATGTGGATTACCACCCGAGTGAGCCGTCGGCTCGTACCTGGGCTGAGACCATTGTGTTGGTCTTTTCAGTTCCGGAGGCCGGAATCCTCGGCAACGCTTACGTTCTGTCTCGGCCGAATGTCGGGGCCACCATCTCGTCGGTGGTCGTGCATTCCGGGCTCTGCACGCAGCCCTACGAGATCGATTTCACGGACCCGCAGATGCATGTGCCGGCCCCGGAGGTGTTCTCGAAGTTCACGCTGGAGAGCGGGCTGAGTCTCGAGGCGACGAACGCACCCCGCGATTTCCATGTCTCGTACGAAAATGCACTGGGGGCATGTCGATTCGACCTCCAGTTCCAAGGTCTGCATGAACCTTTCGACGTTCACGACGCCACGCAGAACCCGCTCGTAGCCGGTGCCGACGGCCCCATCGACACCGGGCTCGGTGACGTGTGGGCGAATGGGCACTACGACATGATCGGGCACGTGACCGGCACCCTGGAACTACGGGGCAGGGAGTACCAGGTCGATTGCTTCGACGGCATGGACCGCAGTTGGGGGCCCCGCGCGGAGCTCGGACACAGTGGCGCCGCCTGGATCCACGTGACGCTCGGCCCCGACTTCGGACTGCACCTGGGGATGGCCCTGGGCATCCGGAACGGCGAGGTGATCTACGAGGGTCTGCGCTTCGGCTATGTCGTCGAGGACGGTGAAGGCTTCGGGATCACCCACGCGACCGTCGAGGCGTCCCGAGTCGACCTGATCGCTGTCAACAATCACATCACCGCGGTCGACGTCCGTGGCAAGAAGCACGAATTCTTCGGTACCGCCGTCGGTGGTGCACCGTGGTACAGCTTCAGTCCCGCCTACGTCAGTTGCCAGAGTCTGTTCCGTTACCAGGTCGGCAACCGGGTCGGGTACGCCGAGGCGACGGACGTGCTGGGACTGGAGTTTCTCGCCGAGCGACTGTCGAGTCATGGCCGGCTGCGCGCCGGGGCCCGTCTCTGACGGTCCTGGTTTTCTCCGACGACGAAAGGCCGGCAATTCCATGCCACGAACAATCACGGCCGCGGTGATCACCGAACCCGGCGGTCAATTCATTACCCACCATGTCGAACTCGTCGATCCCGGCCCCGACGAGGTGGTCGTCGAGATACGGGGCGTGGGTGTGTGCCACACCGATATCGCCGCCCGCGACGGACTCTTCGGCCTGTCATATCCGATGGTTCTCGGGCACGAGGGCAGCGGGGTCGTGGTCGAGGTCGGCGTAGGAGTGACGACCGTACAGCCCGGCGATCACGTCGCGCTGTCGTTCGCCTCGTGCGGGAAGTGTGGCCCGTGCGACGACGGCCACTCCGCCTATTGCCTGGAGTTCGCGGCGCGAAACTACGGCGGTGGCCTCGAGGCGGACGGCACCAGCTCGATCAGCCTGAGAGGCGCCCCTGTGACCGCGGCGTTCTTCGGCCAGTCGTCGTTCGCGTCCCACGCACTGGTCTCCGAACGCAATGTCGTCAAGGTCGACGGGGATGTGCCGGTGGAACTCATCGGCCCGCTCGGCTGCGGTATTCAGACCGGTGCCGGTGCGGTGTTCAACAGCCTCGACTGCACGGAAGGCGAGTCGCTGCTGGTTCTCGGTGCCGGACCGGTGGGGCTGTCCGCCGTGATGGCGGCGAAAGTGCGTGGCTGCGAATCGATTATCGTCTCGGATCCGGATCGGCGCCGCCGTACGCTCGCCGCCGATCTGGGTGCCACCGCGACGCTGGATCCGGGCGATGGACCGCTGGTCGACCAAGTGCATGCCGCGGTACCTGCGGGTGTGGACTACGCATTCGACACGACGGGACTCCCGGCCGTCATGGCGGAGGCCGTCGGCGCTCTCGCTCCACTCGGCACACTCGGTTTCGTCGGTGTCCCGCACGACATGGCGGCCACGCTCGCGCTGCCTCTCGTGCCGGCGATGGTGGCAGGGCTGACCGTCCGGGGCATCACGGAGGGGGACAGCGATCCTCGCACGTTCATCCCCTACCTGCTCGACCTCTATCGGGCCGGAAGATTCCCCTTCGACCGGCTCGTCGGCACGTTCCCGTTCGCCGACATCGAGGCTGCGGTACAGGCACAGTTGCGTGGCGAAGTCGCAAAAGTGGTCCTGATCCAGGACGGCGCCGACCCCACACCCGACTCGAACGGAGAATGATTCATGGTGATGACAACGGCCACCACCCGCGGGGCCGCGCGAGTGGAGCCCACTATCGACGCAGTATTGCGTCGCAAGATGCAACGGCGGGGGGCCATGATCCATGAGCAGCCCGCAATCGGCGCGGTGTCGGAACGACTGCGGGAGTTCCTCTCCCAGCGGATCGACGGAGAATTCCTCGTCGAGGGCATCGGCCGACTTGCGGGCGGTGCGTCGAAGGAGCAGTTCGTCTTCGACCTGGACTGGGTGCGGAACGGGCAGCGCAGGCAGGACCGCATGGTGTTGCGGATGGATCCGCCGGGGTCGATGGTCGAGACCCCGCGGCTGCGCGAGTTCGAAGTACTGAAGATGCTCGACGGTGTGGTCCCCGTGCCGCGCGTGTTCTGGGCGACCGAGGACCCCGCGGAACTCGGTGCCCCGTCCATGATCTGCGGCTACGTCCCGGGATCGGCGAGCGCGAAGGCTGCCGGGAAGACGGCGTCGGGGCTCGGAACCGTGTACGGCGCGGCGCTGCGTCCGGTTCTGGGACCCCAGTTCGTGCGTCATCTCGCCGAACTGCACCGGTTCGATTGGACTCCCCACGATCTCCCGTCGTTCGAACGTCCGCGGGCCGGGACGACCGACGCGATCGATTGGAGACTGGCGGCCACCGACCGCGCCTGGCAGGAAGACTCGTTCGAGGCGCATCCGGTGATTGCCCTGACCCAGCAGTGGTTGTGGGAACGACGTCCGCCGGTCGATCACGTGTCGGTGATTCACGGCGACTATCGCAACGGCAACTTCCTGTTCGACGAGGATGACGGGACGATCACCGCCTTGCTGGACTGGGAACTGACGTATCTGGGCGACCGACACCACGATCTCGCCTACGCGATGATGGAGGGATGGGGGGAGCACGACCCGGCGACGGGACAGTTCTACTGCTCGGCGTTGGTGTCGCGTGACGACATGATCGAGGAGTACGAGAAGGTGTCGGGTCTGCCGGTGGATCCGGCGCGACTCGAGTACTACACGGTCCTCAACATGTACTGGGCGGCGGTTGCTCTGGTCGGTACGGGGCCGCGAAACGCGGCCGAACGCCTGACTCACCTGGATTCGATGCAGACATTTCTCGGCGGACTCGGCGCCTTCTATCTCGACCAGTTGCTCGCAATTGTCGGCAAGGACTAGGAGTTTCCCATGATTCCCACTGTGGCACAGCAGATCAGCGCTGTTCGCAACACGATCGGCAAGTCGGTGTTACCCGCTCTCGATCCGAACGATTCGTTTGCGGCCGAGCAGGCCGGACTCGTACTCGCCTGCCTGGATTGGGTACTGGACGTGCAGGCGTTCGAATACCCGTACGAGGTCGCCGAGCACGCAGACGCTCGGCACACCCTCACGGCCCTCACGGAACTGGACTCCGAGTTCGCCAGCGAGTGCCGCGCGCTGCTCGACGAGACGGCCTCTCCCGCGACGAACCCCCTGGAATTGCGGCAACAGGTGCGTGACCTGAAGGAGCTCGTCGCGCGCGGGTATCGGGACCTCGCCGCTGCCCAAGGGCTCGGCGCCGAATCGGCTCGTCGCATCGTGGCCGAGGCCGCAGCCCGGCAGACCGAGCGGGAACTCGCGTGGTGCCGTATGACGGGTTTCCCCCAGGGTGACGTGCCGAACGTCGGCGATGTACTGAGAGCCCAGCGACGCGAATGACATGGACCGGGCCGCGGGACGGAGGGGCCCTAAGACTTGCCGGCATCGAAGCGCGCGATGAGTTCGGCTCGATTGGCGACGCCGCACTTGCGGAGAATCCTTTTGACGTGAGACCGCACGGTTTCCACGGAGACGACCAAATTGGCGGCGATCGCGGCGTTCGAGGCACCGGTCAAAACGAGTGCGAGGACGTCGCGCTCGCGCGTGGTCAGCGGTTCGAGCGCGATGGACGAGTGCGGATCCGGAGTCCGGGTGGGAGCAAGAGGGGCCAGCGTGTGGGCCGAGTCCTCGAGACCCGCGAGCGTGTGCAGAAGGTCTTGCTGACGGTGGTGCCGCCGGTCCAGGGCCGCGCACTCGAGACAGGTGCCGACCACTCCCGCGTAGGCGAGCAGAGCATCCATGACGACGTCGTCGGGTGTGGAGCCGACATGGATCACGCCGGCCGGTAGGCCGCCGATATCGACCCGGAACGCTGTATACCTCCCGTTCGCAGAGACTTCGGGGGTTCCGGTGCTCTCCGAACCGTCGAGTTCGGAGAAGAACACGTCCTTGCACGTGGCGATGGAGGCCGCACCGGGGCACACCGCGCGGATGATGTCGTCGACCGTGGTGGCGCGCTGCAGGACGGATACTGCGGACTCCAGCAGGTGCGTTGCGCCTTCCAGCCGGTCGAGGTCGTCGGCGTGTGTCCGGTCCTGTGCTTCGATCAGCTCGACGAGCCGGATCGCCGCATCGTGCGGTTCGGGAGCGGAATCATTCGCGAGATCGGCGAGAATACGGTCGATCTCGTCGGTCAGCGCATTCTGGTCGGTCATGGGAACCTCAGCATGTTTCTCGCCCGGGTCGGTGCAATTTCCTGTGCAGGACCGCAGCTTCGGCACGGGTGGACACACCGAGTTTGCGGTAGATCCGCTGGACGTGGGACTTCACTGTGCCCTCGGACACGAACAGTGCTCGGGCGATGTCGGCGTTCGGTGTGCCGTGGGCGACGAGCTCGAATACTTCGTGTTCGCGCACGGTGAGGGCCGCGCAGTGGGAGGTCCCGGCCGGGCCGCTCGTGCAGCCGGCGCGATCGGGTTCGGCGCCGAGCGCCTCGGCGAGACTGAGCTGTGACTGCTCGAGGTCGTCGAGGGCGGACTGAATCGCCGTCATCTGTTCTGTCACCCGGTGGCGGCGGGTCGCGATGGCGGATCGGAGGGTTTCCTGTTCCGCGGTCAGTGCGCACACCGCGGCCGCCGTCTGCAAGGTGGTCATGTCGGACTCGTCGACCTCGACATCGTCGTGGTCCGCATGAAGTAGTGCTGTGACTCGCCCCGCGGCGACCACCGGTACCGCGAGATAACCGCGTGGTCGCGACAGTTCGACGAGCGGGCGATAGGTGTTCCGATAGATGTCGATCGGGTCCACGGCGATTCCGCGTCCGCTGCGGAACACCTCCTCCTCGCGCGGCGCGGCACCAGGGGGGAGTGACAGCGCCGCGACCGCCTGCCGCAGAGGAGCGAACGAGTCGTCCAGTTCGGGATGAATCGCGATCGTGGTGGGAGACCAGCCCGAGGTCGTGGCCGGGGAGTACACAGACTTCTTGAAGCCCAGATCACGGCACAACCGGTCGGTCACGACATACGGACGCTCGGCCCGCGACACCCCGCGGAGATTGGTGAGAAACGCGCGAAATCCCGTGAGCTGAGATCGATGGTCCGCGATCCGCCGCGCCTGTCGCCGACGCTGGATCGCCTCGATCTCTCGGAGAAGTTCTGCGGCATTGCGGATTTCATCGGCGCCGCGCGCCCCGGACCGCAGGCGCGAGAGCAGGGCCTGACGGGTCCATTCGAGAGTGAGGGGGTCTTCGCCGGATTGCGCCGCCAGTTCCGCTGCCGCCTGGGAGTTGCCTCTCCGGACGGCAAGGTCGAACAGAGGAGCGAGTCCGCCGTCGGATGGTGGGTTCATCGGGATACTCATTTCCTGCGGGGTCCTGCGACCTGCGGGCAGGAACTTCCAGGCCGCGCGGTGGTTCGACGCGGCTTCCTTCTCCGATCTTTGGACTGATCATAAAGCCAAAGCGTGGGGTGCGGCAAGGGCCACTGTCGGGTGCGACGGCGTGCTCGGTAACGGTGACGCCGTGAGGATGCGGCGTCTGGACCTCACGTCCTCAGCGGCGTGAGGTCCAGACCGCCCGCCTACAGGAATTCGTCGATACTACGGAGTTGCTCCGGGGCGGCTTCGAATCCGAAGGGTGCGTACCAGGACCGCTCGAACGCGAGGAGGTTGCGGGACGCCTCGGTGACCCATTTGCCCACTGCCAGGCGGACGTCGTCCGGCAGTGACTCGTCCTGGACGACGGTGCTGATTGCGGCGGCCAGGGTCGCACCCAGCTCGATGAGTTCCGTCGTGCCGGTGGACGCGGATTCGCGTGCGCTCCGGGCTGTATCGGTGTGCTTGGTCAGCTCACCGATTGCCGGGATCGATCGCGTGGGGACTCGCGCCAGCACGCCGTCGGCCATCCGGAGATACTCGCCGAGTTCGAATCTCGACCGCTCATGGATCCGATAGATCCGCGTACGCAGGAACTCCAGGTAGTCGGCAACGAGAGGCAGTTGCTCGGAAGCGAGCGGATCGGCCCGGTCGACGGCCGGCGCGACCGAGTCGAGAAGCGACTTGCGCAGGGCTCCGAGTGTGTTGCGCGAGTGGTCCATCACAGCACCTCTTCCAGGAGTGTGTTCAGTTCGTCCGCTGCGACCGCAGACATGCCCTTGACGCGACACAGGACGACGTCCTGATGCGACTTGCCCAGCTTCGCGACCCGGTGTGCCGAGGCCATCGTGGAAACGACGATCTGATACGCGTTGAGGATCTTGTAGAACGTGAGTTTCTCGGAGTCCACCGGCAGACCGGTGGCGGCTTCGTAGCGTCGGTAGAAGTCGTCCTCCGGGATCAGCCCGCACACGAGGTACCGATCCTGCTCGTCGTAGTGGCCGAACGTGGATTGCGTGGTCCAGGCGAGGTCTCGGTGGCGGTCGCCGAGATGGCCGCGTTCCCAGTCGAGCCAGGCCGTGATCTCCAGGGTGTCCTCGTCGTAGAGGAAGTTTCCGCTGCGGTAGTCGCCGTGGACGATACTCACATGATCGAGGACGGGCAGATGACTCAGCATCCAGTGCTCGGCCACGTCCATCAGCGGCACGTCGGCCGCACGGTCCTCCACCCAGGTCCGGCGGGCCTGATTGAGCAGCCACCGCGCCGCGTCGTCGGTCCCGACCCGGGGCCGGGTAAGGCTGGTGAACTCCGCCTCGGACAGATCGAACGTGTGAAGGGCGGCCAGGTAGGACACGAACTGATCGGCGAGACGCTCGCGTGTGCCGGCACCGAAATTCGTTCCCAGGCCACTGATCCTGCCGGTGGTGGTCGCCGACGGCTTGGTCACACCCGAGACGTAGGAGTAGATGAGCGCGGGTTCCGGGAAATACTCGCCGCCGATGTCGATGAAGCGCGGTTCCGGAACGCGAACGGTGCCCCGCACCGCGCCGACGAGTTCGAATTCGCGTAGCCGACTGGTGGCATTCGATCCCTCGGCCGGGTCCATGCGAACGACCAATCGCTCACTCGTCCAGGATCCGGACTCTTCGCGATGCAACGTGAATCCCATCTGGACCTTGGACACACCGCCGGTGAACCACCGGGCATCGGACACCCGGAAGGGGCCGTCGAGGTGAGCCGACAGAAACGTCTCGACACAGCGGGTGAACTCGTCGAGGTCCATTCGCCGGTACGAACCGAGTGCACGACGGTTCATCTTGCGGGTCAATGTCCGATCGACTTCGGGCTCGGTGGGGTACCGCGCGCGGAGACGTTCGATCTGTGCGTTGGTCGGGGCGTCGGCCCAGTCCCTGTCGGGCAGGGACAAAGAAGTGCTGGTCATCTGAATTCACTCCTACTTCAGTCGGCCGTGACGGGACATCCGCTCGGCCAGGTAGTCCAATCCGAAGATGTCTCCCATCTCGCCGTAGCCGACGGCGGAGCCGCGCTCGTACCGGAACAACGACTGGTAGCAGACGTGGGACGGGTTGAATGTGTACCACGGGTGCCCCGCGATCGCGCTGCCGAAGAACTCGTGTTTTCTGCCGCGGACATCGGTGGCCGTGACGTGGTTGCTGAACGCGAGCATGTCGACGCGCTCCGCCTCGATCGTTCCGTCGATCAGACCGAAGACCTCGCCGTGCTCGACGACGTAACCGAACCGGATCTTGTCGTAGAACACCTGGCCTCGTTCGATTCGCATCGGCACCGCCATGTGCATCGCGAAGTCCTCACCGAAGTTGATCGAGACCCAGGAGACCGATCGGGTGCCGACCTCGGGGCGGGGTCCCCAGCTGTGGTCCATGCCCTCGTAGGATTCGACCTGGTAGGTCTTGCCGCGCAGTTCCAGTTCGCCGCGGATACGGCCCTTGACTTCGAAGTGCCCGTTCTCCCACTCGTTGCCCTTGCGTGGGTCGTGCGAGGTTTCGCGGTCCAGGTCGAGGAGCGGATTCTGGTTCGGGTCGTGCGGGTCGAACGGTTCGTGCAGTCCTTCGAAGGTGAGGTCGAAACTTGCTGCCCCCAGGGCGTTCTTGTATTGCATCCGGTAGTTGCGGGGGCCGTCCGAGGACACGGTCAGGCCGTTGTCGAGGGTGTAGTTGCTGAACGAGTCGGGGCAGGGCAGGTGCATCTGGGGGTCGGTGAAGTCGACTTCGTACGGCTGGCGGCAGAATCCCTCGGCGAGGATGACCGAGGACAGGGTGACGCCGAGGTTCGGCCGGGCCAGTACGTAGGCGTTGCCGAAGATTCGTGCTTCGGGCACGGAGATGATCAGGACGGTGGTTTCGGTCCAGGTCTTGTCGGTGAGGTCTCGGGAGTGGAATTCGGTATCGGAGTGCGTGATCACGGCGTTGTCCAATCGTGTGGTCGGAGGGGTCTGTCTGTGCGTTCAGTCATGTTGCAGCTGTTTGGTATTCGAGTTCTTTGATGCTGTCGTTCGAAGGGTTTTCGAGACGGCGATCATGATCAGGCCGCCGGCGCCGAGGACGATCGCGCCGACGAGGAACGACAGCCTGTTGCCGGCCTCGCCCGGGAACGCGTCGCGGATGATGCCGAACATGTAGGGCGAGACGAAGCCGCCGATGTTGCCGATGCTGCTGATCAACGCGATCCCGGACGCCGCGGCGGCGCCGGAGACGATCTTCGGTGCGGTGGTCCAGAACGTCGGGATGGTGGCCATCGAGCCGATGGTGCCGACGCAGATCGCGATCGCGGCGATGTACGGGCTGGAGGACACCGTAGCGGCGGCGATCACCCATGCGCAGGCCCCGGTCAGGGTCGGAACGACGAAGTGCCACATGCGTTCCTGGGTGCGGTCCGAACTCCGGGAGATCAGCACCATGGCGATTCCCGTGAAGACATACGGCACCGCAGCCAGGTAACCGATCCCGGTGGTGCCGACGGTGCCGCCGGTCATCTCCTTGATGATCGACGGGAGGAAGAATCCCATGAGATAGATGGGCACGACCATCGAGAAGTACACGGCGGCGAGCATGAGGACCCGGTAGTTCTTCAGCCCGTCCGTCCAGTGCGGACGACTGGTGCCGTCGTCGGTGTCGGCGGGATCCTCCAGGCTGATCGTGTCGGTAAGCCACTGCGCTTCAGGGGTCGTGAGCCACCGCGCGTCGCCGGGCTCGTTCGGGAGGAACTTGACGATGACGGCGGCGAGCAGCAGGCAGGGCAGGCCTTCGGCGATGAACATGAACTGCCATCCGGCCAGCCCCCACGGGTTGAGCGACATGAGAGTGCTGGTGAGGGGCGACCCGACTGCCGAGGCGACGGGAATGGCGAGGAAGAACAAGCCGAGGATCCGTCCCCGGTTCGCCGACGGTACCCATCGCGTGAGGTAGTAGACCACTCCCGGTAGCAGGCCGGCTTCGGCGGCGCCGAGGAGGAAGCGCATCCCGTAGAACATCCAGATGTTCTCGACCAGCGACATCAAGGCTGTGACCAGGCCCCACGTGATCATGATGCGGGCAATCCAGATCCGGGCCCCGATGCGATGGAGTGCGATGTTGCTGGGAACCTCGAAGAGGACGTAGGCGATGAAGAAGACTCCGGCGCCGAGGCCGAAGGCGGCTTCGGAGAGGCCGAGATCGGTCTGCATCTGCAGTTTGGCCACACCGATGTTCGTGCGGTCCACATAGCTGAGCAACGCGGCGAGGAACAACATCGGAACGATCCGGAACGAGATCTTTCGCGAAATGCTCGAACCGGGAGCGTAGTCGGTTGTCTGTTCGGCGGGGTTTCGCCGACGGTGGTTGTCCATGGTCACCTGAACCTTCTGAGGGGGAAATCGCGGACTGGGTGCAGATCCCAGCGGAAGTGACGACGTCACCGGGAACCATAAGAACGACGGGAATGGCAGGACAACGCTCTGCCCGGCCCCCATCGGTTTCGTGGGTGAATCGCTGCTGTGGATGCCGACAGCACGGCCTCACGAGAATGCTTGCCAATCAGTGACGAATGCAGTATTCGCAAATCCGGCCTCGCGGTGAGCAGATTCGCGCTTCGGTCTCATTTCGTGAGGCAGGTGGGGCTGGTGGGGCGCTTGCGGACGCATCCGAGTTGTTGAGTGCTCGACATCACCTGTAGTGGCGGGGTGTTCCGAAACTGCGCCGGATGCACTACAACGACAGATCGTGATGAATGAATCGGGGCTTCCGCGGGGGTTCGTGGTGTTCTGTGCGCAGTTCGCCGCTCGATTCCCCCGCGTCGAGCCCCGTCGACGGATGCCGGCCTACGTCTACGGGCTGCTCGGTGGCGCCGGGCGCAAGAACGGGTGGACGCAGGCAGAGGCGGCGGGAGAGGCCGGCCCGGAGGGCATGCAACGGTTGCTGAACGCGGCATCCTGGGACGAGGACGGCGTGCGCGACGACACGCGCGAGGTGGTGGTCCAGGCGGTCGGCGATGTCTGGCAGGGCCGGCTGATCGTCGGCGACCTGTGGTTCCGCAAGCGAGGCAGCCGGTCTGCCGGGGCGGCCCCTCGGGTATCGGAGGAGAGCGGGCGGACCGAAAACGCCCAGGCCGGCATATTCTTGGCGTACGCATCCGAGGCGGGCGTGGGCCTGATCGACCGCGAGCTGTACCTGCCGTGGGAATGGACAGACGACCGGAACCGTTGCCGGACAGCGGGTATCGACGATTCGGTGACATACGAGAGCCCGGCCGACTTGGCGCGGGCGATGATCGACCGGGCCCTCGACGCGGGGGTGCCGTTCGTCTGGGTCACGGCCGGCGCGACCTATGGCCGGTCGGAGCCTCTCCGGAGATGGCTGGAGGAGCGCGGTGTTCCCCACATCCTCGAGGTGCCGGGCGACTGCCGGGTGACCACGGCGAACCTCCAGGTCCGCAATGTCGACGCGGTGATCGGCGAACTGTCGGAGACGGTGTGGCACAGGCTCAGCCACGGTGGGGGTGCCACCGGACATCGCGTTCGGGACTGGGCAGCCGTCGACTTGCACAGGTCCGGACAGCGGCACGGGAGCTGGCTACTGGCCGGACGATCGATCACCGATCCGTCCGACGTCACCTATCACCTGTGTTTCGGGCCGGTCGGCAGCATCCTGTCCGAACTCGCCCGGATAGCCGACGGGCATCGGGCAGTCGAGGGGTGCCTCCGCGCGGCGCGGGAGAGGTCGGGTCTCGCGGACTACCAGGTCCGCGGGTACAGGGCGTGGTACCGGCACGTCACCCTGTCGATGGTGGCGGCGGCGTACCTGTCGATTCTGGAGGCGAAGACGACGGACCGGGATTCGGGCGACGTGTCGCACGTGAGGACGGTGCGTTCCCGGCCGAACGCGGTCGCGCCGTGGTGGTGAGACAGAGCTCGTCGACGTCCTCGTCGGCCGTCGTGGTCGCTTCCTCGACGGCGTCGAGCGCGGGGTGGCCCTGGAAGCGGAGAATCAGCAACGCGGTCTGGATGCTCAACTGATCCGCCGCGTCTCCGACGATGTCGAGGCCCGTCAACGCGTGTACGCGCGAGAGGCGTAGCCGCACGGTGTTTTCGTGGATGCCGAGACGGCGTGCGGCACCACGCGGACTCCGCCCGGCGTCGAACCAGCACTGCACGGTACGCAGCAGATCGTCCGTTCCGGGCGCATCCCGGAGGAGAGGTCCGAGGAGGTCGCCGACGAACCGCCGCAGGGCGTCGAGGTCACCGTTGGCCAGAAACACCCGGGCCGGGCCCAGATCGTCGACCGCGAGGATCCGGTGCGCCGCGGGTGGGGTGAAGCGGTCGGCGCACTGGACGACTTCGCGGGCCTCACGGTATGCGCGGGAGAGTCCGGCCGGTTCGCATACCGATGACACACCGGCGATCATTCCCGGGGACCGGCACACCGCCGCTGCTGCGCGAGTGAGCGCATCCTTGACGTGCGATACCGCGATCACGGACGCGACATCGCTCGAGGCCTCGACCAATAGGATCGCCCCCTCCGACCCCCGGGTCGACAGCACCTCGACACCGAGGGAACGCTCGATGTGTTCGGTGAGCGCTTGATCGAATCCCTCGCGCTCCCCGTCCGGAGCCGGTACGAATACCAGCACGCGGTGTGCCTCGGTATCGACGCCGAGGTACTCACCGCTCGCCGCGAGATCCTCGTGAGCGCCCGTTCCGAGGATCAGTTGCCGGGTCAACGCGGACTTCGCGTTCCACGCGACGCGGGCGATGCGTCGTTGGATCAGGAACTGGGCGCCGATACGACGTGCACACCGCGCGGCGGTGTACTCGTCCGTCGGGCGGAGCGGTGTCGGATGTTCGTCGATCACGAGCCAGCCGAAATGCTCACCCCGCTCGGCAATCCGGGTGACGATCTTTCGGCGGATCATCTCGGTTGACGCTCCGGCGGCGAGAACGATGGGTTTCGATCCCGCAGCCGCGTCCGACGGGTAGGACCGGAGAATTGTTGCGAGCGTGGGCATCGACGTTCGCCCAGCCGAGTGTGGACCGGCAGCGGCGATCGTTCGCTCCCGCCGGTCGAACAGGACCACGGACTTCCCCGTCAACTCCGCGCAAACCTTCACGATCGCGGACATGGTGTCGGCCATGGCGACCGCATCATCGAGCCGCTCGACCACCGCGGCACGCTCGTCGGTCAGCAGTCTGCCGTGCTCGAGGTCCCGCCTGCGACGGCGCTGCTCCTCGGCGTCGAGGACGGTAGCCGCTGCGGAATCGACCAGCGAGCGGATCGAGTCGAGCGCAGCAGAATGCAGGGTGGTGAACTCGGCATCGGGCCGCGGGTCGGTGAGGAGAAGGATCCGGACGGGATCCGATCGGGGATCGGACAGCCGAAGCACCACGATCCGCGCGGAATCCTGGAAGCAGGTACCTGTCAGATCCCGACCCGCGCCGAAGACCGGTTCGCTGGACTCCAACGCTCGTCGCACCAGCGGTTCACCCGGTGGCACCCGCGGTCCGGGGGCTCGGGGTCCGCTGATGGGGAGGGGGATGAACAAACCGCGGGCCCCGTCTTCCACCAGCACACTCGCGGCCGCGAATCCGGACTGAGCTGCTGTGCGAGCGAGCAGTTCGTCGAGCAGGCGCAGATACGGCGGGATCGTCGGCAGATGTGCAGTCATGACTCCTCTCCCGGTCAGGCGCACCAGGCGGCGAGTCGTCACCGTGCGGTGTCAACCTCTCCGACATTTGGACTGACCATAATTCCCGAGGGCGGATACGGCAAGGGTCTCGCCGTCCGGCTATCGGTGCGGTTGCCGCTGCCGTCCGTGGTCTGCTTCGAGGGTGCTCTCGGATTCGTCGCGGTGCCGGGGGATAAGCAGGCACGCGAGTCCGCCGAGGAGGGCGATCGCGCCGAAGACTGAGAAGACCCATCCGAAGGGGAGGTCGGCGGAGAGAAGGATTCCGCCGAGGAGTGGGCCGGTGACGGCGCCGAGTCGTCCAACTCCGGTTGTGAGTCCGAGGGCGGAGGCGCGGATCCGTGCGGGGTAGTGCGTGGCGACGTATCCGAAGAGCACGATCTGGGTGCCGATGGATCCGGCGCCGGCGAGGAGGACGACGAAGTACATCGCCTGCGGGGGTGGGGCTGTCGCCATGCCCCCGATCGCGATCGTGGCGAGGAGGAACGCGGATGCTGCGACGGGGCGACTGCCGAATCGGTCCGCCAGTGACGACCCGCTGATGCCGCCGATGATGGCGCCGGCGTTGAGCAGTACCTGGAAGGTAAGCGCGGAGCCCACGCTGTACCCGGCTTCTCGCATCAATTCGGGAAGCCAGGTGTTGAGGCCGAATACGAGCAGGAAACCGACGAAGTTCGCCGCGGCGAACAGGATCAGGGTGGGAAGCGCAGCGGGAGCGAAGAGTTCGCGCAGTGGTGATGTTCGAGCGAGGGCCTGCTGCGGGTGATCCGGTCCCGATGGCGGTGCGGTTTCCGGGATGATTCGCCAGGCAAACGGCAGAACCAGTACGAGTGCGAGGGCGCCCAGCGCCCACAGACCGCGGAAGCCGAGGATGCCGTGCAGGTTCAGGGCTGCGAGCGCCGCGAGGACGCCGCCTACCGGTAGGCCTGCCAGCATCAGCGCGTTCAGGCGGTTGCGTTCGGTGTCGCGGGCTACTTCGACGACGAGGGCGATCGCCACGGGGGCGATCCCGCCGAAACCGAGACCGGCGAGGAAGCGGAACAGTCCCAGGAGTTCGGGCGTGGGTGCCGCGGCGACGGCGATCATGGCCACGGAGTACCAGATCAGGCATCCGAGGAACAGGCGTCGTCGCCCGAACCGGTCGGTGAGTGTGCCGGCGGCGACGGCGCCGAAGAACATGCCGAGCAGGGCGTAGCTGCCGATGGCGCCGGCCTCGATTCGGGAGAGTGACCAGGGTTCGTAGGTCAACAGGGCCGGGATCGTCGATCCGTAGATGATCAGGTCGTAGCCGTCGAAGATGATGGCGGCGAAGCAGATTGCCACGACGGGATAGCGCCTGACGTGAGGTGTGTGAGGGGGCATGCGAACTCCAGGGGTGTGAAGTGGGTAACACGATTGTCGTTATTTCGATACTAATGTCAATAGTTCGACATGAGTATTGACAATTCGACTCTACCGTCGATAGTGTGACGACTATGACAGGAAACCTCGCCACGCCACCCGCCACGCCGGAGTCCTCCGAGGACGGGCTCACGCCCTATCCGTCGAACGTCGTCGATCGGTACCGTCGCCTCGGGCTGTGGGCGGGTCGCTCCCTGCCGGCCGAACTGTCCGACGCGGCGCGTGTTCACGCAGACCGCGTCGCGCTCGTCACGCCCGAAGTGCGGTGGACCTATCGCGAACTCTTCTCCCGGGCAACACAGTTCGGTGCCGGACTGCTGGCCGGCACAGAACTGCGCGCCGGTGACGCCGCGATGTTCCAGATGGGGAACGTCGCCGAGACCGTGGTGGCGTACCTGGGTTGCCTGATCGCGGGAGTGCGGCCGGTGTGCACCCTGCCTCAGCACGGCGAGCGGGAGGTCGGCCTTCTCGCCGAGCACGTCGGCGCCAGGGGGTTGCTCGTCCAGGCGGACTTCGGGCGCGGCGAACCGCTGAACACGGCCCGTTCGCTGCTCGACCGGGGTGTGATCGACACCGTCGTCATCGCCCGAGGCGAACCGATGGACGGCGCCGTCGCCTTCGAGGACCTGGTCCGGATCGGCGCGGCAGCACCCGTTCCGGACCCGGTGGATCCCGATCAGATCGTGGCCTTCCAGCTGTCCGGCGGGACCACCGGGCTGCCCAAGGTGGCACCGCGCCTGCATGAGGAGTACGTCTACAACTCCAAGGCCTGGGCGGCGGCACTCGGCTGGACCCCGGCAACGACACTGCTCTACCCGCTGCCGCTGCTGCACAACGCCGGCATCGCACTCGCCCTGCAGCCCGCCCTGCTGTCCGGCGCATCCGTCGTGCTGGCGCCCAGTGCCCGAATCGACGTCCTGCTCGACCTCGTCGAGTCCGAGCGTCCCACCACGCTCCCGCTGGTTCCCCCCGCTCTGGCCATCCGCTTGCTCGAGGAACCGCGCAGCCGCACCGTGGACCTGTCCTGCATCGAGGATTACATCGTCGGCGGTCAGCGGCTGCCGGTGGAGATCGCCGAACGGTTGCGCGACGAACTCGGCATCTCGGTGCGGCAGATGTTCGGCATGGCCGAGGGGATGTTCCTGGTCACCCCCGCCGACGGCAGCGAGAAACTCCGGTTTCACACTGTCGGGCAACCGATCTCGGCGGCCGACGAAGTGCGCATCCTCGAAATCGACGGAACCGCCGAGTTGCCGTTCGGGGAGATCGGTGAATTCTGCGTCCGAGGCCCGTACACGATCCGCGGCTACTACCGCGCCGACCGGCACAACGCCGACGCGTTCACCGACGACGGCTTCTACCGCACCGGCGACCTCGCCCGTGCCCACCACCTCGACGGCACCACCGTCTACTCCATCGAAGGCCGGATCAAGGACGTCATCAATCGCGGAGTGGAGAAGATCCACGCCGAAGAGGTCGAGGAACTGATCCTGCGGCACCCCGACGTGACCAACGCCGCGCTCGTCGCCATGCCCGACGCGGTGCTCGGGGAGCGAGCCTGCGTCTATCTGATCCTCGAGAAGAACGCCCCACGCCCGACCGTGTCGACACTCGGAGAGTTCCTCCTCGGGCAGGGTCTCGCGAAGTACAAGTTACCCGAACGGGTCGAGATCGTGGACCGGTTCCCGCTCTCGAACGTCGGGAAGGTATCGAAGAAGACACTGCGAGAGCAGATTACGACTGTGCTGCTGGCTGAGCACGAACACGAACATTCGCCCGCAACCGGCGCACGTTAGAGGGAGAGACACCATGGCCCATCGCACCATCGACGTCATCGGAGGCGGACCGGCCGGTCTGGCCGCCGCCCGCCTGATCAAGCTCGCGGACCCCTCGGCCCGGGTGACCGTGCACGAGCGGTCGGATTCGAGCACCGCGACGTTCGGGTTCGGGGTAAGCCTGACCGAGTCGACGATGCGCAATCTCGCGGCGGTCGATCCCACGACCGCGGAACAGATCCGCCGGGTCAGCTACGCCGGGCATTCGCTGACCCTGCGCGGGGCGGACCGGGACGTGCAGTTGCACGGGGCACGTAACCTCGCGATCGGCCGGGCCGCGCTGCTGCAGGTGCTCACCGATGCCGCCACCGCCGTCGGCGTCGACATCCGCATGGGATCACGCGTCGATTTCTCCGACACGGACGCCGACGTGGTGATCGCGGCCGACGGTGCCCGCAGTGCGGTGCGGGACAAGCTCTCCGCCGAATTGGGTGTCCACATCTCCTACGGCAGCCTGCACTACATGTGGTGCGGGGCCGACTTCGCCGTCGACACGGCCTACTTCGCGGCGCGGTCGCTCGACGACTCCCTGTTCGTCACCCACGCCTACCCGTACGCCGACGATCGCAGCACGTTTCTCATCGAAGCGGACGAGCAGACGTGGGCCTCGGCGGGGCTGGCGCGAAACGAGGACGGGCTGGCACCCGGCGAGACCGACGAGGCCAGCGTGCGGCTGCTCGAGCGGGCCTTCGCCGGCGACCTCCGCGGCCGGAAACTGCTGACCAACCGGACCCGGTGGGCCCGGTTCCCCACCGTCAGCCTGGACCGATGGTCGTACGGCAACGTCGTGGTGCTCGGCGACGCCGCGCACACCGCCCATTACACGATCGGGTCCGGAACCAAACTCGCGCTCGAGGATGCGATCGCCCTCGCCGCCGCCCTCGCCGAGAATGCCGATGTGACGAAGGCATTCACGCGGTACGAGGCCGCCCGCCGACCGGGAGTGGACCGGTTCAAGCACCTCGCCGCCCGCAGTCAGGGCTGGTGGTCGAGCTACCGTTCCCGGCACGAGCAGTCGCCCGAACTGGTCGCGCTGTCCTACATGACCCGCGCCGGCAATCTCTCCGTCGCCGACTACGCCGCCGATCACCCCGACATCGTCCGCGAGGCGGTGCGTGACCTCGGCGATGCGCCGGTGACCGAACCGGCGGCACTCGACGACTGGATCCTGTCCCGCCCCCTCGGGCACACCGCTCTCACTCTGCCCCGACGGGAGCTGGATCCGGGGAGCGTGCCCGACGGCGTCCGTCGGATCACGTGGTCCGACGGCGACGTCGGTGGAGAGCGGGCAGCGAACCTCCTGGCTCGGTTCCGCACCGAATCCGAGACGACGGTGGTGCTGCTGGAGGGCCCGGACGACGCACCCACCGTCGGTGCCCGCATCGACCTGGCCGAACGGCTGCGATGGGCCACCCCGTGCGCGGTACTGGTGGCGATTCCCGCCGCCGCCCGCCCGGAGGGGGCCGCCGCCGTCGCCGCGGGCCGGTGCCATGCCGTCGTGATCGCCCGATGAGCGCCGGCGCCGCACCGAGCCGATCGGCGACCGGCGGCGCCCGAACGCGCCGATACACTGCAGACATGTCGGCGAAGCGAACCAACGGGGCGAGAAGCACACGCCGCCGCGAACTGATTCTCAGCGAACTGCTCGACACGGCGACGGAGTTGTTCGCGGCCAAGGGCTACGAGGCGACGAGCCTGCAGGACATCGCCGACGCGATGGACGTGTCCCGGTCCGCCCTCTACCACTATTTGGGTACCAAGGACGATCTGCTCGCCATGCTCGTCGAACAGGTCTCCCGCAGCCTGGCCGAGGTTCTCGAGGAACTCCGCACCCGACCGGACCTGTCCCCCGTGGACAAGGTGCGGAACCTGACCGAATTGCTGGTCCGCCAGCGCGCCGAACACCCGAGCCAGTTCCGCATCCTGGACCGCTCGGAGACGGTTCTGCCCGAGCCCGCCGGCACCGAGCATCTCGAGGCCAAGCGGCGCATCGTCCGCGAACTGGTCAACATCATCGACGAAGGCGTGAAGATCGGTCAGTTCCGTCCCGTCGATTCGCGCACCGCCGCATTCAGCCTGCTGGGCATGTGCAACTGGGTGGCGTGGTGGTTCCGCCCCCAGGACGCATCGGACATCGACGCCGTCGTCGCCACGATCACCCGGCTCGCACAGGACATGTTGTGCGGCCCTCAGGAAGAGGCCGAGGTCGGATCGATCGGACTCCTCAACGAGATCCGCGACCGGTTGGACAGGCTCGAACCCCGACTCTGAACCGCCACGCTCGCACGCAGGCCCGGTACCGATTGGTACCGGGCCTGCTTTGTTTGAACACTCATGGTGAAAAAACGACAATACTGTTGACAAAGCGATGACCGCGTCGAACAATAGTCATTACCGTCGAATTCTCATCTAGGGAGCACCGTGAACCCCTCGCCCACCCGCATCGGACTCGTCGTCCCGAGTTCGAACATCACCGTCGAGACCGAGATGCCTCGCCTGCTCGGCCGCCACCCGGACGCCGACTTCACCTTCCACTCCAGTCGCATGCGCATGCACACCGTTTCCCCCGAGCAACTGTGTGCAATGAACGCCCAGCGTGAGCGCTGCGTGCTCGAACTCGGTGACGCCGGTGTCGATGTCGTGCTCTACGCCTGCCTGGTGGCGATCATGGCGAGCGGGCCGGGTGAGCACCGCCGCGTCGAACTGTCGGTCGCGGAACAACTGGCCGCCGGTGGATCCACCGCCAAGGTCCTGTCGAGCGCGGGAGCCCTGGTGACCGCTCTCGGCGCCCTCGGCGCACGCCGCATCGCCCTGGTCACCCCCTACATGCGCCCGCTGGCCGAGCAGGTCGTGCACTATCTCGAAGAAGAGAACTTCGAGGTCGCCGACTGGCGGGCTCTCGAAGTGGCCGACAACGCCGACGTCGGTTGCATCCCCGGCGAGCGGGTCATGGACGCAGCCCGGAGTCTCGATCTCGACGGCGTCGACGCACTCGTCATCTCCGCCTGCGTGCAGATGCCGTCGCTGGACTTGGTCCAGGCGGCCGAGGACGAGTTCGGCATCCCCGTCCTCTCCGCCGCCACCGCCGGTGCCTACACCGTCCTGCGTGCCGCCGGCGCCCGCGTCGACATCCCCGGCGCGGGTTCGCTGCTGCGCGCCGACGCGACCGTCCCCGCCCACTGATTTCACCGTTCTCGACATCGAGGGAGAACCACCGATGAGCACACCGCACACCAAGCCCGTCCACCGCGTCCGCGGCGTCGACCATGCCGCGTTCCCCACCTTCGACCCCGTCGGCACGGTGGCTTTCTACCGCGACGTCCTGAAATTCCCGGTGGTGCACTCGATCTGCGCGGCCGGGTGGGGGCCCGAACAGCATCCCGACTTCATCCACTTCTTCTTCGACATCGGCAACGACGACCGGATGGCGTTCTTCTACTACTTCGGACTCGAACCGTTCGGCGACCAGGATGCCCCCGGCGACTCGTGGGCACGCTTCGCCCCCGGCACACCGGAGTTCTTCCGCAACTCCCGCCACCTCGCGATCCACGTCGACAGCGAGGAAGATCTCCTCGAATACCGGCGCCGGCTCGACGATTCGCAGTGGCCGGTGGAGATGCAGGTCGTGCACGAAACCATCGAGTCGATCTACACCCACGACCCCAACGGCTACATGCTCGAGATCACCCGCGCCCTGCGTCCGGTCACCGCCCAGGAAGACCTGGACGCGGAACTGACCATCCAGGCTCTGTGCGACGTCGCGTCCGGTGACAGTCCCTCGATGGACCAGTTGCTCACCCGCAAGGCCGAACTGATCGTCGAACGCGCCGCGCAGTGGGAAGAGCAGCGCCGCATCGAGAGTGAGGCGGTGGTGTCGCGATGAGCAGGCTCTACGTGCTCGGTGTCCCGGAGAACGACGGTGTCATCGACGTCGCCACCCAGGACCCGGCGCTCACGGTCGACAAGGTCGGCCCCTATTTCCGCATCACCGCCGACGACGACATCGTCATCGACCGGAGAGCCACCGGCTGCCGCCACGCCGTGTGGTACAGCGCCGTTGCGGGACTGGAGAACTCACGAATCGCCCAGCACGACAAAGACGCGCTGAAGGTGGTCCGGCGATGAGTACCACCGAACGGATCGGCGCCGGACGCTACGTCTCCGCCGGCACCGTTCCGGAGCACACCACGGTCAGCGTGCACGAGCTGACCACCACCGACGGCGCCACGGTCTCGGGCGTGCTCCGGACCGTGCCCGGGGCCGACACCGTCGCCTTTCTCATGCACCCACGCCAGGACTTCACACACCACGTGCTGGTTCCCGAATTCCTGTCGCGTGGCTACGCGGTGTGGACGCAGGGCACCCGCATCATGGGCAACGACCTGACGCTGCTGCACGAGCAGGCACTGCTGGACATGGCTGCGGGGCACAGGTTTCTGCGGCAGCGCGGCTTCGACACGGTGGTTTCGGTCGGGCATTCCGGCGGCGGCACCCTCGCCGCCTACTACATCGAACAGGCGACCCTTTCGCCGTCCGCGCGATTCGCCGACACCCCCGGCGGCAAGGCAATTCCGCTGCCGGACGCGGACATGCCGGCCCCGGACGCGGTGATCTTCATGGCCCCGCACCCGGGCCAGGGGGCACTGCTGCTGCGCATGATCGATCCCTCCGTCACCGACGAGGCCGATCCACTCTCCGTCGACCCGGCGCTGGACCCGTACAACCCCGACAACGGGTACGTGCAGGCACCCGAGCCGAGCAGCTTTGCCCCCGAGTTCGTCGACCGGTACCGGGCCGCGCAACGCGCCCGGGTCGCCCGCCTCGACGACCTCGCCCGGGCCCGCGTCGACTCCGCGTCCCGGGCACGGCACCGTCACAAGCAGTCGGGTGACCCCGCCGACCGTCGCGCAGCACTGGCCACCGGAGTGCTGACGGTCTACCGCACCGACGCCGACCTGCGCTGCGTCGATCCGTCCCTCGACCCCAACGACCGCCCGTACGGGTCGCTGTTCGGGTCACGACCTGATCTGACGAACTACGGCATCATCGGATTCGGGCGCCTGACCACACCCGAGGCGTGGCTGTCCACCTGGTCGGGGCTCAGCAGCCGCGCCGACTTCCTCCGATGCGCACCAGCCGTCCGAATCCCCGCGCTGCTGATCGAACTCACCGGCGATCAGGCCTGCTTCCCCGTCGACGCGAAAGCGATGGCGGCAGCACTGGGAGGAGACGACGTCACCCATGTGCTGGTGCGGGGCAAGCATTTCGGGGCCGCCCTGACGGCGGGTGAACCCACCGGCGCCACCCTGGCCGGTGAACAACTCGGCCACTGGCTACACGAGCGTTACGGTCGATCATGAGTCACGACGTCGCCGCACCGAGAATCAACCAGCCGATCCGCACACAGAAGGCACTGGACATGACCACACCGATCCCCGTCACCGACATCGCGGTCGACGCCGGCGAGCTGCGCCTGTCGGGTCGCATCGCCCGGCCGCACACCGAAAGCCGCGGCCTCGTCGTCGCCTTGCACGGCGGCACCTACGACGCGGGCTACTACGACCGCGGGCCCGGCTCCCTGCTCGAACTCGGTGCACAGCTCGGCTACACCGTCGTCGCGCTGGACCGCCCCGGATACGGAAGCACCACGAGTTGCGACCCGGCCGTCCTGTCGTTCCCGGCGCAAACCCGGATCCTCGCCGCCGCGGTCGACACGATCGCCGGCGACCTCGGCCGGACCGACGACGTCGTGCTGGTCGGGCACTCCATCGGCGGAATGATCGCCCTGCAGGTCGCCTCGCACACACGCGACCCCCTGCGCGGTGTGGAGGTCAGCGGCCTGGGTGAATTCTGGCAACCAGGCCTGCGTGAGATGTGGGCGTCGATGATCAGTGACGCGCCCGCCCTGGTGCTGCCACCGGAGGCCCACGCACACGTCATGTTCGGACCCGACGACACCCACACCGTCGACCAGGTCGAGCTCAACGCCCGGCTCCTGCGCCCCCTGCCGATGCCCGAACTGACCGACGTGGTGCACTGGTCCACGGCACTGCCGTCTGCCGCGGCGAAGGTCGCGGTGCCGGTGAGCCTGACCCTCGCCGAGCACGACAACATCTGGCAGTCCAGCGCAGAGGCGCGGGACGCGTTGGCCGGGCATTTCACCTCTGCACCCACCGTGCGGATGGATCTGTTTCGCCACGCGGGTCATTCGATCGAACTGCACTCGCGTGCGCGGGCGTATGCACTGCGACAGTTGGCGTTCGTCGAGGAATGCCTGTCCGTCTGAGGTGCTGCCCGCCCGCGCCCGCGCGGACCCGTCATGCCTGGGCGGGAACCCGGGTGTCGTAGGGGTCCGCGGTGTCGCTGGTGCCGATCCAGTCGAGGATTTCCTCGGTGTGCTGCCCGAGAACCGGTGGCGGAGCGTGCTCGGTCCGCACCAGCGACTGGCCGTCGGCGTTCTCCATCCGCAGTGACGGGCCGGGCAGTTGCACGGGTCCGACGACGGGGTGCTCGACCTCGAGTAGCAGTCCCTGGCTGCGGGTCTGCTCCCACTCGTAGACCTCGTCGATGGTGCGGATCGATCCCGCGGGCACGCCGGCGGATTCGAGGGCGGCGAGCACGTCGGCGCGGGTGCGGTTGGTGAAATCCGCTTCGATCGCGGCGATCAGCGTGTCGCGGTTGGCGACCCGGTCCCGGTTGACGGCGAACTGCGGGTCGTTCGCCGCCAGCCCGGCGACGGGCGCGAATTTCGCCCAGATCGCCTCGCTGCCGACCGCGATCTGCACGAACCCGTCGCCGCACCGGAACGACCCGTACGGGGCGATCTGCGGGTGGTGGTTGCCGGACCGCTGCGCGACCTGGCCGCCGACCGTCCACTTGGTGCCCTGGAAGGTGTGGGCGCTGACCGCCGCGGCGAGCAGTGAGGTGCGCACGACCATGCCCTTGCCGGTCTTCTCCCGGTTGGCCAGTGCCGCCGACACGCCGGCGGTGCCGTGGACGCCGGCGAGGACGTCCGCGATCGGCACGCCGATGCGGGTGGGTTCACCGTCCGGGGTTCCGGTGACCGACATCAGCCCGGCCTCGCCCTGGGCGATCTGGTCGTAGCCGGGCCGCGATCCTTCCGGGCCGTCGTGCCCGAACCCGGTGATCGACAACGTGATCAGTCGCGGGTTCAGTTCTTCGAGCACGTCGGCCGGGAACCCGAGGCGGTCGAACGCGCCGGGCCGGAGGTTCTCGATCAGGACGTCCGCGCGGCGGATCAGCCGGCGCAGCGCGTCCTTGCCGTCCTCGGTCTTGAGGTCGAGGACGATCGATTCCTTGTTCCGGTTGGCCGACATGAAGTACGACGACTGCGGGTCGTTCTCGGGTCCGACGAACGGCGGCCCCCAGGTGCGGGAGTCGTCGCCGGTGCCGGGTGCTTCGACCTTGATGACGCGGGCGCCGAGGTCGCCGAGCATCATCGCGGCGATCGGGCCGGCCAGTGCGCGGGAGAGGTCGAGGACGAGGATGTCGCTGAGTGGTCCGACGGTCATGATGCGTTCCCCTCTCAGAGTGTGCGCAGGCGCACGTTGACCTGCTTGGTCTGGGTGAAGCCGGCGATCATGCCCTCGAGGGAGACCTCCCGGCCGAGTCCGCTCTGCTTGTATCCGCCGTAGGACTGGCCGACCATCTGGCCGCCGCCCTGGTTCACCTGCACCCAGCCGGTTTCCAGGGCGTGGGCGGTGGACAGGGCGAGGTCGAGGTTGTGCGTCCACACGTAGGCAGCGAGGCCGTAGTGGGAGTCGTTGGCCATCGAGATGACGTCGGCGTGGTCGGTCCACGGGATGGCGACGAGCGCGGGTCCGAAGATCTCCTCCCGCGACAGCCGCCAGGAGTTGTCGGCGCCGGAGAACACGGTCGGGCCCATGTAGTAGCCGTCGGAGTTGCCGACGTTGCCGGGGGAGCCGTCGAGGACGGTGGATACCTTCGTCGAGCTCAGGCCGTCGTCGAGGAATCCGCACACCGACGCGAACTGCTTGTCGTTGATGATCGCGCCCATGTCGGTGGCCTCGTCCAGCGGGTTGCCGACCGTCAGGCCGTCCAGGGTGGTGACGAGCCGGTCGAGGACCTGGTCGTAGACGTCCTGGTGCAGGAACAGACGGGAGCCGGCGGTGCAGCTCTGGCCCTGCCGGTGCACGCGGGTCGAGAGCAGCAGCTGGTTGATGAAGTCGTCGTCGACGGTGACGTCGGGGAAGACGATCGAGGGGTTCTTGCCGCCGAGTTCGAGGGAGACGTGTGCCAGGCGGCCGCCGGCCTCGCGGGCCACGTGGCGGCCGACCTCGGTGGACCCGGTGAAGGAGACCTTGTCGACGGCCGGGTGCTGCACGAGTGCTTCACCGGCGACCCGGCCGGATCCGGTGATGATGTTGAGGACACCGGCGGGCAGGTACTCGGCGCAGATCTCGGCGAGAAGCAGGACGCTGAGCGGGGCGGCCTCGGCGGCCTTGACGACGACGGTGTTACCGGCGACGAGGGCGGCGGGGATCTTGAAGCCGGCGATCATCAGCGGGGAGTTCCACGGCAGGATGCAGCCGATGACACCGAGCGGCTCCTGCCGCGAGTACTGCAGCTGGTCGTCCCCGGCGGGCAGCACGGTGCCCTTGATCTCTCCGGCGACGCCGGAGAAGTAACGGAACAGATTCGCCAGGGTGGTCACCTCGGGGCGGGCCTGGGTGCGCAGCGCGTTGCCGGTGTCCAGAGCCGTGAGGCGGGCGAGCTCCTCGGAGCGGGCATCGATGGCGTCGGCGATCTGGGCCAGGACCCGGGCGCGGGCGGTGAAATGCTGCGACCGCCACTGCGGGAACGCCTGACGTGCGGCGCGCACCGCGCGATCGACGTCCGCCGCGTCAGAGGACGGAACCCGGCCGATCACATGCTCACGCAGGACCGGGGTGGTCACGTCCGTCCACTCGCCGGACTGCGCTTCCACCCACGCGCCATCGACGAACATCGGGTAGTCGCGGGCCTCGGGGATGCCGAGTTCGGACACGGAGGTTTGAGTAGAGGTCATGATGAGGGCTCCTTGAGATCCGCTGCTGCGGAATCGAAAGCGGGTCGTAACGGTCTGTGGTGTCCGGTCGCACGGGTCGAACCGGAACGGAAAATCTGGGAACGTCAGGAACGGACGTCTGCGGTGCCGGTGTCGGACAGCGCCCACGGGTGCAGGCCGGAGATGGCGCGCTGGTGAACGTCGTCGACGGTGCCATGGGCCTGCACCTGGACGAGGATCGGGGCGTAATGGGCGAGCAGAGGCTGATTCTCGCCGTGGTAGACCCGGAGACGGTTGCGGATCACCGTTTCGTTGTCGTCGGCGCGGCCGCGTGCCAACATCCGGGTGACCACCTCCTCGTCCTCGACGACGAAGTCGAGGACTGCATTGAGTTGGCTCAGTTGATCGTTGAGGATGTCGTCGAGGGCGATCGCTTGCTCCACGGTGCGCGGAAACCCGTCGAGGATGAACCCGGTGGATGCGTCGTCGTCGGAGAGGCGCTCGCGCACCATGTCGACGGTGACATCGCTCGGTACGAGTTCGCCGGCATCGATGTACGACTTCGCGGTCTGCCCCAGCGGGCTGCCGACGGCCATGTGGTGGCGGAACAGGTCGCCGGTGGAGATGTGCGGTAGGTCGAGAGCGGTCGAGAGCCGTTGTGCTTGAGTTCCTTTACCCGCTCCGGGAGGACCCATGAGGACGATGCGCACGAGCGGTTCCTTTCGGGGTTACGACTGCGCCGGTTCGGTGCCGAGCGCGCCGGAGCGAATGGCCGTCACGATCGCGGAGAAGTCGCGACCGGGGCCGTCGTGGGTGACGAACTGCTCGTAGAGTTCGGCCGCCCGCCGCCCGAGGACGGTGTCGACGCCGTTGTCCGAAGCCGCGGCCTGTGCCAGCCGAAGATCCTTGAGCATGAGGGCGCTCGCGAAGCCACCCGCGTAGTCGCGGTTGGCCGGGCTCGTCGGAACCGGACCGGGGACGGGGCAATTCGTGCTCAACGCCCAGCACTGACCCGAGGCGGTGGACGAGACGTCGAACAGGGCCTGATCGGTCAGCCCGAGCTTTTCGGCGAGCGCGAACGCCTCGCTGACCGCGATCATCGAGATTCCCAGGATCATGTTGTTGCAGATCTTCGCCGCCTGGCCGGCTCCGGAGTCGCCGCACGGGACGATGCGGGCCCCCATGATCTCGAGGAAGGGGGTGGCGTGGTCGACCGACTCGGCCGGGCCCCCGACCATGAAGGTGAGGGTTCCGCCGTCGGCGGCGCCGGTGCCACCGGATACCGGGGCGTCCACGGCGCGATGACCGGCATTGACGGCCAGATCGGCGGCCGAACGCGCGTCTGCGACATCGATGGTCGAGCAGTCGAGGAAGAGGGTGCCGGGGGCTGCGGCGGCCACCAGATCGGCGTACACGTCGAGCACGTGCTTGCCGCTCGGCAGCATCGTGATGATCACGTCCGCGTCACGCGCGGCATCGGTGACGGACGCCGCCGGTGTGATCCCGCGCGAGGCCGCCTTCTCCGCCGCGGCGGGCGCGGGATCGAAGCCGGTGACCGTGTGACCGCCGGTCACCAGGTTCGTGGCCATACCCAAGCCCATGTTCCCGAGACCGAGAAAGGCGATCTTGCTCATCGTGTCCTCCTAGCAGTGTGGCGCCCGAGAGTGCTGCAGCCGGATCGTGATCGGGAAACGACGAATTGCAGAAGTCTCAGAACAGGATTGGCCGTTCTCAGTTGCGCAGCGGGGCTGAATGCCAGTGTGCCGTGGACGTACGGGCGGGGGAATCATCTCTTTTGCAACGGGGTGGCGCATTTTTGCATCGCCGCAGGTAGGGCGCTTCGCGCCCCGTGCGCCTTTTTGGTAGCTGGAGCAACCAGAAAGGCGCACGGGTGGCGGAGCCGCCTACCGGGGCGCCATGCGCAGGGCACCGTCCATGCGGATGGTCTCACCGTTGAGGTAGTCGTGTTCGACGATCATCTGAGCGAGTTCCGCGTACTCGGCGGGCTGGGCCAGCCGCGACGGGAACGGGACCCCGGCCTCGAGACCCTGGCGGTATTCGTCGGTGACGCCGGCGAGCATCGGGGTGTCGACGATGCCGGGGGCGATGGTGTTGACCCGGATCCCGAACTGCGCCAGGTCGCGGGCGGCGGGCACGGTCATGCCGTGCACCCCACCCTTCGACGCCGAATACGCGATCTGGCCGACCTGGCCCTCGAACGCGGCAACGGACGCGGTGTTGATGACGACGCCGCGCTGCCCCGACTCGTCGACGGTCTCCGTCTTCGCGATGGCGTCGGCGGCAAGGCGCATGACGTTGAACGTGCCGAGCAGGTTCACCGTGATGACGGTGCGGAACAACTCCAGGTCGTGCGGACCCTTCTTCGACAGGATCCGGCTCGCCCAGCCGACACCGGCGCAGTTGACGACGATGCGCAGCGGCACAGCCGATTCCACGATCTTCTCGATCGCGGCCTGGACCTCGTCGCCGCTGGTGACGTCGGTGGCGAGGAGGGTGACGCCGTCGGGGACGGTGTCGCCGGCGCGCTCGATGGACTGCGGCAGGTCGAGCCCGAACACGGTGGCACCGGCGTCGGCGAGGCGTTTGGCGGTGGCGGCGCCGAGGCCCGATGCGGCCCCGGTGACCACGGCGGCGGAATGTGCGATCTTCACCTTTGAGGTTTCTCCTACTGTCGGTACAGGTCGACTACTTCCGTCGACCGCACGGGTATTGGTCCGGAACGAGTGACGACGCCGACCTACCGATGGGTGAAGGCGGGCGACCGCTTCTCGACGAACGCGCTCATGCCTTCCTTCTGGTCTTCGGTGGCGAAGGTGGAGTGGAACACCCGGCGCTCGAAGCGGATTCCCTCGGTGAGCGTGGTCTCGAAGGAACGGTTGACCGCTTCCTTCGCCATCATCGCGACGGGCAGCGACATCTCGGCGACGGTGGTGGCGGTCTGCAGTGCGTCGTCGAACAGGTCGGCGGCGGGCACGATGCGCGCGACGAGTCCGGCGCGTTCGGCCTCCTCGGCATCCATGTTCCGGCCGGTCAGGCACAGTTCCATCGCCTTGGCCTTGCCGACGGCGCGGGTGAGGCGCTGCGATCCACCGATGCCGGGGATGACACCGAGCTTGATCTCGGGCTGACCGAACTTGGCCGTGTCGGCGGCGAGGAGGATGTCGCACATCATCGCGAGTTCGCATCCACCGCCGAGGGCGTATCCGGCGACCGCGGCGATGATGGGTTTGCGGGCTGCGGCGATGCGATCTCCGATGGAGAAGAAGTCGGAGAGGTAGACGTCCATGTACGTCTTGGTCTGCATCTCCTTGATGTCCGCGCCGGCCGCGAAGGCGCGGTCGGATCCGGTGAGGAGAATGGCGCCGATCTCGCTGTCGCTGTCGAGGTCTTCGATCGCCGTGACGAGTTCGCGGAGAAGCTGGGAGTTCAACGCGTTCAGCGCTTTCGGGCGGTTGAGGGTGATGATCCCGACCCGTCCCTTGCGGTCGAGGAGGATGGTTTCGAAGTCGGTCACTGGTGTGCTCCGGTCGTCGTGGTGGGGTGTTGGAGACCGAGTTCGAGATCTCCGAGGGGTGTGAAGAACCGTGCGACGTCGTCGTCGTGGACGTCGTCGATCGACGGGGGTGACCACTGCGGGTTGCGGTC